>NZ_JBRRBV010000010.1:0-163915 GCF_056756445.1 Stenotrophomonas sp. STEN225 | reverse complement strand
CGGGGCCTCCCTGGTGTTTTGGGGGCGGCGGGGGGGTCCTCGGCCCGCCCAAAAACCCCCCACGCGGGGGGGCTGGCCCCGGCGCTACCCCAACATCAGAACGCCGGCAGCACGGCACCCTTGTACTTGGTCTCGATGAACGTCTTCACCTGTGCGCTGGTGAGCGCCTTGGCCAGCTTCTGCACGCGCGCATCATCCTTGTTGTCGGGCCGGGCCACCAGGAAGTTCACGTACGGCGAGTCCTTGCTTTCGATCGCCAGCGCATCCCGGGTCGGGTTCAGACCCGCATCCAATGCATAGTTGGTGTTGATCAGGGCCAGGTCCACCTGATCCAGTACGCGGGGCAGCATCGCCGAATCCAGCTCGCGGAACTTCAGCTGCTTCGGATTGGAGACGATGTCGCGCTGGGTTGCCAGCGCATTGGTCGGATCCTTCAGCTCGATCACGCCGGCCTTGTGCAGCAGGATCAGCGCCCGGCTGTTGTTGCTCGGATCGTTCGGGATGACCACATCCGCGCCTTCGCGCAGTTCGGCCAGCGACTTGATCTTGCGCGAGTATGCGCCGAACGGCTCGATGTGCACGCCGATCACCGTCACCAGATCGGTCTTGCGGTCGCGGTTGTAGGCGTCCAGGTACGGCTCGGTCTGGAAGTAGTTCACGTCCACCTGCTTCTGCACCAGCTGGTCGTTGGGCTGCACGTAGTCGTTGAACACGCGCACGTCCAGTTCCACGCCTTCCTGTTTGAGGATCGGCTTGACCACCTCGAGGATTTCGGCGTGCGGCACGGCCGTGGCGGCCACCACCAGCTTCTGCGAAGGCTCGCCGGACTTGCCGCAGGCGGTCAGGGCCAGCGCAGCGGCGAGCAGGGGCAGCAACAGGGTCTTCTTCATGGGCGGAATGATTCTCGGGGGGAGGTCAGGATCTATCGTAGTTGCTCAGGGCCAGCTCGAGCAGCGCCTTGGCCTGCTCGCGCAGCATCGTCGGTTCGACGATCTCGGCATCCGAGCCGTAATGCAGCACATCCATCAGCAGTTCGCGTGACACGCTGTAAGGCACTTTCAGTTCATAGCGGCCATCGGCCAGGAAACGGCCCTGCTGCTTGGAATGCCAGTGCTCATCGGCGACCCAGCGCGCAGCCTTGGCGCTGAACAGGATGGTGGCCCAGCCCTTCGGCGCACCGGAGAAAATGCCGTAGCTGGCACCCAGCTGCTCGTCCAGTTCGCTGTCGGCCACGTCACGGGCCGTGTGGTCGATCACCCGCGCCTTGTGGATCCGGTCCACCGCGAAGCTGCGGAGGGCCTCGCGGTCGTGGTCCCACGCATCGAGGTACCAGTTGTCGCGGTAGTGGGTCAGGCGCTGCGGCGAAACAGTGCGCTTGGTCGGTTCGTCGGTGGAACGGGCGCGGTACTCGAAGCCCAGCTGGCGCCGCTCGAGCACGGCCGAAGCCACGCTGCGGAAGCTGCCTTCGTCGAATTTGCGGCCGCGATGCGGAATGACCCGCACCCGGTCCACCGGCCAGCTGGAGACCCCCGCCTGCGCGGCCAGCAGGCTTTCGATGCGCTGCTGCAGCGGTGCCAGCACCGAAGACAGCACGCCTCCGCCGGTACGGGCCAGCAGGTGCTGCGATGCCAGCAGGGCATGCAGCTCCTCCGAGCTGAGCCAGAGGCCGGGCAGTTCGAAGCGGTCGCTTTCGTCGGCGTGATAGCGGAAGCCGGCCTCGCCATCGCCCTCGATCGGCGCCATCAGCGCGTCGCGCAGGAACGCCAGGTCGCGGTAGACGGTGGCACGGGAACAACCGAGCTTGTCCTGCAGGGTCGCCACCGTCACCGGATAGCGCGCGGACTTGAGCAGACGATGCAGGGCGGTGATGCGTTCGTATCGGTCCATGCCCCCGATTATGTCCGAGTCGCGGGTCTTGTGTGGGGGGTTTGGGCTATCGTGGGCGCCCCGCCCTCTGCGAAAGCCCTCCCATGCGCCGGTTGCCCGCCCTGCCCCTGCTGGCCTGCCTGCTGCTGGCTGCCTGTGGGCGCCCCCCAGCGCCGTCCGGCGGCGACGCGGTCGTTCCGCAGGCCGACCCGGCGCAGGCGGTACTGGCCGCCAGCCAACGGTTCGCCGCCCTGCGCAGCTTCCACGCGGAACTGGAAGTGCTGGGTACGCCACAGCCGGTCCGCAGTGCGATGGACTTCGTGGCCCCGGACCGGTTCCGGGTACAGACGGCGGCCGGTGCACAGACCATCATCGGTGACACGATGTTCCTGCAGGCCGACGGGGCCATCCGCCAGGTGCCGACGCCGCCCGGTCTGCTCGAGCAATGGCGGACGCCGCTGCCGGCCGACGTCGCGCCCGCGGCGCTGCAGGCCGAGGATCTGGGCAGCCAGACGCTGGACGGGGTCCAGACCCGGCGCTACCGGCTGCGTGGCGCCGGCCCCGGCGAGCGCCTGGAGTACTGGGTGGATGGGCAGGGCCTGCCACGCCAGATCGTGCGCAGCGGCAGCAGCAACGGCAAGGTGTTCCAGCTGCGCCTGCGCTATTCGCGCTTCAACGACCCCTCCCTCCGCATCGAGCTGCCCTGAATGGGGAGCGGTGACAACGCCTGCTGAAGCGGCCAGCGCCATGGGGCGGACGGCCATCACGCTTCCAGTATCATCACGGGTTGTTAACCGCTTCGGAGAAGCCTCGATGTCCCTGCGCGTGTCCCTGCTGATTCCCCTGCTGCTCTGCGCCCCGCTGGCGTACGCGCAGGATGCATCCGAACTGGCGGCGATGTCCTCGCCCTGGAGCGGCAGCGGCGGCGAGCTCGGCTTCGCCTCGGCACGCGGCAACAGCAGCACCGAGAGCTTCAACGGCCGCCTGCGCCTGCGCTACACCGACGGTGACTGGGTGCACAGCATGGACCTGTTCGGCCTGCGTTCCAGCTCCAAGGTGACCGAGACCAACGACGACGGCACCACCACCCGCCGCAACAACACCACCGCCAACCGCTACACCGGCAGCGCCGGCAGCGCGCTGCAGCTGGGCGAGCACCGCCAGCTGACCGCCACGGTGCGTACCGAGCGCGATGACTTCGCCACCTACGACCGCCAGAGCTCGTTCGGTCTGGGTTACGGCACCCGTCTGTGGAGTACCGAGCGCTTCTATTTCGATGCCCAGGTCGGCCCCGGTGTGCGCCGCACCCACAGCACCGAGGATGATCGCACCCGTACCGGGCTGATCGGTCGTGGCCTGTTCGACATGAAGTACTCGCTTACCGAGAACACCGATCTGGTCAACACGCTGCTGGTCGAATCGGGGTCGTACAACACCTTCGGCCAGAACGATTTCGGCCTGTCGGTGAGCATGAATGAACACCTGGCCTTGAAGGCCGGCTGGCAGGCCCGCTACAACAGCGACGTCGCGGTGGACAAGCGCAAGACCGATACGCTGACCACCATGAACGTGGTCTACAAGTTCAAATAAGCGAAACGGGCGCCTAGCGCCCGTTTTCGTTTCTGTTCCGCAGCGCCTGGCCGAGGGAATCGGCCGGGTCAGGCGTTCAGCAGCTCACCCGCCCCGCCATCGAGCAGCCTCTGCGCCACGCGCTGGCCCAGCGCGTCCGGGTCGCTGGCCGGGCCCACGCCTTCGGCGCGCACCGCACGGCCATCGCTGGCGCTGCCAACCAGCCCCTGCAGGTGCAGGTCCTGCCCCTGCCACTGCGCGATCGCCGCCACCGGCACATGGCAGCTGCCATGCAGCGCGCGGTTCATTGCCCGCTCCGCTTCCACGCAGGCGCGTGTCGCGGCGTCATCGAGCGCAGCGAACAAGGCCATCAGCGGCGCATTGCTGCCGTCGCACTCCACGGCCACGGCGCCCTGCGCCGGCGCCGGCAGCCAGTGCGGCGGCTGCAGGCGCAGCACGATCCGATCGCCCAGTCCCAGGCGCTCCAGCCCGGCGACGGCCAGCACGATGGCGTCGTAGCCCCCGTTGTCGAGCTTGGCCAGGCGCGTATTGACGTTGCCACGCAGGTCCAGCAGTTCCAGGTCCGGGCGCAGCGCACGCAGCTGGGCCTGGCGGCGCAGCGAGGACGTGCCGACGCGCGCGCCGATGGGCAACGCATCAAGCGAGGCATAGAGGTTGGAGACGAAGCCGTCGGCCGGGTCATGACGGGGCAGCATGGCCGGCAGCACGAACGGCGCATCCAGTTCCATCGGCACATCCTTCAGCGAATGCACGGCGCAGTCGGCGTCGCCGCGCAGGATGGCCAGCTCCAGTTCCTTCAGGAACAGGCCCTTGCCACCGATGGCGGCCAGCGAGCGGTCGAGCACTTCATCGCCGCGCGTGCTCATCGGGACCAGCTCCACGTGCAGGCCGGGATGGGCCTGGCGGAGGCGGTCGGCGACGTGTTCGCTCTGCCAGAGGGCGAGCGGGCTCTTGCGGGTGGCGATGCGGACGGTTTCCATCCGGTCATTATCGCGCCTTCGGCGCGGATACGGCCAACGGCGGAGCCCCTCATGGCTGGCTGGGGACAAGGCTGAAGCAACAGCCGTGCTTGGCCGGGCGGGATGGGCTGCGCAGGGGCCGCTGCAAGTACGTCCATGTAAGCTCGGTCGCCGCGCCCATGCGGCTCACGCCCCTGCGCAACCCACCCCGCCCGGCCTCTGACAGTTTCCGTGTGCGCCAGCCACGGAAGATCAAAAGAAAGAAGCAGAAGCAACAGCCAGCGGCTCTCGGGGTCAGACCCCTCTCTCCCATCCGATATCACCAACGCTTTTGCCGTCCGTCACCGGGAAATTCGCGAGGGTGAGTCGGACACTCACAGATGCCGCAGTTCCTGCTTCAGGGTCGCCACACAGCGGCGGCTGACCTCCAGCGGCTGCTTGCCATGCCGGAGCACCGCCTGCACCTGCCCGCCCACGCCACGACGCAGTTCCACCAGTTCGTGCCGCGCCACCAGACAGTTGCGGTGGATGCGCACGAAGCGGCTGGCGAATTCCTCCTCCAGCGACTTCAGCGACTCCTCGATCAGGTCCTCACCACGCGCGTGGTGCACCACCACGTACTTTTCCTCGGCCTGCAGGTAATGGATGTCATCCAGTGGAATCAGCCGCAGGCTGCCCCGCAGCCGGGCGCACAGCATGCTGCGTGCCTGTTGCCCCGCGTCGTGCTGTGGCTGCCCCCCGCGCCCGGCCAGAAAGGTCCGTGCGCGCGCGATGGCCGCTGCCAGCCGCTCGGCACGCACCGGCTTCATCAGGTAGTCGATGGCCGCCGCTTCGAATGCCGACAAGGCATGCGCGTCGTAGGCCGTACAGAACACCACCGCCGGGCGTGGCTCGAAGCTGGCCAGGTGACGGGCCGCTTCCAGCCCATCCAGTCCGGGCATCGCAATGTCCAGCAGCACCAGGTCCGGCTGCAGTTCCGCGCAGGCGTGCAGGGCCTGCTCGCCGTTACCGGCCTCGGCCACCACGTCCACCCCCTCCTGCGCGGCCAGCAGGCTGCGCAGGCGCTCGCGCGCTAGCGGTTCGTCATCGGCGATGACTACCCTCACGATCGTTCCCTCACTGGATCGGCACCGTCACCTGGCAGGCATAGTAGCCCTCGCTCCAGCCGGCCGTCATCCGTGCGGCACTGCCGAAGCGCCACGCCAGGCGATGGCCGATGCTGTGCTGGGCATGCCCGGCGCCGCGTGCCAGGGCCAGCCCCGGCATCTGTGGATCGGGAGCGGGATTGCGTACGCGGATGTGCAGCTCGTTGCCTTCGCGCGCCACGTGCAGCTCGACGGTGCCACCTTCCGGCAACCGCGAAATGCCATGCAGCACCGCGTTTTCCACCAGTGGCTGCAACACCAGCCGCGGCAGCGGCTGCTCCCACGGCAGCGGCTCGTCACGCTGCCAATGCACCTGCAGGCGCTCTCCCAGGCGCAGCGACTCGATCGACAGGTAACGCTCGGCCAGCTCGCATTCGGCCTGCAGGGTGGAGTCTCCATCGCCCGCCCCCAGCGCCGCGCGGAACAGATCGGACAGGTCCAGCACGGCGCGTTCGGCCACCGCCGGATCACGATGCAGCAGGCTGGCGATCAGATTCATGCTGTTGAACAGGAAATGCGGACGGATCCGGGCCTGCAGTGCATCGGCCTGTGCACGTGCGTTGGCCTGCACCTGCGCGGCCCAGCGGTCGCTCACGTAGAAGTAGCGCAGGGCCAGCGCGCTGATCAGTGCGCTGGTGGCCGCACTGCCAAGGGTGAAGCGCCAGAAGCTGATGCCACGGGCGAAGCTGTCGCCCAGCACGGCATACAGCGCGTGGATGATGCCCGCGCAGACCACGGCGATCAGCGCCGCCAGTGCGATCGCCGCAGCGGCGCCCAGCAGCGGTGGCAGCCTCGACAGCGCCTGCCGCAGCATGCACAGGCTGGCGGTCACCGCCAGCGCCAGCCAGAGTGCGAAACCGCTGGCCGAAAGCAGCTCGCCCACCGTCCAGTGACGGCTGCCATCGGGCGCCAGGGCCAGCAGCACCACCACCAGCTCGGCCAGGCCGAGCATCGCCGCCAGCCGCCGCAGGCGGCACAGTTCCGGCATCCAGGGAGGCGTGCTGGCCGGTGACATGGGTCAGGCGACGCCCAGGCGTTCCTGCAGCCAGTCACCCAGGGCATCGATCTCCTCGGCACAGACCTGGTGCGCCATCGGGTAGCTGTGCCACTGCACCTGCAGGCCCAACGCGCGCAGCGCCTGCGCGCTGTGTGCGGCTACCGCCTGCGGAATTACCGGGTCGCCGCTGCCGTGGGCCATGAACACCGGCACGTCCACTGCGGTAGCCACGCGCTCGGCGCTGTCCGCGTCGGGCAGGTAGGTGGACAGCGCGATCAGCCCGGCCAGCGGCGCCGTGCGCGACAGCGCGGCGGTAAGAATGATCGCGCCCCCCTGCGAGAAGCCGGCCAGGAAGATCTGCTCCGGCGTGATGCCCCGCTCGATCTCGCGGGCGATCAGGGCCTCTACCTGGGCCACCGATTCGCGCACGCCGGCCATGTCGGCGCGGGAACGGAAATCCATGCCGACGATGTCGTACCAGCCGCGCATCGGCACGCCGTTGTTGATCGTGATCGGCCGCACCGGGGCGTGCGGGAACACGAAGCGCAGCGCCGGCCAGTGCGGACGCACCAGCTCCGGAACGATCGGAGCGAAGTCATGGCCATCGGCGCCGAGGCCGTGCAGCCAGATCACCGACCACTGCGGCGAGGCGCCGGTTTCCTGTTCCACCGTTTGCAGCATGTTGCGGCTCCTTCAGATGCGAGCCGCATTATGCCGCCGGTGTGGGGCGATCAGTACAGCGGTGGCTGTTCGGCCGCTTCCCGGCGCAGCTGCGCGGCGCGTACCAGCACCGGCGGCGGAATGTTCTCCTCGGGGATGTCGAGCAGGCCCAGCCGGTGCAGGAACGCACCGGGACCGCGCGACGAGGTCAGTGCGACCACCGGGATGGCCAGCACCATGCCGATCACCACCGGCGCCATCCATGCCGCCAGCGACGGCGAGACCAGCCAGGCCAGCACGCCCATGAAGGCGCCGAACAGGCCCAGGCCGCCGTAACCGCGCACCAGCGCCATCCAGGAAATGCCACCGTCGTCGCGCTGCTGGGCGTCCCACCCCGAGTCGCGTCCGGACAGCACTTCGGCCACGCCGCGGGACTGCACATACATGACCACCGGCGCCATCAGTGCCGCCAGCACGGTCTCCACCAGCATCGACACGAAGGCACGGAACGCACCGCCGCAGCCACGACGATCCACCGGGTCCAGCAGCATCGCCAGGTAGCCCAGCACCTTGGGCATCAGCAGTACCGCCATGGTGGCGGCGAACAGGCGCACCACCTGCTGCTCGTCCTGCGCGCGCCAGTACACGCCGGGCGCCAGGTGCAGCACGGCATTGAAGTCGATGCCTTCCTGGAACAGCGGGATGGCGATGCCGATCAGCATCAGCATCGCCCACATGGGCGCAGTGAAGTAATGGCCGATGCCGATCAGCATGTGCATGCGGCTGATCCAGTGCAGGCCGCGGCTGCCGACCACCTTGCCGTGCTGCAGGTTGCCCTGGCACCAGCGGCGGTCGCGCACCAGCAGGTCGGTCAGGGTCGGCGGGCCTTCCTCATAGCTGCCCCCCAGGTACGGCACCATGTGCGCGGCCCAGCCGCCACGCCGCATCAGCGCGGCTTCGACGAAGTCGTGGCTGAGCACGTGGCCGCCGAACGGCTTGCGCCCAGGCAGCGATGGCAGGCCGGCATGGTCGGCGAAGGCACGGGTGCGGATGATGGCGTTGTGGCCCCAGTAGTTGCTTTCAGCGCCGTGCCACCAGGCCACGCCCCGGGCGATCACCGGCCCGTAGACGCGGCCGCCGAACTGCTGCATGCGGGCGAACAGGGTGCGTCCGCCGATCACCGACGGCAGGGTCTGGATCAGGCCGACGTCAGCGTTGTGTTCCATGCCGGCCACCAGGCGCACGATGCTGTCGCCGGTCATCAGGCTGTCGGCGTCCAGGATCAGCATCTGCGGGTAGGCCCCGCCGAAGCGGCGCACCCAGTCGGCGATGTTGCCCGCCTTGCGGCCGCTGTTGTCGCCACGACGGCGGTAGAACAGCCGCACGCGGCCGTCGGGCACCTGCTCGCGGAGCTCGGCGAAGACCTGCTCTTCGGCCCGCGCGATATCGTCACGGCGGGTGTCACTGAGCACGAAGAAGTCGAAACGCTCCAGCTGGCCGGTGGCCGCCACCGATTCGTAGATCGCACGCAGGCCGGCCAGCAGCCGGCGCGGATCCTCGTTGTAGGTCGGCATCAGCAGCGCCGTGCGGCTGTGCACGGTGGGCAGCGGCTTGTCCGGATCAATGCCCAGGCGATAGCCACGGTCGAACACGGCGGTGAGGAAGCCTGCCACCGCGCTGGCGAACGACAGCGCGATCCAGGCGAACAGGCCCACGAACAGCACCAGCAGGCAGGCTTCGAGCACGCTGATGCCGTTGACCGACAACACCCGCCACATCATCCGGGTGGCCGCTGCGGTCATCACCAGCGTGCCGCCCAGGATGTACAGCCGACGCAGGCCGATCAGGCGTGGCGAGGTGCGGTGCCGGCGCACCCTGAGCTGCCCTTCGCGCAGGGTCTGCTCGGGCATCGGCAAGGGCACTTCGGCAGGCAGCAGCGCCCAGCCGGCGTCAGGCCCGGGCGATTCCGCCTCCGCATGGATGGTCTGCACCCCCATCGGCGCCTACTCCGCGCAGTCGGCATGGCCGGCCGTCCCGGCCAGGCTGCATGCACGAAGGTTCCCGGCGCGCCTTCCCGGCGCCCGCACTTGTCCTGGCTGCGTCGGCCTGAGGCTGCGCAGTCGCTGTCTGTCACTACCGGAACCCACACGATCTCCAACGGGGCGGAATCGAAAATGCGGCCCAGTCTAGGCCGCTACATGTAAGCCGGGTGCGAAGGCCTACGCCGGGATTTCTCCCCATTCAGCAAACAGCAGGCGAGGCTGCCGACGGCCTGCCGGATCGACCACAATTGGATCGAGCAAAACGGGCGGCGGCACATCCCTCGGCGATCGCGCTGGCGACGGGGCCAACGCGATCGATCGTACTTCAGCAGCGCGCGTTACTCGTCCTGCAGGACGACGCCGGCCGCGTCCTGCAGGGCAGCGGTGCGCGCACGGTCCATCGCCACCGCCAGTTGCTGGCGGGCGAGCAGTTGTTGGGCCTGCACCACTTCGGGTGTGGGCAGAAGCACCGGTCCCGGTGCGTTTTCCGGTGTAGCGGGTGTGGTCATGCAACCTCCGTGGACATCCCCGCTGCCGCGCGGGTCCAACCGGGCGGCAGCGGAACTGCGCACCCTATCCTAAAAACAAGGCGGATGGGTGACGTGCAAGCCGGTGAGGCCTGCGCCTGCAAAGGGCATGCGTCACGTTCCAGGCACGCAGCGCTGGATCCTGAATAGGCATTTCCGGTAGCATGAAAACGTTTTCTCACAGGGAAGTTCCTCCCATGAATACCGTCGACCTCACCCACTTCAGCCCCAAGTGGCAATTCCGCTTCAACTTCTACCGCCAGCACGGCGCGCCCAAGGAGCCCGGCTTCAAGCAGGCCTGGCGGGCCCTGTCCTTCGGCGACCGCCTGAAGATCAACCTGAACATCTTTGCCCTGTTCTTCGGCCCCATCTACCTGCTGATCCTGGGCATGTGGCGCAAGGCGCTGGTGGTGATCGGCATCGCCATCGGCCTGGCGGCCATCACGATGTTCCTGCCCGACATCGTCGGCCGCGCGGTGTTCATCGCCTTCAATGTCCTGGTCGCCTCCAGCACCAACTACAGCTATTACCTGGAAAAGGTGGAAGGCCGGACCGGCTGGAACCCGTTTGAAGGAATGTTCTGAGCCACTCAGACCTGCGCACGGACGCGCGGCAAGGATGCAACCGACGCCCGGCCCCCGCCGGGCGTCTTCGTTTCCGGCGTCAGGCCGCGCGCAGCGTGGCCGTCGTGCCCGTGGCCGACTGCAGCCGGAAGCGGGACACCGCCACCGCAAGCTGCTCGGCCTGCTCTTCCATCGCGCGCGCGGCAGCACTGGCCTCTTCCACCAGCGCCGCATTCTGCTGGGTGGTTTCATCCATCTGCACCACGGTCTGGTTGACCTGCTCGATGCCGGCCGACTGCTCGCGCGAGGCGGCCGAGATCTCGGCCATGATCTCGTTGACCCGCCCGACCTGGCCGACGATCTCCTGCATGGTGTTGCCTGCGCGGTGCACCAGCTGCGCACCGCTGCCGACCTGGGCCACCGATGCGTCGATCAGTCCCTTGATTTCCTTCGCCGCTGCGGCCGAGCGCTGGGCCAGCGCGCGCACTTCGCTGGCCACCACGGCGAAGCCGCGTCCCTGCTCGCCCGCACGCGCGGCCTCAACGGCGGCGTTCAGGGCCAGGATGTTGGTCTGGAAGGCGATGCCGTCGATCACCGAGATGATCTCGGCGATGCGCTGCGATGAGGTTTCGATCTGCTGCATGGTCTGTACCACCTGGCCGACCACCTTTCCGCCTTCGCTGGCCACGTCCGCCGCCGATGCGGCCAACGTGTTCGCCTGCAGGGCATGATCGGCATTCTGGCGCACGGTGGAGGTCAACTCCTCCATCGACGCTGCCGTTTCTTCCAGGTTGGCCGCCTGCAGTTCTGTGCGACGCGACAGATCGCTGTTGCCCGCGGCGATCTCGCCGGCCGCCAGGCGGATGCTCGCCGCTGACTGCTGGATCTGGCCGACGATATGGGTCAGCTGTTGCGCGGTGCTGTTGGCATCGTCGCGCATCACCGCGAACACACCATGGAAGTCGCCCTGCATGCGTGCACTGAGATCGCCGGCGGCGATGGCGCGCAGCAGCGTGGAAAGCGCCGCGAGGTTGTGGTCGCTGGCCTGCATCATCGCGTTCAGCGTGGTCACCATGCGGCGGAAATCGTGCTCGAACCGCTCACTGTCACCACGCACGGCAAAGTCGCCGGCGGCAGCAGCGGCGGCCAGCTGCTGGATCTGCTCGTTGATCGCCGCCAGGTTGCTCTTGGTGGTGGCCATGGCGGCGGTGAACACCGCCTTCTCGCCCGGCAGCGGCTCCATGTCCACGCTCAGATCGCCCACCGCGTAGCGCTGCATCACGTCCACCAGCCGCTGGGTGACCGCATTGCTGGACGCCACCAGCTGATTGCTGTCGGCCACCATGCGACCGTACTCCCCCGGGAAGGCCGCCGCGTCCATCCGGTAACTGAGCTCGCCCGCATCATGGCGGCGTGCCATCTCTGCCTGCGCCGCCATCACCGCCTGCAGCTGTCCCCGCATGCCCTGCATCGCCTCGAGCAGGCGCCCGACCTCATCGTTGCCGCGCGCCGGCAGCGCGGTGTCCAGCTTGCCCGCCGCCACGTCACCTGCAATGCGTACCGCCTGCGCCAGCGGCCGGATCGCCAGGTGACGCAGCAGCAGGTAGACACCGGCGCTCAATGTCAGCGCGGCCAGCACGCCGACCAGCAGCGTCAGCCACAGCAGCTGGCGAGCCTCGGCCACGATAACGGCATGCGGCACCACCACACCCAGCGCGAAGCGCTGCGGGGCATCGCCAACCCGCAGTGGCACGTACAGGCGCACATTGCCGGCGGCATCCGGCTCGAACGCTTCGACGGTCCTGTCGGCCGCGATTCCGGCCAGCATGTCGCGGGTGAAGGCATCGGTGCGCGGCTTGCCGATCTCGGCGGCGTCGGCCGAAGCCAGGACTACGCCCTTGGGCGAAAGCAGTTCAACGCGGCCTGCTCCCATCGGCGCAAGCGTCGCCAGATGCTTCTGCAGCGCCGCCAGCGAGAAATCGACGGTGAACACGCCGAGGAACGTGCCGTTCTCCACGATGGGCGTGCTCAGGGTGCTCATCAGCACCTGCTGGCCGGCGATCTCATAGGCATAGGGCTCGCTCACTTTGGGCAGCTTGTCGCGGCTCGGCCCCATGTACCAGTCACCGGACCCGCTGGCGGTGTCGGTGTAGTCGGTCATCACCGACTGCTGCGGTTTGCCATCCTGCCAGGCCCAGTAGCTCATGTAGCGACCCGTGGCGTCATGTGCCTCACTGTTGACGAACTCCGCGTCCTTGCCATCGAAGGCATCGGCCTCCCACATGGTGCTCTTGCCCAGCCACTCCGGGTGCGCGCGCAGCTGTTCGCCGAGCACGGCCGCCAGGCTGGCACGATCAGGCTGGTCGCCCCGCGAGCGCTGGGCCAGGACGGCCTCGACCATGGCATCGTTACTGGCGAAGGCGGTGCCCAGATCGGCCGCGACCTGGCGTGCTTCGGCCTGCGCCTCGCTGGCCATGGTCTGCCGCGATGCGTTGATCAGGCTGGCACTGGCCTGGCGGTAGATCAGAAAGGCGGTCAGGCCGAAGCACAACAGCGCGATGGCAGCGGTGCCCAGCATCAGCTTATGGGCGATGCTGCCCGGACGACGGGCAGCGGCGGAGCGGGAAGACGGCATGGGAGGGTCCGCAAGGCAGGTCAGGACATCCGGCACCGCGTTGGCGCCGCGCTGGTGCGCGATCCCTCGCGCGGCGACCTGTCTGAGCCGGGCGATGCCCGGCACCGCAAGGGCGCACCGGGTTAGCGGCCGTTCCGCGGCGGGGTTGAGCCGTTGCCCTGCGTCAAGCTGAATGCACTCAGTTTGGGATGGCTCATACGTGCGGCGAACCTACTCGACCACCCGGTCCTTCAACCACTGCGTGCGTGGCAGCACTTCGATGCTGCCTGCCGCGTACTGCTGCAGTACATCGTCCGGACCGTAGCGCGGCTGCCAGCCCAGCACCGCAACCGCACGGCTGCCGTCGTACACGCGGTCGATACTCAGCGGCAGTGGCCAGCCGCGGCGCTCGAACTCGGCCAGCAGCTGCGGTGCGCGCCGCGCCAGCACCCGGCGTGGCTGGGTGGCCAGTTCCAGGCAGTCCTCGCGCCGGAAGGGGGTCGGCGCGCAGGCGATGTAGCGCTGGAACGGTGCGCCCCCGTTGTGCAGCAGCGCGGCATGCGCGCTGGCCACATCGCGTGCATCCAGGCCCCGGTGCAGGCGGAACATCGCCATGCGCTCGGGAGGCTCGGGGAAGCAGCGGCCCATGCGCAGCACGCGCACGGCGAACGCCTCCGATGCCGCGGCTTCGGCCAGCGCCTCGGCCTGCAGCTTGGTGCGGTGGTAGATGGTCCTGGGCAGGGGTTCAGTGTCTTCGTCGATCCAGCGACAACCGCCTGCCACCACGGCATGGCCATACAGGGCGGTGGTGCTGGTCAACACGAAGCGTCCGACGCCGGCGTCACGCGCCAGCCGCAGCAGCTGCGCGGTCGCCTCCACGTTGATCTGCTGGAACACCGTGTCCGGCACCAGCCCGACATGCGGTGCATGCAGCGCAGCGGTGTGAATCACCGCATCCACGCCGCGCACGGCACGCTCCAGTGCCTTCGTGTTGGTGACGTCGGCAATGATGCGTGTAGTGGCGAACGGGCTGCGGTCCAGCCCGATGACTTCATGGGTGGCCGCCAACGCGCCGAAGATCGCGCGTCCGATCCGCCCGGAACTTCCGGTCAACAGAATCTTCATTGAGTCCATTCACTCAACAGCGCCCGGGAGCTACCGGGATGAACCGATTCTAGGCGTGGCCTGTGTCCAGGGCGATAGCGGCGCTGCGCAAGTGCAGCGTCAACAGCAGGCAGGCACAGCGTGAAGGCCACGCGCCATCCGCGGACGCACCGTTAGCCTGCCGTCGGCAAGCATGAGACTCCGCCACGCCGAGAGAGATCCCCTATGGCCAGCAGCAACCGCGGGTTCGCGTCGATGGACCAGCGCACGCAGCGCGCGATCGCCGCCAAGGGTGGGCGCGCCGCCCATGCCTCCGGCAACGCCCATGAATTCAGTTCCGCCGAGGCGCGCATTGCCGGCCGCAAGGGAGGCGAAGCCATCAGCCGCGATCGCCAGCACATGGCCGCGATCGGTCGCGAAGGCGGCCATGCACGCCACGCCCGCGCACAGCAGCAGCGCCAGCAATCCGACCACGGTCCACGGGATCGCGACGAACCGGGTCAGCAGGACTGAGCAACGCGCCTCAGCTGTGGCTGAGCAGGTTCAGCAGGCGCCCGAACGGGTCCCTGACGAAGAACCGACGCACGCCCCATGGCTCCTCGACAGGACCATAAACGACATCAATGCCGGCGCTGCGGATCCGTTGCAGGACGTCATCCAGATCGTCCACCTCGATCGACAGGTCCGGTACCGGCGTTCCCGACCCGCCCTCGCTGGCGAAGCTGAGCTGCGCAGGCGCAGTGTGCTGCCCGGCGCAGGTGACGATCCAGCCATGATCCATCACCACCGGCATGCCGAGGATGCCGCCGTAGAACGCGGCGGCGCGCGTCGGATCGGGTGTGGCGATGTTGGCGACGATGCGTCTGACAGCCATGGCGTTCCTGTTCAATGAGGGGCGAAAACGAAAACTGTGCGGCGGCCAGCACGCCGTCAATCTCCAGGGGTGCGTGTACAGACTGATGCGGCAGGGTGCGAAAAGTGTGGCTTTCGTCACGAAACATTAACGCGTTAACAAAATTCCCGTCACATCGCTGGGGGTGAAACGCATCCAGGACAGTTAGCGGCTGGGTAGACCGTCAATCAAGGAAGTTTGCCTGATGAATCACCCGCTGCATGGCCGTTCGTCCCGCTCCCGTTCCCCCTTGCAACGCCCGCTGGCACTCGCGGTGGCCAGCTCCCTGCTACTGGCAGCCGCCCTGCCGGCGATGGCCTCCGATTCACTCGATGCCTGGCAGCAGCAGCGCCAGCTGCAGGCGGCGTGGGCCCAGCCGGGCCATGCACAGACGGACGCAACCGTTGGTGCTTCGGCGCAGGCCACGTCCACCCCGGTCTTGGGCAAAGCGGGCGACGCCGCCAGTTGGCACAGCGACGAGTTCAATGCCGACTGGGGCCTGGCCGCGATGGGGGCCGACCATGCCTATGCCCGCGGCCTGACCGGCCAGGGTGTACGCCTGGCGCTGTTCGATTCCGGCTCGGCGCTGGCCCACCCGGAATTCGCCGGCCGCAACACCACCAGCATCACCATCGGCCCGGACTGCGCGACGGCGGGGATCGTCGCCGGCGAAGGGGCCTGCTCGCAGACCCGCGGCGAACAACCCGGCTACAACTATTACGGCCTCGGTGCCGGGGTGCCGGCGGCGCTCGCCGGTCGCCTGATCGCGGCCGGCCTGCCCTACGGCTTCAGCTACGCCGATCATGGCACCCACGTGCTGGGCACCATCGGCGCCAACCGCGACGGCACCGGCATGCATGGCGTGGCCTTCGGTGCCGACCTGACGGCAGCGCGCGTGTTCGGTGACACCTACTATGAGTGGCGCCTGGATCCGGATGGTTTCTATCGCCCCCGCGCGGTGTACCGCACCGACCCGGACGACGACGCCGTACTGGACATGTATGCGCAGATCCAGGCGCAGGGCGTGCGCGCCATCAACCACAGTTGGGGCATCTCGACCCGCAACATGAGTGCCGCGGCGCTCGACCGCCAGTACGCCGCGATTGGCGCGGATTACGACGTCTACGGCAGCATCTACGCAGGCAGCGACGCTGCCCCCGGGTCGACCCTGATCCAGGTGTGGTCGGCCGGCAACGGCAGCGGAGCCGTCGCGGGCATCACTGCGGCCCTGCCCCGCTGGAAGCCGGAGATCGAACCCTACTGGCTGGCCGTGGCCAACGTGCGCCAGCCGGTCGCCGACGATGGCGAAACCGACTATGTGCTCGACGACAGCTCCAGCATCTGCGGTGCCGCCGCCAACTGGTGCATCTCCGCCCCGGGCACCGACATCGCCAGCACCATCGTCTCCGGTGAGATCCAGGGACGCATCGAGGAAACCAGCGAGTACCTGCGGCTGATCATCGACAGCGAGAACACCGAGTACACCTACGGCCTGAAGACGGGCACCTCGATGGCGGCCCCGCACATCACCGGCGCTCTCGGGCTGCTGTTTGAGCGCTTCCCCTACCTGGACAGCGCACAGGTCCGCGACGTGCTGCTGACCACCGCCCGCGATCTGGGCGATCCGGGCATCGATGAGATCTACGGCTGGGGCATGGTCGACCTGCGCAAGGCCATCGAAGGCTTCGGCTCGCTGCGCGTGGACACCGATGTGGTGATGAACCAGAAGGCCGGTGGACTGAAGGTCTGGGAAGGCGAGGCCTGGGATGACTGGACCAACGACATCGGTGGCCCCGGCAAGCTGACCAAGTCCGGCATCGGCTGGCTGCGCCTGAGCGGCGACAACAGCTTCAACGGTGCGGTGGTGAACGAGGGCGTCCTGGAATTGAATGGCGCCAACACGCTCACCTCGGCAGTGGAGGTGAAGGGCGGCCAGTTCCTGCTCAATGGCTCGCTGGTCTCCACCGCCCTGAACACCACCGGCGGCGTCAGCACGGTCAGCGCCGGCGGCGTGCTGGACCACAGCAACCTGGTGGTCGATGGCGGCGTGATCTCCTTCAACGGTACGCAGACCGGCGGTAATACCACCGTAGGCGCCAATGGCCTGCTGAAGGGTGTCGGCACCCTGGGCACCACCCGGGTCGACGGCATCATCGCGCCGGGCAATTCGATCGGCACGCTGACCGTCAACGGTGACTATGTGCAGGGCACTACCGGTGTGTTCGCGTCTGAACTGGCGCCGGGAGGCCGCAGCGACCAGCTGCACGTCACCGGCACCGCCACGCTGGACGGCACACTGGTCGCGCTGCCCGAACCGGGCGTGTACTACCTGGGTGAGCAGTTCAACATCCTGCGCGCCGACGGTGGCATCAACGGTCAGTTCGCCCGTACCGACTTCAGTGCATTCTCGCCGTTCCTGCAGTTCAGCCTGGCCTACAGCGCCAATGGTGCGCGCATCGACGTGGCCCGGGGTGCGCTGCTGGCCACCGCGGCCACCACGCGCAACCAGCGCGCCGTCGCTGGCGTAGCCGATGGCCTGGCGATCAACCAGGGGCTGCCCCGCCCGCTGACCCAGCTGTTCCCCGCCCAGGTCGGCCCCGCGCTGGACGGCCTGAGCGGCGAGCTGCATGCCGCCACGCCGCTGGTGCTGGTCGAGAGCAGCCGCTACGTGCGTGATGCAGCCTTGTCGCGGCGTGCGGGCAATGCGTCGCCGGGCAGCACCGGCGACGCGACCGGTGCGTGGGTACAGGCGATCGGCGGCAACGGCAAGCTCGATGGCGATGTCGAAACCGCGCGCACCGACGCCAACAGCAACGGCCTGCTGGTCGGTATCGACCGCGAGTTCGATGGCTGGCAGGCCGGCGTGCTGGCCGGCACCGGCCGTACCGACGTCAAGCAACGCGACCGCCGTGCCAAGTCGAAGATCGACAACACCCACGTCGGTGCCTACGCCAGCCACAGCTGGGGCGGCTTCGGTCTGCGCGGTGGCGTGGCCTGGAGCAAGCACGAGGCAGAGAGCACCCGCGAGCTGGCGTTCGCAGGATTCAGCGACACGCTCACCGGCCGTTATGACGCGCGTACCCGCCAGGCTTTCCTCGAAGCCGGCTACCGTTTCGGCTCTGATGAAGGCGGCCTGGAGCCCTACCTGCAGGTTGCCCGCGTCGAAGTGGACCTGAAGCGCATCAACGAGCGGGGCGGCGCCGCCGCACTGCAGGGCGAAGTGAAAGACACCCGTACTACCGTGGCGACCGCTGGGCTGCGCTTCGACAAGGGTCTGAAGGCATCCTTCCAGCAGGACAGCTGGCTGCACCTGCGTGGCGCGGTGGGTTATCGCCGGGCCTCCGGCGACCGCAGCCAGGTGGCCAACCTCGCCTTCGCCAACGGTGGCGGCGCGTTCGCCGTCAGCGGAGCGCCGATCGCCGACAGCGCTGTCGTGGCCGAGCTGGGGCTGTCCGCGTGGCTGACCCCGCGGCAGTCGCTGGAGCTGGGCTACAGCGGCCAGTTCGGCAGCGAGAGCCGTGACCATGGCGCCACGGCGCGCTGGTCCGTGCGCTTCTGATCCACGTTCAACTTACCTGCTGAAGAGCATTGGGGCGGCCTGGGGCCGCCCCTTTTTTTCTCCGGAGAATGGAGCCCGCGCGATCAGGCTGCCTTCATCGCGTGCTTCCGCGCACGCATCACGTTGTGGCATTCCTGCACTTCCGGCAGCAGCTGGGTCACTTCCTGGCGTACCGCCGGCGGCAGCCCCTCATCCTTCAGCGCGTCCTTGAAAGCTGCCAGCAGGCGGTCTTCCGATTCTTCCAGCTCGGCCACGTAGCCATAGTTGGTGTCGCCGAACGCTGCGCGCACCTTGCCGTAGAACTGCTGCATCGAGCCGACCAGGGTGCCGTGCTCTGCGGGCTTGCCACCGGTGGCCGCAACCGCGCCACTGAGTGCCGACACGATGCGGCCCTTGACGCCGGCAATGCGGGTGAACAGTGCCGCCAGCTCGGCATCCTTCACCTTCGTGGCCGCCTCTTCGTAGAACGACTTGCCGTCGCGTGCGATCTCGATCAGGTCGTTGAGACGATGTTCGATGGTGGACTGGGTGCTCATGTTCTGCTCCTGAAGTTCAGATTCGTTGGGAACCGACAACGGTGTGCGTTGCCTGCATCACTACCTTGGACAAAGGAATGTGGCCCCGGGGTGAGCGTCGTTTGATGCATGCATCACGTCGCTCAACGCGGCCTGACCGCCGCTACCAGGGCACGAAAAGGATGATCCCGGTAATCACCAGCACGGCGGCCAGCACTCCCAGCAGCACTTTCCCCTGGCGCCAGCTCGGCGTCGGTTTTCCTGGCGTGTTCATCGTGTCTTCTCCTGTCGATGCGGACGCTGGCAGCCTGATGCATACGCCAGCGTCGGCACGTGCACGCCATGTGCATCGCGCGTGCACATGTGAGGGCCCTGCATGGACCATGCCGGTGGACAGCGATATCGCGCTCACCGCATGTACGCCGGGCATCAACGCCGGGCCCGCTAGGGTCATCATTCCTTCCCGACTGGAGCCGCACATGGCCATCAAGACTGCCGAAGACCTGTTCATCCACGAACTTTCGGACATCTACAGCGCCGAGAAGCAGCTGACCAAAGCCCTGCCCCGCCTTGCCCGTGCGGCCGAGAATCCGGATCTCGCCGCCGCCTTCGAAACCCATCTGGAGGAAACCCAGGGCCAGATCGAGCGGATCGACCAGGTGGTCGAGACGCTGGGCATCCGTCTCAAGCGCATCAAGTGTGCAGCGATGGAAGGGCTGGTGGAGGAAGGCAAGGACGTCATCGACAGCATCGACAAGGGACCGGTGCGTGATGCCGCACTGATCGGTGGCGCCCAGAAAGTCGAGCACTACGAGATTGCGTCGTACGGCACCATCGCCGCACTGGCCAAGCAGCTGGGCTACAAGGACGCGCTCCCCCTGCTGCTGGAAACACTGGCCGAAGAAAAGTCGACCGACGAGAAGTTGACCCTGCTGGCCAAGGGGGGTGGCAACGCCAAGGCAGCACAGGCCGCCTGAGTTCCACTGCCATACGCCGCCAGGAACGGCGGCGGCAACAGGAGATCCCGATGCATCCGGATATCATCGGCTGGATGGCGACCCTTGTGCTGGTCGCCACCTTGCTCAGGCAGATGGTCAAGCAGTGGCGTTCGCCACATCCCGAGACACTGTCACGATGGTTGTTCGCCGGCCAGATGGTGGCCTCGGCGCTGTTCACCCTCTACAGCCTGATGCTGGGCAGCAGCGTCTTCGTAGTGACCAATCTGCTTCTGTTGGCGACGGCTCTGCTTGGCCAGCTGTTGGCCCGCCATCGCCAGAAGCAGGCACCCCTGCCTCCGCCCTGTTGATCATCGCTGGCGGCCACCGGCCGGCCTGGCGCCGTCGAACAGGACCTGATCGCGGGGACAGAAGAAGCTGCGTCGCCGGGTTCTGCCCAGATACTGCTTGCTGACGGGGCTGCCACATCGCGGACAGCTGCGTTTGGCATGCACCTGCCAGTGCTTCTTGAGCTCGTGGCGACGCTTCCATTCCAGGAACTCGTAGCTGTAGGTCCTGGCTTCGCGGATCAGTGAACCCAGCCTGCGCGGCGGCAGGTCACCCACACGCGTGGCCGGGTGTACGCCGATCCGGAACAGCACCTCGTTCTTGATGATGTTGCCAACGCCGGCAAAAACGTTCTGGTCCAGCAGTGCGTCGCACACCAGGGCGTCAGGCATCGCTTTCAGGCGGCGGCGCGCGAGCCGGGGGTCCCACGCATCGCTCATCACATCGGTGCGCCAGTCGTAGGCTTCTTCCAACGGGCCGTCGATGAGTTTGACCGAACAGGCATAGAGGTTCAGTTCGCCGGCATCGAACCTCAGCGATACGCGCGGAGGCGAAGGCTTGCGCTCATCGATGCGCCAGCTGCCGAACAGCATCAGATGGATCCGCAGGGTATGCGTGCCGAACTCCAGCAGGAAGTGCTTCCCCCAACTGCGCACGGATCGCACGCGCTGCCCTGCAAGCACGGACAGGTCAATCCGGCTGTTGCCCCCGACATGTCGCAGTATCTGGCCGGTGAACCTCTCGGCGGCCTCGCGCAGCAGCACGATGGAAGGGCCTTCAGGCATGGCCGTGTTCTCCGAGCAGTGCCTGCAACCGCAGTGCATTGCTGACCGCATGGCCCTGCGCCGTGTTGTCCAGGATCATCCAGGCGCAATGGCCGGCACGCGCGCGGTCCCTGAGCAGCCCGGCCAGCCGTGCCAGTGTGGTCTCGTCATAAGCGCTGCGATAGATATCCGGCTGGCCGTGCCATCGCCAATAGCTCCAGCCGCGGGCCCCGCCCGGCTCTCCCGCCTGCGCGACCCGCGCCGGGTCCGCCGCCACGCGCGCGATGTCATGGAGCGCCAGCAGCGCATCCACCTCGGCACTGAACCAGGAGGGATGTCGAGGCTCGCACGCCACCTGCCTGCGCGTGCGCCGACGCAGATCGTGCAGAAACGGTTCGACGTGCTGCGGCTCGTACGCCAGGCTGGGAGGCAACTGCAACAGCAGCGCACCCAACCGGCTGCCGAGTTCTTCCACCGTAGCCAGGAACGGGTCGAGCAGCGGGCCGGCACCGCGCAGCCGCTGCTCGTGCGAGATGGAACGCGGCATCTTCACCGTGAAGCGGAAATCGTCCGGAACGGAAGCGGCCCAGCGCCGATAGGTCTGGGGCAGGTGCGGGCGATAGAACGAGGAGTTGATCTCGACCAGGGAAAGGCGCGTGGCGTAGCGCTGCAGCAGATTGTCACCTCCACCGAAGCTGGAGCGATCCGCCGCCGACAGGGACCATCCTGCGCAACCGATGCGTATCCGCGTTCCAGCAGCGTGCTGCCCCACCCCAACGCTCATGACCCGTCCCCGCCAGAAGGCGCGGCCTGCATCATCGGTCCGCCCTGACCGGTTCGCAGCAGAGGCGCCGTCAACAGCTGCAGCCTGTCCAGCGCGCTGGTCGGGATTCCGCTGATGGCCGTGCTGCGCACGAACCCGGTCCAGTCGGACAGCGCCACCCTCCCGAGTTCCGTGTGCTCCACCTGCAGCCAGCCCATCCGCCAGTGCGAGAACTGGCGGCGACCGATGCGACCGCGGTTGAGCTCGACCACACTGTGATGGCTGCCGCTGTCGAGGATGCGCCGCCACGCGGCGTCCACGCCCTGCTGTGGCCCCTCCAGATACTGCAGGAAGCGATGGCCATCGAACAGAAGCACGCCGGTGATGTCCGCTGCTTCATTGAATGCCACCGCGTCGTCGACGAGACCGCGCAGGCGCTCCGCGCTCAATGAGGCAACGGCTTCGCTCGCATAGGCAATCGCACGCAGAGGCATGGGGGCACCGACGGTTGCAATAGGCTCTACCTTAGTCTTCGCCGCCGAAGGTCCAGTGACTTCGGCGTGGAGGCTGCGTTCAAGTGTGGGGTCGACTCTGCACTCGAGGAGATGGCACGAGGTATACGGCGGCCCAACACGGGAAACATTCCAGGGCCGACCAGAACCGGAACCCGGGCAACAGCAATCGCGGTTTCGCTTCGTTGCAGTGGTGCTCCAGCCCCTCGCCCTGCCCGTTGCCGCCGATGCGCGCTCAGGCCTGCAGCACGGATGAGGGAGCCGCAGGCGGCATCGTGTACGTGCGCGCGGCAGCGGCCGGCCGACCCTCCGCAGCGGACAGCACCTGCATGACCCGATGCTCGGCTCGACGCTGCGTGACCTCCACGCCCACCACGTAGACGAAGCGGCCATCGAACTTGGCCTGTGCGCCGTCGAGGCCGTCTGCCAACAGCAGTGCCCGCTTCAGCGACTTCATCCAGGCGCGGGAGGGCACCCTGTCAAGTTCGACGACGACTGCCATGCCACCGCAGGCGAGCGGCATGCTTTCCACGCGCAGCACCTGGGGCGCAGACAGGGATCCGGAAGCGTTCATTGGGCGACTCCTCGTGCGGGGACGGCGGCAGTATCCACAGTGATCGCCAAGGCATCGTCAACGTTGCCGGCCCATCCGTGCACGCTGCCTGCACGGCACGCGCGGCTTCGCGTCGACACCACATCATCTCCGCATCGCCTTGATGGCCTGCGGCGGACACTGTCGTTCCCACGGCTCTATAGACCTACCTCATGCCTCGCACGACCGGCCAGCCTCCCTGCAATCTGCTTCTGGTGGAGGACCAGTTCGATCTGGCGGCACTCATGGAACAGGCACTTGAGGACAGTGGCGACCACGTCACCCATGCCTACAGCGTGTTTGATGCCCTCGGCCTGCTGGACCGTCAACGGTTCGATGGCGCGGTACTGGATGTGGAACTGCGCGATGGCGTGGTGTTTCCGGTAGCCGACCGCCTGGCCGAACTGAAGATTCCCTACCTGTTCGTCTCCGCGGTGTACGACCAGCTGGTACCTGCACGCCACCGGCGCGCCCCCTTCGTCGCCAAGCCGTTCCACATCGAGGGCCTGCAACGCGCTGTCCGTCAGACGCTCTGCAGCGATACGGCGGCGGGAGGCCAGCGCCGTGGATGTTCGCTGCGCTGAACACCGTCGAGCCGCCCATCGTCGAGCGATCCATGGCATGGCTGCTGGAACGCGAGCAGCCCTGGTATGCGCGATGGCACCTACGACACGCTCTTCGCACTGATGAATCCAGCCTAGCGCAGGCACGGAATGCAATGTAGGCCGCCGCCGGCAGACGCCGGCGGTGGCTTCAGCGCGCGCTGCGCCGGCAGGCCGCCTGCACCAGCATCAACTGCGCGACCAGGATCAGCATCGCGCATCCCGACAGCAACCACGGGTCGATGTACCACTGCGCGTTGAAGCTGAAGCTGCCTGAGGAAATGCGCTTCCAGCCGTTGAAGTGCTGCATCGCCGCCACCACGAACGCGAAGCCTCCCGCGGAGAAGGAGAGCCAGGGCACGACGATGCCGCCGGGCCGCGCGAACAGGGTCAGCACCCCCAGCACGCCGATGACCGTGCGCTGCACACGGCAATAGGGACAGACGTAGGCCAGCCCGCTCCACTCCACCGACCACGCCAGCAGGCTCACCAGCACAGCCACGGCGCTTGCGATGTACAGGATCTTCGCTGGAATCGTCATGCCGCCATCGTCTGCCATCCTGTGCCTCCTTCGTCTCCGGACCCGCGCAGGGTAGCGTGAAACGCGCCGTATGACCCCACCCCGCAGCCCTCTGCGCGGAATGCTCTCAACGCGGGCTTCACCGGCTCTGGAGTCCGATCGGCCCATCTCCTGTGCCCTCGCGCACGGCCACCCTGCCTGTCTCCGCCTGAGGATATCGACGTGAACCACTCATCGCCTCCCCTTGCCATCGTCGTTGCACGCGTACTGCTGATGCTGCTGTTCCTGGTCTCCGGCCTTGGCAAACTCGGCAACCTGGCCGGCACGCAGAGCTACATGGAGACAATGGGCGTGCCCGGCATCCTGCTGTGGCCAACCATCGCGTTCGAGATCATTACCGGCCTGTGCATCCTGCTGGGCTTCCAGACCCGTCTGGTCGCCGCGGTCCTGGCCGCCTTCAGCCTGGTGACCGCCTTCATCTTCCATCACCAGTTCAACGATCCCACCCAGCAGATCATGTTCCTGAAGAACATGGGCATCGCCGGTGGCTTCATTCTGCTGGCCTGCACCGGCGCCGGCCGCTACAGCATCGATGGTCGCCGGCGTCGCGGATGAGGGCACGCTCGTCCATCTGAGGCTGACGGGGGTGGCAGCGTGTCGTTTTTCACCGCTCCCCCGCCTTCGCGATCTGCGCCGGCGCCCGACACCGCGCCGGTTGCGGCCCCCTGCCTTGCCTGCATCGGCGAGCCTGTGATTACGTGGTGCTCCAGATCGGCAACGCGCAAGGTCCTGCATGAGCGACACGGTGGATACCTTCTGCCCCTGGATCATCGGCCGTCCCTGCCTGCCGGTCGGCGAATGGGCGGACTGGTCACAGGTGCTGGTGGCAGTGGTGATCGGCTTCGCTGCCATCTATGTGCCCTGGCAGATGTCCCGCGCGCAGACCCAGCGCCGCATCACCACCTCGCTGACACTGTGCGGCATCACCCTCTTCCAGTTCCTGCAGGCGGCGAAGCTGGCCACGGATCGATCCGGCGACACACAGCTGTATCGCTACCACCGCACCTGCGGCATGGACATGCTCAACTCGCTGCGTCAGATTCCAACGCACGAGCTGATCGACTGGGATGTGATCCACGCACGTATCCATCTGGAGATGCGCTGCGTGCAGCTGATCGAGTACGCCGACAACTGGCATATCGAGCAGGAGGGCTTCGCGCGCCTGCCCGACAGTACGCTGGAGGAGCTGGCGCACCGCATCGGCCTGCTCCATGCAAGCCTGGATGAGGTGCGCGGCCTGCTGTTGCGCAGGCGGATGTTCTGGCCATGGCTCTCGCGCCGGATCGTTGCCTTCGAGCGGCTGCCGACAGCACCCGGGCCGGTCAGCCGGAGCGCATCAGCGATCCAATAAGGGTGGCCGACGCCAAGCCCGTTCATCACACGGTGGGGACCGTACCCCCATCGATCCGATACTCCGTCCCTGCGATCGACGCAGAGCGCGGGGAGGCCAGGAAAGCGATCAGGTCGGCCACCTCCTGTGGCTTGGCAGGTCGACCCACCGGAATCCCGCCCAGCCAATCCATCACGATCTTCCTGCCACCTTCGTAATCCGTTCCGGCCTCTGCGGCCATCCTCGCCGCGAACGCCACGGACGCCTCGGTCTCGATCCAGCCCGGCGCAACGCTCAGTACGCGCACTCCCTTGGGTGTCACCTCTCTGGCAAGCGACTTGCTGTACGTGGTGAGAGCGCCCTTTGCCGCAGCGTACGCAGTGGTGGACTCCGGCAGCGGCAGCACGCGCTGGATCGAGCTGACATGGATCACCACGCCCGACCCCTGGTGCAGCATCGCAGGCAGCAGTGCACGGTCCAGGCGCACCGCGGACATGAGATTCAGGTTCAGCTCGGCGAACCAGTGCGCATCGCTAATGGCAGCGAAGCCACCACCGGGCGTGTTCGAGCCTCCGAGCACATTGATCACGATGTCCACACCTCCCCACTGCCGGAGGACGGCCTGCGCAAGGTGATCCGTGCCTTCCGCGGTCGACAGGTCGGCAGCGACGTAGGTGACGCCCTCGCGCGTCTGGGTGGGAACGGTACGCGCGGACGTCGTCACGCGCGCTCCGGCCTCCGCCAGGGTTTTCACAACGGCAGCCCCCAGTCCCAGCGTTCCTCCTGTGACCACTGCCCTCAGGTCCTTCAGTTGAAGGTCGAAGTTCATGCCGTGATCTCCAGCGATGCGATCCGGCCGCGCTCCAGTCGAAAGCGGTACGTCAGAACCGTCGGGCTGCCGGGAAAGTCACCGGTGACGTCGGCCTGCACCCTGTGGATGTCGTCCTGCCGCTCGATGGCAAACGGCACACTCGTCGCGTGGTACCGGGCCGTTGCCTCGGCCATGAACGCCTTGATGGCGTCGATGCCCACGTAGGTATGTCCGTCGTCCTTCATCACCGCGTGTGCCGTGAAGCACTGCGTCAAGGCGTCCGGGTTCTGCTCTGCCGCGAAGTACGCCGCAATGGGCTCGGGAAGGGTCAAGGCGCTCACGTTTCTGTCTCCTCGGGTGGATGGCCCGTAGGATGCGCACCCAGGCTAATTTATTGAATATCCTAGAATCCGGATGGGCTCTTTAGAAACGAGTACATAATGCGCGGATCCGACTTTGCTGAACTCAGGGCCTTTGTTGCCGTCGTGGAGCGTCAGAGTTTTGCGCGAGCCGCAGAGCATCTTGGCCTGTCGCCTTCGGCGCTGAGCCAGACGATCCGCCAGCTCGAAGGTCGCATCGGCGCCCGCCTTCTGAATCGCACCACGCGCAGCGTCGCACCCTCGGCAACGGGCGAACTGCTCTACAGGCGCATCGCCCCGCTGTTCCGGGAGATGGCTGCTGCAGTGGCGGATGCCGGTGAGGCGACGGGGCGGATGAGCGGCACGCTTCGCATCAACACGCTGGGCATCGCGGCAAGGACGGTCATCGCCCCACGGCTTGCGCGCTTCCATCGCGCGCATCCTGATGTCGCGCTCGACATCGTGGTCGACGATGCGCTGGCCGATATCGTCCGGGGCCGCTTTGATGCAGGCATCCGCGTCGGCGGCCAGCTCGAAAAGGACATGGTGGCCGTCCGTCTTACTCCCGACATGAAGATGATGGCGGTGGCATCCCCCGACTACCTCTCACGTCGAGGCACCCCCACCTCTCCGGCCGAGCTGCACGAGCACGCGTGCATCAACTGGCGACTCGAGATGGATGGCAGGCACTATCGCTGGGAGTTCGAGAAGCAGGGGCATCGGCTCGATCTAGCCGTCGATGGCCCCGTCATCACCAATCACGCTGACGTCGGCATTGCTGCTGCGCTGGGTGGGCTCGGCATTGCCTATCACTTCGAGCAGGACGGCGTAGGCGAACTCCTGGCCCAGGGGCGGCTGGTCCGGGTCCTGTCGGACTGGTCGATCTCGCGCCCCGGGCTGTTCCTCTACTACCCGAGCCGGCAGCATCGACCCGCCCTGCTGGGCGCCTTCATCGACTGTCTTCTGGATCAAGGGCCATTCGAAGAAGGGAAGCAGACGGAGGTGCGGTTGCGCTGAGGATGGGGTGGGTCCACCCGCAAACGAACTGAAACAGTTCTGGATATCCGATCCACGTCGAGGCGACGGTCCGCTTCGCGCTGCAGGATCGGCCATGACGGGATCCGGCCGCCGCGCACGATGACGCACGCCCGGCGGCCTTCGCTTCAGGCCTTCGATGACGCCGGGGATTTCCGGCGACGCGCCTTGGGCACCATCTTCGTCGGTGGCGGGAGGCGTTCCACCTTGCCGGGGCGCACCGCATTTTCGTCGCCATGCAGCGTCAGCAGCGACTCCATGAGATGCTCGTCGCTGCTGGAGCAGACCCCAAGCAGCACCACCTCGTCACAGCCCTCGGCCGCGATGTAGGCGTGGCCCATGTTGGAATCGATGTAGACCGACTGCCCGGCCTCGAGTACGACCGGATCGTAGAATTCGGTATGCACTTCCATGCGGCCTTCGAGTACGTGGATGTACTCCTCGCCGGAGTGGTGTACCAGGGCACCGAATTCCTCGATGGTTTTCGCCCGCACACGGGTCAGTACCGGGATCATGCGCTTGCGGCGCAGCTCCGGGCAGAGATAGAAATAGTCATAGTTTGGCGTGGTGACCCGGATCGCGTCCTCAATGCGGCCGATGCTGCGGCGCGCGGTCACCGAGGGCTCTACGGCATCGGCATCCTCGGCGAACAGCTCGGACATCCGCAATTGCAGCCGCTGCGCGAGCTGCAGGAGCTTGTCATAGCTGAGGGTCAGGCGATCGTGCTCGACCTTGGACAAGGTGGACAGCGGAATGCCGGAGTGTTCGCTCATCTGCTTGAGCGTCCAACCCTTGCGAGCGCGCAGCGACCGCAGCAGTCCGCCAATGGTGGGGTGTTGTGACGTCATTCTTGCGGTATCTCCTGGAACACCAGTACTTCTGCTGGAACCTCCCAGCCCGGGTCATGATCACCCTCGGGGATGTCCTTTGGAAAGAGCAGTTCCCTGCCCAGGCACCCTGGCCCGGGACTTTCGGCACGGGTTGACAATTCTCTGATTAGGATCATTATCGCCAAATCAGGATATATCCGCCACCGTGCGACGTGCCAGACGCACAGGAGGCCGTCCAGTCGCTTCAGTTCGGAGACCGTTCGATGCGTAAGATCCCTGTCCTCCTGTGCAGCGCGGTGCTGACCATGGTCGCTGCTCTGCCGCTGCAGGCCCAGCAGGCCATCGCTCCGCCCGTATCGGTGCCGCCGACAACGGCGCCCGTACCCACCGCGCCCTCCTTGCTGCCGGCCGCAGAGAACACGCCTTCCGCGCCGTCTGCAGGCGCGCCGGTACTGACCCGCGAAGACGCCGAGGCCTGGCTGGACGGCATCATGCCCTATGCACTGGCCAACGGCGACATCGCCGGCGCCGTCGTGGTGGTGGTGAAGGATGGGCGGATCCTGGTGCAGAAAGGCTACGGATACGCCGACCTGGAGAAGCGCGCACCCGTTGATCCGGAAAACACGCTGTTCCGCCCCGGCTCTGTCTCCAAGCTGTTCACCTGGACGGCGGTGATGCAACTGGTCAGCCAGGGCAAGCTGGACCTGGACGCCGACATCAACACCTATCTTGATTTCAAGATACCGCAGCGTGACGGCAAGCCCATCACGCTGCGGCACGTGATGACCCATACCACCGGAATGGAAGAGCAGATCCGCGGGCTGATCACCTCCCGCCTGGACGAGGTGGTACCGCTCGGTGATGCACTCAAGAACTGGACACCCGAGCGCATCTACGCACCGGGCACCACACCGGCCTATTCGAACTACGCCACGGCACTGGCCGGCTACATCGTCGAGCGCGCCTCGGGCCAGCCGTTCTACGACTACATCGACGCGCAGATCTTCAAACCGCTGGGCATGAAACACTCCAGTTTCCGCCAGCCATTGCCGGCAACGCTGCTGTCCGGCATGTCCAAGGGATATGAGCGCGCATCGTCCGGCGAGGCCAAGGAGTATGAATTCATCAGCCTGGCGCCCGCCGGCAGCCTGGCCGCCACGGGATCGGACATGGGCCGTTTCATGATCGCCCACCTGCAGGACGG
Organism: Stenotrophomonas sp. STEN225; assembly: GCF_056756445.1. NCBI lineage: Bacteria > Pseudomonadati > Pseudomonadota > Gammaproteobacteria > Lysobacterales > Lysobacteraceae > Stenotrophomonas > Stenotrophomonas sp. STEN225. The sequence goes on along the minus strand of NZ_JBRRBV010000010.1, from coordinate 134,217 downwards.
TGCTTTTGGTGATGCGCGCATCCTCGATGCCGCCACTGCACAGCAGATGCACTCCACCGGTCAGGCGTCGATCGGACCGCTGAACCGGATGATGCTGGGTTTCTACGAGACCTCGGTCAATGGCCACCGTGCCATTTCGCATGGTGGCGATACCCAGTGGTTCCATAGTGACCTGCAGCTGTTCCTGGACGATGGCATCGGCCTGTTCGTGTCGATGAACAGCGCCGGGCGCGACGGGGCAACCGGACACATCCGCACTGCGCTGTCGCGCGGTTTCGCCGACCGTTACCTGCCCGGCAAGCCGGCCGCACCACAGGGCGTGTCGAAGGAGGAGGCCCTCCTGCACGCTTCACAGATGGCAGGCACGTACGTAAGCAGCCGCCGTGCGGACAGCAGCTTCGTGTCGCTTTCCAATCTTCTGGGACCAGTAAAGGTCATCGCCAACGACGATGGCTCCCTTACCGTGAGCGCGGCGATCGGCTACGGTGGCGCGCCGAAGAAGTGGCGCGAGATCGCACCATACGTCTGGCAGGACACCACCAGCACCGATCGCCTGGCGGCAGACGTGGTGGAAGGAAAGGTCACGCGCTTCACCCTGGAACCGTACGCACCGATCATGGTTTTCCAGCGCCTGTCGAGCTGGCACGCCGCCTACCTGCCGCTGCTGATCGCCAGCCTGATCGTCGTGCTGCTGACCGTGGTCGCCTGGCCGGTGTCGGCACTGGTCCGTCGTTATTATGGCGTGCCCTACCGGCTGAGCGGCGTGGACGCACGCGCCCATCGCCTGGTGCGGATCGGTGCGCTGCTCTCGCTGCTGGCCACGAGCGCCGCGCTGGCGCTCGTGGCGAGCATGCTGAGCGCCCTGGAAATGACCTCGCCAAGAAGCGACGTCATGATCAATGCGATGCGCCTGTTCGCCACCGTTGCCCTGCCCGTCGGCGCAGCGTTCGCGGTCTGGAATGCCTGGCATGTCCTGCGCAGTCAGCGCAGATGGTTGGCCAAGCTGTGGGCCGTGCTGCTGGCACTGGCCTGCCTGTTCCTGCTGTGGCTCGGCTTCGCGCAGCATGTCATCGGATTCGGCGCGAACTACTGATGCCACCGGCCGGCGGGGCCTCCGCCGGCCGCCCACCTCCTTCCTTCTGCACGAGGCAGTGGTGGCCCTTCGACTTGAGCTGCACAACGAACCGTTGCCGATGTCGGCACCGTTCCGCATCGCCGGACATGTCTTCGAGGCAATGCCCGCCACCGTGGCGACCCTGTACGACGCGGACTTCATCGGCCGCGGCGAGGCTGCCGGCGTCTACTACAACGACGACCAGCCGGACACGATGAAAGCCACGCTGGAAGCACTGCGTCCACGCATCGAAGCCGGCATCGACCGCGATGTGCTGCGCCAGCTGCTGCCCGCAGGTGGCGCGCGCAATGCATTGGATGCCGCGCTGTGGGAACTGGAGGCACAGCGCAGCGGGCTGCCGGTATGGCAGCTGGCCGGCCTGGATGGTGTGCGCCCGCTGTTGACGACCTTCACGGTGGGCGCTGATACACCGGAGGTCATGGCCGAGCGCGCAGCCGCCTATGCGCAGGCACGCGCGCTGAAACTCAAACTGACAGGCGACCCCGAACTGGACACAGCTCGCGTGCGCGCCGTACGCGCACGCTGTCCGACGCCGTGGATCGGGGTGGACGCCAACCAGGGCTACACCGCGGCCACGCTGCCGTTGCTGCTGCCGGCACTGGTCCAGGCGCACATCTCGCTGCTGGAACAGCCCTGTCGGCGCGGGCACGAATCCGACCTGGACGGCATCGAACGCCCACTGCCCTTCGCCGCCGATGAAAGCATCCTTGACCTGGCCGAACTGGAAGCGTTGCACCATCGTTTCAACGTCATCAACATCAAACTCGACAAATGTGGCGGGCTGACCGAAGGCCTGATGATGGCCCGTCGCGCGCGTGAGCTGGGCAAGCAGGTGATGGTCGGGAACATGTGCGGGACCAGCCTCGCGGCGGCACCGGCCTTCGTGCTCGGGCAGTTCTGCGACATCGTCGATCTGGACGGCCCCACCTTCCTGGTGAAGGATCGCACGCCTTCGGTACGTTACGTGGATGGTTTCATCGATTGCGGCGACGAGGTATGGGGGCCGCGGACCCACCCATGAGCATGCCGGCCGATCTCCATGGCAAGACCTGGTTCGGCCAGCCGCGCGGACTGACGATCCTGTTCCTGACCAACATGTGGGAGCTGTTCTCCTACTATGGCATGCGCACGATGCTGGTCTATTACATGACCAAGCAGCTGCTCTTCGCACAGGAAAAAGCATCTTTCGTCTACGGCCTGTACACGGCGATGGCGTACTTCACGCCGATCATCGGCGGGATCATCGCTGATCGTCATCTCGGCAAGCGCAACGCGGTCATCCTGGGCGGCAGCATCATGGCCTTCGGCCATTTCCTGATGGCGTTCGATTCAATGTTCTACCCCGCGCTGGCGACGATCGCGCTGGGTAATGGCCTGTTCCTGCCCAGTCTACCCAGCCAGATCAACGACCTGTACGCCAGCGACGATCCCCGCCGTGGGCGGGCCTACAACATCTATTATGTCGGCCTCAACATCGGTGGCCTGCTGGCCCCGCTGGTGTGCGGCACCCTGGGCGAACTGTACGGTTGGCATTATGGCTTCGGCGCCGCCGGCATCGGCATGTTCATCGGGCTGCTGATCTACGTGGCCGGTCGCCGTTACCTGCCACCGGAGCCCCCCCGCCGCACGCGGGTGATCACCGATGCCGGGCCCACCCGCAGCGACCCGCGGATCTGGTGGTTGCTGCTGGGCGTTGGACTGGCCGCGACGATTTTCCGTGGCGCCTACGAGCAGATCGGCAACACGCTGCCGTTGTGGATCGACAGCCGCGTTGACCGTGTGGTCGGAGGCTTCCTGGTACCGATGACGTGGTTCCAGTCGCTCAATCCGCTGCTGGTGATCGCGATCACCCCCGTACTGCTGGCCCAGTGGCGACGTCGTGCAGACCAGGGCCGTGAATCCTCCCCGGCCCGTCGCATGGCCATCGGTGCCTTGATCGTCGCCGTCGCCTACGTGCTGCTTGCCGGGCTCGCTGCGGGTGCCGGCCAGATGCTGGTCAACGGACTCTGGCTGGTGGCCTTCTTCATGATCCTGACGCTGGGTGAGCTGTACATCCTGCCGACCGGGCTGGGGCTGTTCGCCCGGCTCGCGCCACCGCGCCTGGGCGCGACCACCGTTGCCTCCTGGTTCCTCGCCGTCTTCAGCGGCAGCCTGCTGGCGGGACTGGTGGGCACGCTGTGGTCGAGGACCAGCCACGCCGGCTTCTTCCTGCTGCTTGCCGGGCTGGCCGCGGTTGCCGCGCTGATCCTGTGGCGGCTGGATCGGCCGATACGTTCGTTGTCATCATGATGGAGAAAGCACCATGCCGCGATTCACGCCGACCCTGCTCGCCTTCACCCTCGCCCTCGCCGCCTGTACCACGGCCCGCAGCGCCGATGCGCTCCCGCGCTACGACCTGGTAATCCGCAACGGCGTGGTCTACGACGGCAGCGGCAGTTCGCCCCAGCGCGTGGACGTGGCAGTGCGGGATGGTCGCATCGTGGAGCTGTTGCCCGCCGGCAAGGCGGCGCTCGCCGGGAAGGAGATCGACGCCGGCGGCAAGGCAGTCGCCCCGGGTTTCATCAACGTGCTGAGCTGGGCGACGGAGTCGCTCATCGTTGATGGACGCGGTGTCAGTGATACCAAGCAGGGGGTGACGCTGGAGATCTTCGGCGAAGGCTGGTCGATGGGACCGGTCAACGAACGCATGAAGGCCGATGCCCTCAAGCAGCAGGCCGATATCCGATACGACATCCCCTGGACCACCCTCGGTGGCTACCTGGAACATCTGCAGCAGCGGGGCGTCACACCCAATGTCGCGTCGTTCATCGGCACTGCGACGGTCCGCATCCATGAGCTCGGCGAGGACGACGTCAAGCCAACCCCCGAGCAGCTTTCCCGCATGCAGGACGTGGTTCGCCAGGCGATGCGCGAAGGAGCGCTGGGCGTAGGCAGTTCGTTGATCTACCCGCCGGGCAGGTTCGCCGAAACCGACGAACTGATCGCGCTGGCCAAGGCCGCTGCCGAATCCGGTGGCGGATACATCTCCCATATGCGCAGCGAAGCCGATCGCCTGCTCGAAGGCATCGATGAGGTCGTGGCCATCGCACGTGCAACCGGCCAGCATGCCGAGATCTACCACCTGAAGGCAGCCGGCGAGAAGAACTGGCCGAAGATGCAGCAGGCGATCGATCGCATCGAGGCAGCGCGCAAGGAAGGACTCAAGCTGAGTGCGGACATGTACGTCTACACCGCAGGCGGGACATGGCTTGCGGCGAGCATGCCACCGTGGCTGCAGGCCGGTGGCCACGACGCGATGATCCGGCGGCTCAAGGATCCCGCCACGCGCGCGCGGCTGATCGCCGAAATGCGCGATCCGAACGTGCCCTGGGAGAACCTGCGCATGCTCGCCGCATCGGATGAACGATTGGTTCCGATCGAATTCAAGAGCGAAGCACTGAAGCCCCTGGCCGGAAAGTCACTGGCAGCGATCGCGCGTGAACGCGGGACATCCGTTGAAGAAACAGCGATGGACCTGATCGTCGAGGACGACCACCGCATCGGCACCGCCTACTTCCTGATGAGCGAGGACAACATCGAGCTGGGGTTGAAGCAGCCGTGGGTGAGCCTGGGTTCGGATGCCGAGTCCGCCGCGCCGGAAGGTGTTTTCCTGAAATCCAGCACGCATCCGCGCGCCTACGGCAACGTGGCGCGTTTCCTCGGCCACTACGTCCGCGACCGCAAGCTGATGCCGCTGGAAGAGGGCATCCACCGACTTACCGGCCTGCCGGCCAGCAACTGGAAGCTGACTGATCGGGGTTGCCTGCGCGCGGGCTGTCATGCCGACATCGTGATCTTCGATCCCGGCACCATCACCGATCACGCGACCTACGAAAAACCCCAGCAGTACGCGACCGGCGTCAGCGATGTCTTCGTCAACGGCGTACAGGTGCTGCGCGAAGGCGAGCATACCGGCGCCACGCCGGGCCAGGTGGTCCGAGGGCCGGGCTGGACGCCAGCCACGCGCTGACCGCTTCACACATGATTTTTCTGAATGTATTGACAATTCTCTGATTAGGATCATTATCCCGGATCAGGACAGATCGCGTGCGAAGGGCGACATGTCGACGCCAGACCATCACTGATTCAACCTTGCCCGGGAGAGCAGGCATGACCCAGTTCCAGTCCGCACGGCCGTGGTACCGCACCCACCTTTCCCTTTCGATCGCTGGCGCGCTGGCCTGTTGCAGTGCTTCGGCACTCGCACAGGACGGCACGAACGCGGCGAACGCAGGTGCCCAGCGCACCGATGCCCAGCAGCTCGATACCGTGGTGGTCACTGCCAACAAGCGCGAAGAGAATGTGCGTGAAGTGGGCGCCTCGATCAGCGTGATCGGTGAACGCCAGTTGGAAAACACCGGCGCGGTCTCGCTGTCAGACTATGCCGCCTATATTCCCGGCCTGCAGGTGCAGAACGACGGCACCCCTGGCCTGACCCGCGTGTCCCTGCGCGGCATCTCCGCGCTGTCGTCCGGCGCGACGGTGGCCACCTACATCGACGACGTGCCCGTCGGCTCCAGCGGCATCTACCAGGGCGCCAGTGCGCTGATGCTCGACCTGATGCCCTACGACATCAGCCGCGTCGAAGTACTGCGCGGTCCGCAGGGCACCCTGTACGGCGCAGGCGCCATTGGTGGCCTGCTGAAGTACGTGACCCGCGCGCCGGAAGTAGTGGGTGAAGAAACCCGTGTGGGTTTCGGCCTGCGCTCCGTGCAGGGCGGCGGCCAAGCCTGGAACGCGCGCCTGGGCGCCAGCCTGCCGCTGAAGGACGAGCGGCTCGGCCTGCGCATGAGCTTCGCCCGCAACGGTCTTGCCGGCTTCACCGACAACGTCATCGACGGCCGCAAGGACATCAACACCGGCGACCAGATCGGTGCCCGTACTGCGCTGGCCTGGGATGGTGATGCATTCGATCTCGGACTGTCGGTGCTGCACCAGCGTATCCGCAGTGATGATCGCGCCGGTGTGGCGCTCGATCCGGAAACACTGACGCCGCTGTTCGGCGAACAGAAGGACACCGTCTGGCAGCCGCGTCCCTTCTCCAAGGACCTGACGCTGGTGTCGCTGAGCATGGACTGGGACCTGGGCTGGGGCAATCTCGTATCCGCAACCGGCTGGTCGCAGACCAAGACCATGGACCAGATCGACGCGACGACACAGTTCGGTGAAGTGGCCGACCTGTTGCTGGGCCTGCCCGCGCCGGGAAGTTCCAGCCTGCGCTACGGTTACGACATGGACAAGATCACCCAGGAGTTCCGCCTGCTGTCCAAGGATGGTGGAACATTCGAATGGATGGTCGGTGGCTTCTACACCAAGGAAGACAGCAAGCAGGATCAGGTGGCCAATCTCGCCGAGCGGGATGGCACGCCGCTGCCGCCGCCCTACGATGCGCAGTTCGGCACCCTGGCGGTCATTGGCCTGCCCAGCACCTACAAGGAATACGCGGTGTTCGCCAATGGCTCCTGGCGCATCAGCGATCGCTTCAAGCTGGACCTCGGCGTCCGCCAGGCGCGCAATGACCAGTGGTACAGCCAGCGGGTATCGGAAGGCATCCTCGCGCCGATCGGTGTAACCACCGGAACCTCCAGCGAGAATGTGTTCACCTGGAGCGTGAGCCCGCAGTTCAAGCTCTCCGACGACATCATGCTGTATGCCCGCGTCGCCACCGGGTACCAGCCCGGTGGCCCCAACGTGGCGATGGTCGGCATTCCGCCGCAGGTGGATTCGTCGATGCTCGACAGCTATGAGGTCGGCATCAAATCGCAGTTCGCCGATCGCCGCGTCACGTTCGATCTTTCCGTCTTCCGCATCGACTGGGACGACATCCAGGTTTCCTCTTCGTTCAACGGCATCAGCGGCCTGGTCAATGGCGGCCAGGCCACCAGCGAAGGCGTTGAGCTTTCTTCGCAGTTCAGTGTCACCGATGCATTGACGCTCGGGCTCAACGGTGCCTACACCAACTCACGGCTGAAGAACGATTTTGACCCTACCGTGATTCCGCAGGATGGGTTTGATTTCATCCAGTGGACCGGCCTGGCCGACGATCGCATGCCGTATTCCCCGCGACTGTCCTGGACGGCGACCGCCGAATACGCGTTTTCCACCGCCAACGGCTACAACGGCCAGATCGGCGGCGCGTTCCGCTGGACCGGTGAACGCTTCAATGGCACCACCGAACGGCAGCGCTTCACTGCCCCCGGTGATCCAGATACCCAGGTGATGCCGGACGTCATCACCTCGCCGCTGAAGCTCGGCAGTAACCATTCCCTCGACCTGTATGCCGGCATCGGCCGTGGCAGCTGGGAACTGCGTGCTTACGTCAACAACGTGACCGGGGAGGACGGCTGGCTGACGCTGGCACGCGTCGCCGGTGCGCTGTCGCGGGTCAACTCGCACGTGGCCGCAGTCCCCGTACAACCGCGGACGTACGGCATGGAGCTGGACTTCCGGTTCTGAGCCTGGCCTGCATCGCTTCACTGCCGCCGTTCATCCTCCCACCCCCTTCGGGACCCGCGCATGCAGACCGCCGTTTCGAGCTTGCACGAAGCCGCAGCGCTTCCGCAGCCCTACCTGTTGTTCCTCGGCGACACCCGGGAGCCGAACTATGCGAAGACCGCCTACGGCCTTCGCGACTGGGCACGCGAGCGCTGCGTGGGTGAGTTCGCGTGCGAGGATGTCGGCGTCAGCGCCGGCCTGCCCTTTCTCACCCCCGAGCATGCCCGCATGGCGGGCGCCCGGGCGATGGTGATCGGCGTCGCCAACCCCGGCGGACATATCCCCAACGCGTGGATTCCGTTGCTGTTGCAGGCACTGGAAGCCGGCCTGGACCTGATCGGCGGCATGCACATGCGGCTGTCGGACATCGATACCCTTCGCAACGCGGCACGCGCGCTCGGCCGTAGGCTGATCGATGTCCGTGAGCCACCACGCAACCTGCCCATCGCCAGCGGCATCCGTCGCACGGGCAAACGCCTGCTCACTGTCGGCACCGATTGCGCGCTCGGCAAGAAATACACGGCGCTCACGCTGGCCCGCGCGTTCCAGGCCCGCGGGGTTGATGCGGATTTCCGCGCCAGTGGTCAGACGGGCATCCTGATCGCCGGCGCCGGCATTCCGATGGACGCGGTCATCGCGGATTTCGCCGCCGGCGCAGCTGAAATGCTGTCTCCCGATGCGGACCCCTGCCATTGGGACGTGATCGAAGGCCAGGGATCGCTCTCACATCCCGCCTACGCCGGCGTATCACTGGCCCTGCTGCATGGCAGCCAGCCGGACGTGGTGGTGGTCTGCCACGAGCATGGACGCGACCATGTGCTGGGCTATCCCCACTATGCGCTCCCCTCGCTGGAAGACACGGTCGAGCTGGCCCTGACCCTGGGATCGCGCACCAACCCGGACATCCGTTGCGCCGGCATCAGCCTCAATACCGCGAAACTGGAGGCGGACGCCGCGTACCGCGCCATCAATGCGCTTTCCGACCGCCTCGGCATGCCCGTGGCCGATCCCGTGCGGGGTGGGGAATCATTCGATGCCCTGGTAAGCGCCTGCCTGGCCAAGCAGGCAGAATGAGCCGATGACCAACGCCGCGACGCGATTCCAACGTTGGATACTTCCCGGTCTTGCCTTCAAGGCCGCGGTGATCGGCGGCGGATACGCGACGGGCCGCGAGTTGGCGGAATACTTCATTCCCAGCGGCCCCCAGGGCGGCATGCTGGCGATCCTGGTAGCGATGGCCTGCTGGAGCCTCGTCTGCGCACTGACCTTCGCGCTGGCGCACGCCACCCGCAGTTTCGACTACCGCAGCTTCTTTGAAATGCTGCTGGGGCCGTTCGCTTTCCTGTTCGAGCTGGCGTACGGCATCTTCATGGTGCTCATCCTGGCGGTGTTCGGAGCAGCGGCAGGGGAAATCTTTTCGGCGTTGCTGGGTTGGCCGACACTGGCCGGCACGCTGCTGCTGATGGTGACCATCGGATTCTTCGTCACCTTCGGCAACGATACCGTGGAGGCCCTGTTCAAATGGGTCTCCGTACTGCTGTATGGCACCTATGCCGCCTTCCTGGTGCTGGTGCTGGCCCGCTTCGGCGATGCGGCGTTCACCACGCTGTCGGAGCCGCAACCGACCACCGGCTGGCTCCAGGGCGGCTTGACCTACGCGGGTTACAACATCGTCGGCGCGGTGATCATACTGCCGCTGGCCAGGCACTTCCTCAGCCGTCGCGATGCCGTGGTGGCCGGCGTGCTGTCCGGCCCGCTGGCGATGCTCCCGGGGCTGTTCTTCTTCCTGTGCATGCTGGCGTGGTATCCGCAGATCGGAACCGTCGCGCTGCCTTCGGACTTCATCCTGCGCCAGTTGAACCTGCCGGTATTCCATGTGCTGTTCCAGCTGATGATCTTCAGCGCTCTGCTGGAAAGCGGAACGGCCGTCGTGCATGCCTGCAACGAACGCATCGCCCGTACGTTCGCAGGAGGTGATGGTGCGGGACTGGGCAAGCCCGCACGGTCGATGATCGCCGGCGTTCTGCTGGTCGGCTCCATTTTCATCGCTGATCGCGTGGGCCTCGTGGCGCTGATCGCGCAGGGCTACCGGGGACTGGCCTATATGTTCCTGTGCCTCTACATCCTGCCGCTGCTGACCGTTGGCAGCTGGCGCCTGTTGCAACGTGCTGCGCGCCGCACGGCGCCTACCGCCCATTCCTGATCGGAGATCGCGCATGACCCGCACGTCCAGAACATGGAAGACAATGATCTCCTGCGCGCTTTTCTGCGTGGCGGCACTGGCCCACGCACAGTCCTCGCTGCCGGCGGACTTTGATGCCCGTGTTCTGCAGGCGATGAAATCCCGCGAGGTACCGGGCATGGCGATCTCCATCGTCAAGGACGGGCAGATCGTGCAGGCCCGGGGATATGGCGTACGCCGCCTGGGAGGCAGCGAGCCGGTCGATGGCGATACGATCTTTCCCACCGGCTCGACCGGCAAGGCCGTTACCGCCGCCGCGCTGGCGATTCTGGTGGATGAGGGCAAGCTGGGATGGGACGACAAGGTGATCGACCACCTGCCCGACTTCCGCATGTACGACCCGTGGGTCACCCGCGAAATGACCGTGGCGGACCTGCTGCTGCACCGCAGTGGCCTGGGACTGGGCGCAGGCGACCTCCTGTTCATTCCGCGCACGTCCCGCACGCGCATGGAGATCGTGAGAGCACTGCGCCATCTCAAGCCCGCCACCAGTTTCCGCAGTGGGTATGCGTACGACAACATCCTGTACATCGTGGCCGGTGAACTGATAAGCCAGGTCAGCGGGCAGTCCTGGGAAACCTTCGTGGCCAACCGGATCTTCAAGCCGTTGGGCATGACAACCGCCGTCAGCGACGAGGCCAACCGGTTCGCCACTGCCAATCGGGTACAACCGCATGCACGCCTGGACGCACGGCTGCGCGGCCTGGGAAAACAGCAGATGCTGCCTGAGCGGGAAGGTCTGGGCCAGGTGGGCGCTCCCGCCGGCGGCCTGTCGTGGAGCGCAAAGGATTTTGCCCGCTGGATGCTGGTGCAGTTGGGTCAGGGCGCGCTGCCCGATGGTGGCACGCGCCTGTACAGCGAGGCCTCCGCACGCGCGATGTGGACACCGCAGGTGCCGACCCCCATCAGCCCCTATCCGGCTCCGATCAGCGACATCACCCCGCAGTTTTCCGGCTACAGCTACGGGTGGTACGTGCAGGACTATCGCGGTGTGAAGGTGATACAGCACGGCGGCGCGGTGTTCGGTGTGATCACGTTCGTCGTGCTGGTACCCGACCGGAAACTCGGTATCGCCCTGCAGATGAACGCCGAGGACGTGGACGTGCTCCGTGGCCTCGGTTACGAGCTGATGGATCATTATCTGGGCTTTGAGCGGCGCGATTGGGTGGGCGCTTTTTCGAGCTGGTACCAGGATCGCCTGACCGGCGGATTGAAGGCACTCAAAGACATGGCGCCGATCGCACGCACCGCTTCGCGTCCATCGCTGCCGGCACGCGGCTACGTGGGTCGCTACGCGGATGCGTGGTATGGCGAAGCGACCGTCGCCGAACAGGGGGGAACGCTCCGCATGGATTTCACCCGCACCCCCAACATGGTGGGTACGCTGCGGCATTGGCAGTACGACACGTTCCGCGTCGACTGGGATGACACGGCGCTCGAACCCGCGTTCGTGACCTTTGCGTTGAACGCGGAAGGACACGTGGCGAACATCACGATGAAAGCGGCGTCACCGCTTGCGGACTTCAGTTACGACTACCAGGACCTCAGGTTCGAGCCGGCCGGGAGATAGGTTTCCTGGCCGCTCCAGGGGCGGGGGCGGTTGCTGCCCTGCGCTCTCACCGGGTCCTTCACGTTGATCCAGGCCACGGCCGGCAACTGGCTGAACTGACTACTACACTGTTGAAGCCCTCTCGCTATTGCGTCACAGTTCGTCACTTCCTATGGAGCTGCCGCATGCACGGAACGACTCAACACCTCAGGATCGCAGCAGCCGGAATCACCCTTATGCTGCTGGCAGCCTGCACCTCTGTTGGCGACATGCGCAGTACCGGACCTGTAGCCACTTTTTCGTCCAATCAGGATCCCTTAGCCGCTGCCACTTGTGTCCGTGACGCATGGGGAGAGGTGAGCATTGGAGGATCACGATGGCAGTATGTGCTTGAGCCCCGTTCCGATGGCTACTCCGTGTCGAACTCCAATGGCGGCGTCCCGGCGGAGTTTGTTGAGGTCGCCCCTCGAACTGGAGGGGGAAGCGATATCAGGTTCTACAGCAAATTCCTGAAGCGCCGACAGGCTCGATACATCGAGGCCGTCACCCAATGTGGTGTCCGCTCACAGTAATCCCAGTTCTTGGTCCTCGCGAAGATCACCCCTTTTGCCGGGATGACTGCCATGCGCTGATTCAACTTGCATGTACTTCGGCCTCCAGCTTGGTCTCGGCCGAAGTTCTGCGTGGCCACAGCGCTGCCTTGATTCGCGCCAGTTCCTCGGCCCCGGCCTCGCCGAGATTCAGCCCAGCTACACTGGGCGCCGACGCAGCGCGCCTCAGTGATTCTGTATAGCTGCGAGGGCCGGGAGGTCGATCGGTTGTCTTGGGGGCTGTTGCCGTTCTGGGCCAAGGCCAAGGCAATGCAGGGCTCATCCAACGGATCCAGGGGAAAGACCTTCCTTCGTCCGCTTGGCGAGCAACTCCATTCCAATGGCACCGAAGGTGTTTGCGGCGCACTCTCCTTGCACTGCGTTATCGACCCTTGCCACCTGAGCAGGGTTGGCTCCGCCGCGCAGCAGCGCACGTAGACGGTCACGTTCGGCGCGAGCAGCTTTCAGCGACATTGAGGGGTACTCGTCGAGGGCGACGATGCTGGCCCTACCGGCTTACCTATAGCGGTAGGGCCAAGCCTTCGACCCCGTCGGACGCACGTCGATGCATAGCCCATTCGAGTCAGCGATCCGGTAGGCCGCTGCCTTGGGCTTCAGTGTGCGAACTTTAGTGTCGGTGAGCATGTGAGTCATCTGCTGGTGAGTCAGGGTCGGCAACTACATATCCTCGACTCACAGCCTGACTCACTCATTTGCGGATGCAGGTGGATGGGAACGGACGCCGATGGACGGTCAAGCGCCGTAAAAAAGCTTGATTTAACACTATCGGACATCCCCGGACTTCACTGGACGTCAATGTGGTGGGCCCACCAGGATTCGAACCTGGAACCAAAGGATTATGAGTCCTCTGCTCTAACCGTTGAGCTATAGGCCCGTGCAACGGGAAAGTGTAGTTGAGTCAGGCCTTCTCTCGCCACCGACCGGCCGCAGAAGCGTGCCTCAGCCGAAACGGTTCCCCATGGCCCGGACCCGAGCTGCATTCTGTCCGGCCACCTCCAGCAGCACCTTGGACCGCAGCAGGCCCGACGCTGCTACCCGCTCCCAGAAATCTACCGCCAGCGGAGCCGCCCAGTGCAGGTGATCCAATTGGCCTGCGCGCCGTGGTGCGACCGGGGGAAGCGGCGTTGTCGCCCGCAGAACGCCGGTTCGCGAGGGGGCCAGGGACATCGGCAGCATGTCGTAGGCAGGGGCAAGCGGCAACGCCCCGCGATCCAGCAGATGGAAGCCGACGTTGCCCTGATGCATATCGGTATTGCCAATCAATTGCCCAAAGGCGTGCAGCCGCGACAGGGCGGTTGCGGTCTCCTGATGGATCCACCGCTGCGCCAGCAACTGCTCACCCGCCTGCCCCCAATCCATGGTTACGTCACCCACATACGCCGAGGACAGGGCCAACAGCGACACGAATCCACGCCGTCCCAGTGTGCCCGGCGAGCGGTCAAACCGCTTCACCTCCAGGAAGGTGTGGCTGTCGGTCTGGATGAGCGACGATTCTGCTGCAGATACACCCGCCTCGCGCAGAACCTCAAGCGCCAGATGCTCGCAGACCAACAGGTCTGCCCACCGCTCGGCAGCCTCCCCCGCGCCCGGCAGGGCGAACTTCACCAGCGCGGCATAGCGGCCGCCATCGTGCTCGACCGTCGCGGTGAACTTGGGCTGTTCGCCGCCGGGCGAGGAGCCGACATCTTCGCCTTCCAGCGCAGCAGTTGCCCATTCGGGATAGCGCTGCTGCCGATCCTCGCTGCGCACGCGGTCCGGCGGTGTGTCCATCGTCGCAAGAGCAGACGAAACCGCGTCCCCGCCCAGCAGCAGATTGCCGACATCGGTACCACCTGCGCGCACCAGCGCCTGAAGGGTGTCGCCAAGCTGCCAGCGGTTGATGTCCTCAGGGAGGCCAAGCTCACGTCCGCGTCGGTGGGCGAACGTTCTTCCCAGGAATCCCTGTGGCCTCAGGTCATCCAGATACCAGGGCAGGCCCGGGAAGTGACCCATGATGTCGCCCTCGGGCGGGCGGACAAGATTCGGACGATCCCCTTGCGTCTGAACGTAGAAGGTGTCGCCGCGCAGTGCCACGACCTGCCCCAGCTCTTCCAGACGACCATCTTCGCGCATGCGGAAGAGAGGCCATTCGCTGCCGGCGGGGGTGTCCTGGCGCTGGGCGTAGGCAGTGGCCCGGGTGCGGCCCAGCCGCACCACCGCGCCTCCCGCGTCGGCGACCAGCCGCCCCAGGGTCGGGCGAGTGATCCCAAGGCCCGCCAGAAGATCGGCCGCCGGCACCACCTGCCCGGGGGGCAGGCGCTCCAGCAGGTCGTTGACCAGGTGAGTGCGGGGACGGGCCATGCACCAATATCGTTACGAGTTAATTTACGTATTCTTGCCACATGGTGAGGCGATGCGCAAGGCTCCGGTCAACACAATCCATTGATTGCCATAGGGTCGCGCGGTTTCACCATCCGAATTAAATTACGAATTAATTTACGAAAAAAAAGGAAAACCCCGCCGAAGCGGGGTTTTCCAGTTCACGACACAACCGCTGGAATCAATCGATATCCAGGAAGCTGCGCAGCTGTTCCGAGCGGCTCGGGTGACGCAGCTTGCGCAGCGCCTTTGCTTCGATCTGGCGAATGCGCTCGCGGGTCACGTCGAACTGCTTGCCGACCTCTTCCAGCGTGTGGTCGGTGTTCATGTCGATGCCGAAGCGCATGCGCAGCACCTTGGCTTCCCTCGGGGTGAGGCCGGCCAGCACGTCACGCACGGTTTCAGACAGATTGATGTTGGTGGTGTTCTCGATCGGGGACTCCACATTGGTGTCCTCGATGAAGTCGCCCAGATGGGAATCCTCGTCGTCGCCGATCGGGGTTTCCATCGAGATCGGCTCCTTGGCGATCTTCATCACCTTGCGGATCTTGTCTTCCGGCATGTCCATTTCCTTGGCCAGCTCCTCCGGCGTGGCCTCGCGGCCGTACTGCTGGAGCATCTGGCGGGAAATGCGGTTCAACTTGTTGATCGTCTCGATCATGTGCACCGGAATACGGATGGTGCGCGCCTGGTCGGCGATCGAGCGGGTGATGGCCTGGCGGATCCACCAGGTCGCATACGTGGAGAACTTGTAGCCGCGGCGGTACTCGAACTTGTCCACGGCCTTCATCAGGCCGATGTTGCCTTCCTGGATCAGGTCGAGGAACTGCAGGCCACGGTTGGTGTACTTCTTGGCGATCGAGATCACCAGGCGCAGGTTGGCCTCGACCATCTCCTTCTTGGCCTTGCGCGCCTTGGCTTCACCGTAGGCCATGGCACGGCTGATTTCCTTCAGCTCTTCCAGGTCCAGCTGGGTCAGCTTCTCGATGTCGATCGTGGCCTGCTGTTCGGCAATGATCTGGTCCTTCACCTCACGCAGCGCCGACGACCACTTCTGCTTGCGCTTCAGTGCGTCTTCCACCCACTCCAGGTTGGTCTGGTTGCCTTCCCAGGAGCGGATGAAATCCTTGCGCGGCATTCGCGCGGTGACGGTGGCCAGGTTCAGCACGCGGCGCTCATGGCTCTTGATCTCGGCCATGGTGTCGCGCAGCTGCTTGGTCAGCACGTCGGTCAGCGGCAGCGGCAGCTTCAGGGTGACGAACACGGCCGACATCTCTTCGCGCAGGCGCGGCAGATTCTTCTTGTCGCCCTTGCCGGCGGCCTTCTTGAAGGCATTGAAGGCATCGCTCAGCGCCTGCATGCGCGCGGCGACTTCCTCCGGGTCCGGACCGGTCGGTGCGGCTTCCTCATCGGCGCCGTCGACATCATCGTCCTCGTCCTCGTCCTCGTCGGCTTCGGCGTCGGCATCGTCGCTGTCATCGGCGGCGGCCGCCGGCGGAGCCGGCTCTTCGTCGGTCAGGTCGTTGAAGCCGACGATCACTTCGGCCAGGCGCTTCTTGCCTTCCTTGTGGGCTTCGTAATCGGACAGCAGCGATTCGACCGACACCGGGAACTGGCCCAGTGCGGCCTGCACCTGGCCCAGGCCTTCTTCGATGCGCTTGGCGATGGCGATTTCGCCTTCGCGGGTCAGCAGCTCGACGGTACCCATTTCGCGCATGTACATGCGCACCGGGTCGGTGGTACGGCCACCTTCGGTGTCGAGCGCGCTCAGCGCGGCAGCGGCTTCTTCGGCCGCGGTGTCGTCGACTTCGCGGTTGCCGGTGTTGCCGTCGTTGAGGAGGAGAGTCTCCACATCCGGGGCAACTTCATGGACATCAATGCCCATGCCGTTGATCATGCCGATGATGTCTTCGATCTGTTCCGGGTCGACCATGTCGTCCGGCAGATGGTCATTGACTTCGGCGTAGGTCAGGTAGCCCTGTTCCAGGCCCTTGCTGATCAGTTGCTTGATTTCGGATTGGGCAGGACGTTCGTTGGCCATGTAGTGCTCGCGCCACCGGCTGGGTAGGAAATAGGGAACGTAGCATTATACCAGCCCGGGGCCCCGCCTGCCGGGCGGTGGTCCCGGCGGCTTCAGGGCCTGAGAAGGAAGGTCACGGGACCATCATTGACCAGGCTGACGATCATATGGGCACCAAAGCGGCCCGTTTCCACCCCTGGCGCGTGATTTTCACGGCAGATGTCGACAAATCGATTGAACCCGCGTTCAGCCTCGGCCGGCGGCGCCGCAGTGGTGAAGCTGGGGCGCATGCCCGACCGGGTGTCGGCCGCCAGGGTGAACTGGCTGACCAGCAGCAGGCCGCCGCCGGTATCGCGCAGCGAGCGGTTCATCTTCCCGGCTTCATCGGCAAACACCCGGTAGCCCAGCAGGCGCTCGGCCATGCGCTGCAGCTGCGGCTCGGTGTCGCCCGGCTCCATCCCCACCAGGGCCAGCAGGCCTGGGCCGATCTGGCCGACGGCCTCGCCATCGACGTGGACGGCGGCCTGGCTGACGCGTTGGATCAGGACGAGCATCTGTGGGTTTCCGGTCAGGGGGCCGGCCACGATAGCAGCGCCCTTGGCTAAACTTGCGTGGATGAACCCGCAACGCAAAGCCCGGCTGGCCTATCGCGCCACCACCCTGTTCACGCGCCTGCCCTGGCCGCTGCTGCGCGGCGTCGCGCAGGCCCTGGCTTGGGCTTGGATCCGTCTCAACGCCCGTGAGAGTCGCGTCACCCGCCGCAACCTGGAGCTGGCCTATCCGGATCTGGACCCCGTTGCGCGCGAGCGCCTGCATCGCGATCTGCTGCGCTCCACCGCCCTGCAGGCCATCGAGACCCTGCGCCTGTGGAGCCGCCCGCCGGCCGAGAACCTGCGCCTGCACCTGAAGCAGCGTCACGGTGAAGCGCTGTATGACGCGGCGCTGGCCAGCGGCAGGGGCGTGATCGTGGCCGCGCCGCACTTCGGCAACTGGGAGCTGCTGAACCAGTGGCTGGCCTCGCGCGGGCAGATCGCCATCGTCTACAAGCCGCCGGAGGATGAAGCCAGCGACGCATTCCTGCAGTTGGTGCGGGGTGGCCAGAACGTGCAGCAGGTGCGCGCCGAGGGCCCGGCAGTGCGCCAGTTGTTCAAGGTACTCAAGGATGGTGGCGCCACCGGCATCCTGCCGGACCAGCAGCCGAAGGCCGGTGACGGCGTGTTCGTTCCGTTCTTCGGTGTGCCGGCGCTGACCATGACCCTGGTCAACCGCCTGGCCGAACGCACCGGCGCCATCGTCCTGTATGGCTGGTGCGAGCGCATTGGGCCGGACATGGAATTCGCCCTGCACGTCGAGCCGGCCGACCCCGCAGTGGCCGACCCGGACCCGCAGACTGCGGCCACCGCCCTCAACGCCGGGATCGAACGCATCGCCCGCCGCGATCCGGCGCAGTACCAGTGGACCTACAAGCGCTATACGCTGCGGCCACCGGGCAGCGGCGAGGATGATCCCTACGCGACCGAGGAACACCCGCACTGAGTCCCACCGTGCCGCCCTGCGACCGGCGGCCGCAGCACGTTGAATACGACGCCGGCGCCCCCATAGAGACTGCGATGTCCGCCTCCCCCGGTCCTGCCATGCCTGCTGCCTCCTCCCTGTTCGGCGACCCGGCCGCGATCCGCTGCGAGCGCGCGGTCGCGGAACTGCGCGCCGGTCGCCCGGTCCTGCTTCACGACGGCCAGGGCCAACGCCTGGCCGTGATCGCGCTGGACAGCGCCACCGCCAGCAGCTTTGCCGCCTTTGCCAGCGCAGCGCGCGAGCGTCATTACCTGTTCCTGACGGCGACCCGCGCCCGCGTGCTGGGGGTGGAGGCACCTGACGGTGTGCGCCTGCCGCTGGCTGGTATCGCCTTCGACGCCCTGCCGACGCTGGGCTACCTGCGCGAGCCCGGGCCGATGCCGGCTCACTGGACCGCAGGCGATGCCTTCGATGCCGGCGCGGTTGAACTGGCCCGCCTGGGCCTGCTGCTGCCGGCCATGGTCGCGGTGCGCCTGGATGCGGGTGATGCGACCTTCGACGGCGCCGCCGACGTCGCCCTGTGCGACCTGGCCGAAGGTGCGGCGCACGCCGCCCACGACTATGAGCTGGTCGCCCGTTCGCCGGTACCGCTGCGCGATGTCGGCATGACCACCTTCGCGGTGTTCCGCGGCGGCGTTGCACAACGCGACCAGGTGGCGATCATCGTCGGCGACCCGGACCTGTCTGCCGTGGTGCCGGTACGCGTGCACTCCTCGTGCCTGACCGGCGACCTGTTCGGTTCGCTCAAGTGCGACTGCGGGGACCAGCTGCGACGCGGTCTGCGCAAACTGAAGGAACTGGGCGGCGGCGTGCTGCTGTATCTGGACCAGGAAGGCCGGGGAACGGGCATCGCTGCAAAGATGCGCGCCTATGGCTACCAGCACGACGGGCTGGACACGATCGACGCCGATGCACAACTGGGCTTCGGCGCCGATGAGCGACGCTATGGCAGCGCCGTGGCGATGCTGCGCGGCCTGGGCATCAGCCGCGTGGCCCTGCTCAGCAACAATCCGACCAAGGCACAGCGCCTGCGCAATGCCGGCATCGAAGTGCTGGACTGCATTCCGGTCACTGGCGAGATCACGGCCGAGAACGAACACTACCTGCGCACCAAGGCCGACCGTGCCGGCCATCTGCTCGATGTCGATGCACTGATCCAGGCGGCGCAGTAGCGCGCCCGACCTGCTACCGTCTGCGCGGTGCGGCTGCGGCCGCCCCGCCTGCCCTGCAGCCCGACGGAGCCCGTGTGACCGACCAGCCTCTTCCTGCTGTGCCCATCAACGACTGGCAGCCGCTGCCGGCCCGCGCCGCACGCCTGGCTGCGCTGGAAGGCGCATTCGGTGGACTGTTCGTGCCAGGCGCACCGCTGGCAGCCGCGTGGTGGTTCTTCGATCTGCCTGCCGGGCTGTGGGGTGCAGCGTCGGGCCTGCTGGTCGGCGCCCTGTTCGGCGCGTGGCTGGGCCATCGCCGCCTGACCCGCACACGCTGGCGCCTGGACGCACAGGGCCTGGGCCTGCGCAGGGACCTGATGTGGCAGACCGAAACGCAGGTACCGGTCTCGCGCGTGCAGCACCTTGATCTGCGCCGTGGTCCGCTGGAGCGGCGTGCCGGCCTGGCGACGCTGATCGTGCACACCGCAGGCACCCGCCTCAGTGCCGTGACTGTCAGCGGCCTGGATGATGCCGACGCCGAACGCCTGCGCGACACCCTGGCCCACCAGCTCGACCAGGACGCCGACGCCCTGTGAGCCAGCCACCGCCCCTGCCGCCCCCACTGCCACGCGGCGGCGACGAACAGCGCCTGCACCCCTGGTCATGGCTGTTCGTGCTGCTGATGCAGCTGCGGCACTACTTCCTGCCGCTGGTCGCGCTGCTGGTGTTCGGCCAGCGCGGCGACCGCGACCCGCTGTGGGCGCAGCTGATGCCGCTGCTGGCCATCGCCGCGCTGGTGGTGGTCTCGGTGCTCCAGTACCTGAGCTACCGCTACCGCATCGGCAGTGATGCGATCACCGTGCGCAGCGGGCTGCTTGCGCGCAACCGCCGGGAAATTCCCTTCGCCCGCATCCACAACGTGGAAGTGCGGCAGAACCCGTTGCACCGGCTGTTCGGCGTGGCCGAGCTGCGCCTGGAGTCGGCCGGCGGCGTGCGCCCGGAGGCAGAGATGCGGGTGCTGCGGTTGGACCAGGCATTGGCACTGGAGCAGCTGGTGAAGCAGCGCGGAAAGGCGCCTGGCAACGCACCGGCTGCCACCGCCGACCCGACCGATGAAGTGCTGCTGCGCATGTCCACTGCCGAAGTGATCCGGCTTGGCCTGCTGTCCAACCGCGGCTGGGTGCTGTTCGCCGCCGCCATCGGTGCGCTGCTGCAGGTGATCCCGCGCCGTTCGCTGGACGGCGTGATCTCCAGCGGAGGACGCGAGGCGTTCGGCTACGCCAGCCAGCTGCACGAGGGCCTTGCCGGCCTGCTGATCCTGGCCGCGCTGGTGCTGGTCGCAGGCTGGCTGCTGATGCGCCTGCTGTCGGTGGTGCTGGCCCTGCTGCGCTATGCCGGCTTCACCCTGACCGAGCAGGAACACCGGCTGACGGTCGCGGCAGGCCTGCTCAGCCGCACGCGCAGCAGCGTGGCGCGCCGGCGCATCCAGGCCTGGACCCTGCGTGAAGGCACCCTGCAACGCTGGTTCGGGCGGCGCCAGCTGCAGATTGACAGCGCTGCCGGCGGCCCCACCCGCGAGGAAGATCGGGCGCTGCGCGAACTCGCGCCGCTGGCACCGGCCGCCGACTGCGATCATCTGGTGCAGCGCCTGCTGCCTCAGCTGCAGTGGCCGCCCGCGCACTGGCAGCCGGTGCCGCAGCGCGGCTGGTGGCGGTTGTGCCTGGGCAGCGTACTGCTGGTGCCGTTGCTGGCCGCCGCGATGTACTGGCGCTGGGGAACACCCGGCCTGCTGGTGCTGGGCTGGCTGCCGGTCGCGCTTTGGGTCGCCCATCGGCAGATGGGCCGCATGGGCTGGCATCTGGATGATCGCTACGTCGCGGTGCGCGGCGGATGGTGGAGGCGCTGGTGGCGCTGGGCGGAACTGGACAAGCTGCAGGGCCTGCGCCTGCAGCGCTCACCGCTGGACAGGCTGCTGGGCACGGCCAGCCTGCAGTTGGACACCGCAGGCGCGCATGGTGATGTGGCCCTGGCGCTGCATTACCTGCCGCACGCACAGGCACGGGCGCTGATGGCGCAGCTGGCCGCCGCGCTGCCGCGCCGCAAGCTGCGCTGGTGACCCGTTGCCGCCCTTCCACGCCTGGCGTGGATCTACTGTAGAGCCGAGCCCATGCTCGGCTTGCCACAGCCGAGCGTGGGCTCGGCTCTACATCCCCCGATCACCGCTGTGATGGCCCCCAGTAGCCCAGATCCCTGCGGATCTGCAGGTCACGCATCCAGCTGCCGAAGGGTTTGCGGCGCAGCGCGCCCATCTCGCCGGACAGGAAATCCTCGGTTGCGGCAATCACCCGCTCACTGGAGCGGCCGTCACGGTACGGATGGATCGCGTCGGCATAGCGCACGATCTCCGCCTGCAGGACGGCATCCGGGTGCAGCGCGCGCTGCAGCATGACGGGCAGCTGCGCCGGCACGTCGAAATCGATCATGTGCGGTTTCGGGACGCGGTTGCGGAAGGTCACCACCGGCTTGTGCTGGACGATGAACTCCGAAACGATCGAAGACGTATCGGACACCAGCACATCAGCGGCGCGCTGTGCGGCCATGACCTGCTCCGGTTCGATGAAGCGGGCATTGGCGCCGGCCAGCGCACGGTAACGCTCGAACAGCTCCGGCGGGCACTTCGGGTGCAGGGTCAGCAGCCAGTAGCGCTCCCCGGCCGCGATGTCGGCGGCGATCTGCGCATGCAGGTGCGGGGCGGCGCTGAGCCGCTCGGTGAAGGTCGAGCCGAACAGGATCACCGGACGACCGCCCGCCGCTGCGCGCAGCGCGGCGCTTTCGCCACCATCGTCGCGGAACAGCGGGTCCAGCTTCGGCCAGCCGGTCTCGGCCACCGCGAAGTGGCCCTGCAGGGCGGCGATGTCGCGGAACGGCGCGGTGGTGGCCGGGCCCTGGGTGCAGTACAGGTCGAACATCCCGCGTACCCGGAAATGGCCACGTGCGCTGTCGCGCTTCTCCACGTTGAAGCCATGGAACAGCTGCACCTTGGCACCGGACAGGAACGTCGGCACCCAGTTGGCCGCGCTGTACACCGCGCGCGGGCGCATCGCCAGGGCCTGCTTCAGGCCGATCACGGGCACGCCCGGCAACTGGCTGCCGGCGGCGCCACCTTCGAACCAGGCAGCCACCTCCTGCCCGGACGCGTGCAAGGCCTGCGCCAACGGGGCGAGAATAGGCAGCGCATAGCGCTCCGTCGCAAACAACAGGTACCCGGCCATCATGTCCTCCACGACCGCTCCCATCGAACGGCCTCGCATCTCGGCGTGCATTATCGCGTTCAACGAGGCCGGCCGCATCGGCGACTGCCTGGCCTCGCTGGCCTTCTGCGACGAGATCATCGTGGTGGACTCGTATTCCAGCGACGCCACCGTGGCCATCGCCGAGGCCGCCGGTGCCCGCGTGCTGCAGCGGCCGTTCGATGGCTTCCGCAGCCAGAAGGCGTTCTGCGTCGAGCAGGCAGCACATGACTGGGTGGTGTGCCTGGATGCCGACGAGCGCATCAGCCCGGAACTGCGCGCCTCCATCGAACAGGCCCGCGAGGGGGGATTCAGCGGCCACGCGGGCTACCGCTTTGCCCGCCTTTCAGAGTATTTCGGCCGCTTCCTGCGCCACGGCAACGCCTATCCGGACCGGGTGATGCGCCTGTTCGACCGCCGCCGCGGCGGCTGGCGCGGCACCCGTGAGATCCACGAGGCCGCCAGCGTCGATGGCAGCGTCGGCACCCTGCGCGGTGACCTCATCCACTACCCCTACCGCTCGCTGCAGCAGCAACTGGCCAAGACCGAGAAGTACGCGCGGATGATGGCCGAGCACGAGTTCGCACGCGGCAAGCGCGCCACCCTGGGCAAGCTGGTGCTGGCACCGGCCTGGCGCTTCTGGCGGGGATTCATTTTCCGCGGCGGTTTCCGCGATGGTTGGCACGGCCTGGTCTATGCCTACGTGCGTGCCAACTACGTGCGGCAGAAGACCATCATGCTGTGGATGCTCGGCAACGGTCAGGCGGTGGCCGACCCGCCGCAGCCCTGATCCGCCGGGCATGGCCCGGCGCTACCGCTCCCGTGCACCTGCGTGCGCCGGGCATGGCGGTGCAGGGGTAGCGCCGGGCCATGCCCGGCGGCGGGGCGTCAACCCGCGTTGGCCCCGCGGTGGCGGGCACCTTCCAGGATCGACAACCCGGCCAGCAGGCCGACGATGGTGACGTAGAAGCTGGCCGTCATCTGGTGCGCGAACATCGACTGGGTCAGCCCGCACAGCACGTACGTGGTCACGATCATGATCCCGGCCGCGGCAGGCCCGCGGAACGTACTGCGCCCGCTGCGCCGATGCAGGCGCACGAACACCCACAGCGGAACGCCATACACCGCCAGCAGCAGCAGCAGGCCGGGCATGCCCTGGGTGGCGGCCCATTCGGCTACGTCGTTATGGGCATGGCCAAGGTGGCAGCGCTGTTCGTCCGGGTTCTCGCGGCAGACCGGCACACGCTGCATCGCGTCATCGAAGTGGCCGATTCCGACACCGACCAGCGGGTGGTCCAGGAAGGTATCCCAGGCAACCTGCAGACGCTCCACGCGGGCACCGGCGGAAGAGTCGCTGTCGCCCTGCTCCATGCGCTGCATGTCGCTGTGCAGCTCGCTCAGCCGCACCTGGTGACGCAGCTCGGGCACCGACAGCAGCAGGGTGGCGCCAATCGCCAGCATGCCTGCCAGCACCGACAGGCGGGCGGTGCCGGTCCGCCAGCGCAGGCTCAGCGCCAGCACCACCAGCAGAGCCAGCAACGCCGCGAACACGCCACGGCTGCCGGTCAACACGATGGTTCCACAGCCGGCCGCCATGCCGACGATCACCAGCGACCAGCGTCGCGAAGGTCGGCAGAACACCAGCAGCACCATCAGCACCATCACGATGTCGGCCAGCACGATGGCATTGGTGAACAGCTCCGCACGCGGAGCCCCCTGCAGTACCTGCCACAGCGACATCGCGAAGGTGACCAGCAGCCCGGCCAGCGCGCCACGCCAGAGCCAGCGCAGGTCCGGGCGCAACGCGCAGACCCACAGGGCGATCCAGGGGATCACCACGAAGCGCGAGCGGTTGTCGACATCGCGCAGCCCCTGCTCGAACAGCAGCACCGACAGCAGGCCCAGCGCCAGCACCGCGAGCATCAGCCAGGTCAGCACCTTCACCGGCTGCCCGCCCATGTGCCGGGCGCGCCACAGCAGTTCCGGCGCCAGCAGCGTGCTGGCCAGCAGCAACAGTCCATACGGAAGCAGGTTGATCGGCACGGTAAGCACCAGCGCCGGAAGGCAGAACAGACCGATCTGCGCCAGCCAGTGCGCCGTGCGCTGCCGACCGCCGACGGGGGCACCCGGCAGGTCGCCGGCCGCGGGGTTCAGGTTGTCCGGTGGAGCTGGCACGTCGGAAGTTTCGCTGCGGGTGTGCGGGAAGAACGGGGGCGGCCACAACGGCCACTCCCAGTGTGCTGTTTTACTGCCTTTGTCGCCTGTTGGGCAGTCTGGACAAGCGTGGACACAGGTCGTTATCCCCGTTCCTGCAAACGCCGTTCACGTTCGCGCTCGCGATCGCTGGCCTGGCAGGGCGCGACCACCGCCTCCGCCGGCACCAGCCACCAGCGGCGACGATTGGCCACGCCCGCCGGTTCGGCCCGGTCGCGGTCCACGCACGGCAACAGGGCGTCCTCCTGCACCAGCAGCCAGCGCCGCGCCGGCACCAGTCGCTGCCAGCGCGTCGCCGCCTGCAGCTGTTCATCCCAGGGGGTGTTGAAGCCGAACGTGGCCGCCGGTCGATCGGCCATCAGCAGGTTCTGTTCCTTCCAGGCCACCAGGCCCAACTCGGCCTGCGGGCCGATGCGCTCCCCCACATGGCGCATCAGGCCCCGCGCCGAACCCGAATCGTTCAACAGCGGGTAGCCCACCAGGCTGTACAGCACCCACACCGTGGCCAGGGTCGACACCATGGCCAGATGACGCCGGCCACGGCCAGACAGCAACAGGCTGGCCACACCGCAGGCGCCCATCGCCAGCGCCGCCCAGGCCAACGCATCCATCACGCCCGGTGCCAGACCACGTTCGTGCTCCAGCCTCGACTCAAATCCCGGCTCGCCCAGCAATGCCAGTGCGCCTGCCAGCAGCGTGCCGAGCGCCAGGGCCAGCGTGAACAGCCCCAGCAGTGCCTGCACGTCGCGACGGCGCAGAAGGCCGGGCAGCAGCGGCGCCAGGGCCAGGCAGAACATCGGCAGCGCAGGGAGAATGTACACATCGCGCTTGCCCTCGGGAATCGAGAAGAACAGCACGATCAGCAACCACCACCCCAGCAGAAGCAGGTAGCGCGCGTCGCGTCGCTGCAGCCGGCGGCGCCAGGCCGGAATCGCCCACGGCAGTGCCAGGAACGCGGGAATCCACATCGACGGCATGATCGCCAGGAAGTACCACCACGGCTGGTGATGGTCCCAGGACTGGGCATAACGCCCTGCGGTCTGCTGGAACAGGATGTCGTCCATGTAGGCGCGGTACTCGTCCAGCCCGGTCGCCAGCGCCGCCAGCACCATCGGCAGCAGCCACAGCGCCACGGCCAGCAGGAACGCCAGCGGCGCCAGCCAGAAGCGCAGGTCGCGCGCATGCAGGCGCACACCGTTCCACCGCAGCGCCGAGCCGATCACGGCCGGAACGAGCATCAGCAGGGCGATCACACCCACGCCCTTGGTGATGACGCCGATCCCGGCGAAGAACCAGCCCAGCCACCACCAGCGCCATGCCGGGCCCAGCAGCAGGTGGCGCAGCAGCCCGTAGTTGGCCAGGGTGATGAACAGCACCACCAGCGGATCGATCTGTGCCTTCTTCGCCTGGAAGGTGAACTGCAGTGCGAACAGCAGTGCCCAGCCTGCGTACAGGCCGACGCGTCGCGTCCACAGCCGATCGCCGAGATCGACCACGCACCACAACGTGCCCAGCGCGGCGATCAGCGAGGGCAGCAGGAACGCCAGCCGCCAATCGCCGATCAGGTGATAGAGCGTGGCCTGCCACCACATCAGCATCGGCGGCTTGTCCGAGTACAGCTCCAGGCCGCGATGCGGGAACAACCAGTGACCGCTGTCCACCATCTGCTTGGCGACGAGCGCGAAGCGCGGCTCATCCGACGGCCAGGGATCGCGCAGGCCGAGTCCAGCCCCCAGCACCAGCAGGGCCATCACCACGAACAACCACGTCTCTCGCGACGCGCGGGTTTTCAGCATGAGGACTTGAACGGCAGCGGATTCACACTGCTTTTAGCAGACGCGCGTAGAAGAATCCGTCAGCATCGCTGTCACCGGGCAGTCGTTGGCGTGCAATGCCTTCGCAATCCAGCCCGAACGCCTCGTCCAACGGCTGCGCCACCGCATCCGGGTGCCACTTCAGGAACGCGCGGATCTGCTCGATGTTCTCCGCACGCAGGATCGAGCACGTGGCATACAGCAGGACGCCACCGGGGCGCAGCATCGACCAGCATGCCTCCAGCAGCCGGGCCTGAACGCCGACCAGCGCATCGATGTCCTCGGCGCGGCGGTGGAACATCACATCCGGCTGGCGGCGGATCACGCCCGTGGCCGAACAGGGCGCATCGAGCAGGATCGCATCGAACGGCGTGCCATCCCACCACGCGCCAGGATCGCTGGCGTCTGCCGCCAGGGTCTGTGCGCCCTCACCGACACCCGTGCGCGCGTACGTGTCACGGGCACGCGCCAGGCGACGGGCGTCGATGTCCAGCGCCAGCAGGCGCAGGCTGGGATCACGCTCCAGCAGGTGCGCCGACTTGCCGCCCGGTGCGGCGCAGGCATCCAGTACCCGCGCCCCGGCGGCCGGCGCCAGCGCATCGGCCGCGCACTGCGCGGACAGATCTTGCACCGAGAGCGCGCCCTCGGCGAAGCCGGGCAGCTGGTTGACAGCGACCGGCGTCGCCAGCCGCAACGCGTCCGCACTGAGCGGACTCGGCTCGGCGACGATACCGGCTTCGGCCAGCACGGCCAGGACTTTCTCGCGGCCACCGTGCTGGCGGTTGGCGCGCAGCCACAGCGGCGCAGGCTGCAGGCTGGCGCTGAAGATCGCCTCGGCCTGCGCCGGCCAGTCGCGCTCGATGGCCTCGACCAGCCAGGCCGGAAATGCATCGCGGGCCGGCTGTTCCGGGAATCCCTCACGCTGGGCGCGGCGCAGGATGGCATTGACCAGGCCCGCCTGGCGCTCACGGCCCAGCGCACGCGCTGCGTCGACGGTGGCCGACAGGGCCGCGTGCGCCGGCAGTTCCAGCACGTCCAGCTGGGCGAAGCCGACCATCAGCAGCGTACGCAGGTCTGCATCGCGCGCCGAGAGCGGCTTCTGCATCCACGCCTGCAATGCCGCGTCATAGGTACTGCGACGGCGCAGCACGGCAAAACACAGCGCTTCCAGCAACGCCCGATCACGGCTGTCGGCCAGCTTCGGCAGGGCCCACGCCAGTTCCGCCTTCAGCGAACGGCCACGGGTGAACACCTGGGCCAGCACGCGTGCGGCCAGCATGCGGGTGGCTGCACCCGGCGCCGCCCTGGCGATGGAGAAGTCATTCTGTTTCGTCACCGCTTACGCTCCCACGCGCAGGTCGCGACGGGCGTTGAGGTAATCGGCGGCAGTGATCGCCTTGCCACCTTCGCGCTGCAGCACGCGCAGGCGCAGCGCGCCCTGGCCGCAGGCAATGTCGATGCCTTCGCGGCCGGCAGCAAGTACCGTTCCCGGTGCCTGGCCGTGCTCCATCGCCTGCGCCACGGCGCCATGGATGCGCACGCGCTCGCCGGCCAGCGTTGCTTCGGCGACAGGCCACGGGTTGAACGCGCGTACGGTCCGCGCCAGCACCGCTGCATCCTGCGTCCAGTCCAGCTTCGCCTCGGCCTTGTCCAGCTTGTGTGCGTAGGTCACGCCCTGCTCCGGCTGCGGCCGCGCGATCGGCTTGATGCCGGCGCGCAGCAGTCCCAGGCCATCGGACAACACCTGCGCACCCAGCTCGGCCAGCTTGTCGTGCAGCTGGCCACCGGTATCGGTGGCCGCGATCGGCAGCGCCTGGTGCAGCAGCACCGGGCCGGTATCCAGTCCGGCTTCCATCTGCATCAGGCACACGCCCGTGGTCTCGTCACCGGCCTGGATCGCGCGCTGGATCGGCGCCGCACCGCGCCAGCGCGGCAGCAGCGAAGCGTGCACGTTCCAGCACCCGTAGGTCGGGATGGCCAGCACGGCCTTGGGCAGGATCAGGCCGTAAGCCACCACCACCATCAGGTCCGGCTTCAGGTCACGCAGCTGCTGCTGGGCCGCTTCGTCCTTCAGCGATTCGGGCTGGTACACCGGAATGCCGCGGGCCACCGCCTCGAGCTTCACCGGCGAGGGGGCCAGGCCGCGACCACGGCCTGACGGACGGTCAGGCTGGGTGTAGACGGCCACGACCTCGTGGTGGCGCGCCGCTGCGCGCAGCGATGACACCGCGAATTCCGGCGTACCGGCAAAGACAATCCTCATGGCTACCCCACTTGCAGGATGGATTCGTGCAGGAAAGAAAACGGCGCCGTCGGCCGGCGCCGTACAGCCCGCGCGCTGCGCGCGGGCACGGGCCACCCCTGCGGGCGGCCCGGAGCGGCGATCACGCCACGTGCTTGCGCTGCTTGGCCAGCTTCTTGCGGACCATCTCGCGCTTGAGCGGCGACAGGTAATCGATGAACAGCTTGCCGTCCAGGTGATCCATCTCGTGCTGGATGCAGGTGGCCAGCACTTCACCGGCCTCCATCTGCTGTTCCTGGCCATTGCGGTCAAGGAACTTCACGGTGATGGTGTCGGCACGGGTCACGTCGGCGAAGATGCCCGGCACCGACAGGCACCCTTCCTGGTACACCCGGCCCCCGTCCTTGGCGACGATCTCCGGGTTGATGAACACCAGCGGCTGGTTCTTCTCTTCGCTGACATCGATGACCATGAAGCGCTTGTGCACGTCCACCTGGGTAGCGGCCAGGCCGATGCCCGGCGCGTCGTACATGGTCTGGAACATGTTGTCGACCAGTTCCTGGAAGGCCGGCGTGGTCACTTCGGCGGCGTCGATCAACGCGGCCTTGGTACGCAGGCGCGGATCGGGGAACTCAAGAATCGGGAGGAGGGCCATGGCAGTTTCCGGATAGGGGGCCGGCACGCCGGCATACGTCGCAGATTCTAGCTGCAACGCTTGCCTTGCGCCCCGGTTTCTGGACTATAGTGCGCGGACCTGTTGGGGAATCAGGGCTTCACACCTATGTTGCTTCGTTTTCGTACGGTCGTCGCCGCGGCGATGCTGACCGTGGCTGCCTATGCTACCGCCGTGGAAGTGAATGGCGGGCACCCGGATACCTATGTGGTCCGAAAAGGGGACACGCTGTGGGATATCGCCGCGCGTTTCCTGCAGAAGCCCTGGCTGTGGCCGGAGATCTGGCAGGCCAACCCGCAGATCGCCAATCCGCACCTGATCTATCCGGGTGACGTGCTGAGCCTGGCCTACCTGGACCGTGTGACGGCCCAGCCCGGGCCCCGCCAGGAGGCCCCGATCGATGCCATTCCGCTGGCCCAGGTCGAGCCGTTCCTGAAGCAGCTGAGCGTGGTCGACCGCATCGACCACCTGCCCTACGTGGCGGGCCTGGAAGAAGACCGCCTGCGCGCCAGCAGTGGCGAAGCCGTGTACGTGCGCCTGGCCGATGCCCAGGTCGGGCAGCGCTGGGCCGTGGTCCGCCCGACCGTGCGCTATGGCGTGCCCAAGCCCACCGAGGACCTGACCGCCAATGGCGAGGTCACCCCCGGCAGCGGCAACCTGTGGCGGGCCTACAACGCGCCGACGCGACGTGCGCACCAGATGCTGGGCTACGAGCTGATGCAGGTCGGGACGGGCACCATCACCCAGGTTGCCGGCGGCAAGGTCGAGGCGTCCACCCTGGTGCTGGACAAGAACAGCGGCGGGCGTGAAGTCCGCGCCGGCGACCGGCTGGTGCCGGTCGAGGCAAGGCCCTACGACCTGCAGTTCGTCCCGCATGTGCCGGCGGCGGGCGTCGAGGGCGTGGACGTGCGTGTGCTCGCGGTGACCGACATGTTCAGCGTTGGCGGGCCACGCGATGTGATCGCCATTTCGGCGGGCCGCGCGCAGGGCGTGGACAACGGCACCGTGTTCTCGCTGTGGCGGCCGGGCCGCCACGTCGCGCACCGGATGAAGTACCCGGGGTCCTCGCGCATGGATGATTCGCTCAGTACCGGCGCCGGCCGGGTCTCGCTGCCCGACGAGTACGCCGCGCATGCGATGGTGTTCCGCACCTTCGACAACGTGAGCTATGCGCTGGTGATGCAGGGCGTGAAGCCTGTACGAGTGGGCTACAGCGCGC
The DNA here is from genome assembly GCF_056756445.1 of Stenotrophomonas sp. STEN225. Lineage (NCBI taxonomy): Bacteria > Pseudomonadati > Pseudomonadota > Gammaproteobacteria > Lysobacterales > Lysobacteraceae > Stenotrophomonas > Stenotrophomonas sp. STEN225. Next base: position 103,590 of record NZ_JBRRBV010000010.1, on the reverse strand, counting down.
TGCATCCGGACACGAAGTAGGGTTGCCGGGAACATCCCTGACAGCCGTACGCGAAGGCGCCCTAGGGCGCCTTTGTTGTCTGCGGTCGATAGTGGGGGGATGACCAAGCAGGCAGATGAGGCGCTGGTGCGCCTGGTGATGGCGGGAGGCGCGCTGGCGCCGCGGCGGGCACTGCTGCAGGGCGCGGGCAGCGCCGAAGCGGCCCTTGCGCTGGGCGTGGCCGGCTGGCGCGCCCATGGCTGCACCCCGGAACAGTGCGCGGCACTGGAACGCCCCGATGCGCAGCGGTCGAAAGCCGCCCTGCACTGGCTGCAGGACGACCACCATCACCTGCTGGCCGTTACCGACCCGGCCTTCCCGCCCCTGCTGCCGGAGGTCCCCAACCCGCCGCTGGCGCTGTTCGTGGCCGGCGACCCCGGCCTGGCCTGGCGCCCGGCGGTGGCGGTGGTTGGCAGCCGCTCACCCACACCGGCCGGTCGGGCACTGGCGGCGCGTTTTGCCGGCAGCTTCGCCGAAGCCGGACTGGCGGTCGCCAGTGGGCTGGCGGCCGGTATCGATGCGGCCGCCCACCTTGCGGTGCTGGACGCCGGCGGCAGTACCGTTGCCGTCATCGGAACGGGCCCCGACCGTGCCTATCCGGACCACCATGCGCCACTGCAGGCCCGGATCGGCGCCGAGGGTGCCGTGCTCAGCGAGTACCTGCCCGGTACGGCTGCCCGTCCCGGCCACTTTCCGGCGCGCAACCGGCTGGTGGCCGGGCTGGCCCTGGCCACCGTGGTGATCGAGGCGGCGCACCGGTCCGGCGCCCTGATCACGGCGCGCCTGGCCGCCGAGGCCGGTCGCGAGGTATGCGCCGTGCCCGGCTCGGTGCTCAATCCGCGGGCAGCCGGCTGCCACCGCCTGATCCGCGAGGGAGCCGCCCTGGTGGAACGGCCCGAGGACGTGCTGGAGCTGCTGGCCCCGGCCCTGCGCCAGCAGCTGCCGGCCTTGCAATCGCGGCTGGCCACCCCCACTGAACAGGCAGTGCCAGCCGACCTGCCGGCACGCTGGGTCGGCGACCCTGACTACCAGCGGTTGTGGCAGGCCCTGGACCTTGACCCAATCAGTATGGATTCACTGATCACGCGCTGTGGATTGACGGCGCCGCAGGTGTCCTCCATGCTGCTGGCCATGGAACTTGCGGGAATCGTGGTCTGCGTACACGGCCGCTACTGTCGAACTCCCTAGTTTCTTCACCTCCACAGCGTCGCGCGACGCAGGCCGAGGGGCAATGAAAGAGAGCATCCTGGATGTACTGCTGTACCTGTTTGAACACTATTTCAGCGAAGATGCGGACCTGATCCGTGACCGCGATTCGCTCCAGAACGGCCTGATCCAGGCCGGATTCAGCCCTACCGAGATCAACAAGGCATTCGACTGGCTCGATGCCCTGGCGGCACAGCGTCCGAGTGTGGCCCAGGCGCGGGTCGATGGCCCGGTGCGCATCTATCACGGGCCCGAGCTGGACAAGCTGGACGTGGAATGCCGCGGTTTCCTGCTGTACCTGGAGCAGCACGGCATCCTCGATGCCGACCAGCGCGAGCTGGTGCTGGACCGGGCAATGGCGCTGGACCAGGACGAACTGGACCTGGACGATCTCAAATGGGTCGTGCTGATGGTGCTGTTCAACCAGCCGGGCGCCGAGGCGGCTTACGCCTGGATGGAAACGCAGATGTTCATGGACGAGCCAGAACCCCTGCACTGACCTTACACTTGGGGCATAGCGCATTCAGGAGCGTGCCCCGTGAGCGAGTGGTTCCATGCAGAAGGCAACCGGCAGCAAGGCCCGCTGCCGGCAGAACAGCTTGTCGAGCTGTTCCGCAACAATCAGATCAGCCTGGACACCCTGGTGTGGCGCGATGGGCTGCCGCAATGGCAGCCATTGCGCAGCGTGGTGGATGAGCTCGGCCTGATCGTGCCGGCCGTCGATGCCGCCCGCGACGACCCCGGGCTGCAGCCCCCTGCCCCGCAGCCTCCGGTACTGCCGGCGGCAACCCCCTATGCCCACAGTGCGCCCGCGGCCGCGTTGCCGCCACCGAAGAAGGGCCTGTCCGGCTGCGCCCTGACCGCCATCATCGGCGGGGCACTGCTGCTGGTGGTGGTACCCATCGTGGCGATCCTGGCGGCCATCGCGCTGCCTGCCTACAACGACTACACCCTGCGCTCCAAGGTCGCCACGTCGCTGACCGCACTGCAACCACTGAAGGACCAGGTGCAGCATTTCGCCGACGAGGAAGGACGCTGCCCGGGTGCCAACGATGCCGGTTTCCCGGCGCCGGGGGACTTCTCCGCCGCAGGCCTGTCAGCGGTCCACATCGGCCGCTTCAACAACGGTCATTGCGGTATCGAAGCCACGCTGGCCGCGCCCGGCAAGACCATCGATGGCGATCTGCTGTGGCTGGAATACGACCGCGACAGCGGCCGCTGGGAATGCAGCGGCGAAAGCAACGACAAGTATCTGCCGCAGCAGTGCCGCGGCTGAGCCATCGGCACTACACCCCAAGCAAGGACGACCCAGGAGGGACACACAATGACTGAGTGGTATTTCGCCGAAGGACAGCAACGCCAGGGACCGCTGCCGGTCGAGGACATCCGCCAGCGCTTCCAGCGCGGCCAGCTGACACTGGATACGCTGGTCTGGCGTGAGGGCATGGCGCAATGGGCCGCGCTGCGGCAGGTGGTCGACGAGCTCGGCCTGCAGACCCTGGCCAGCGCCACCACGGCCGCTGACAGTGGCGGCTTCGACCTGCGCAGCGACTACCAGGCCATCGACAACGGCACGGCGCCGCTGCCCGGCACCGGCGCGCTCAGCAGTTCGCCCTACAGCGCGCCGGGCACCGCAGCCATGGCCGGCCACGCACAGCCGGTGATGGGCGGCGAAGTGGTGTACGCAGGCTTCTGGAAGCGCGTGGCTGCCTATGTGATCGACTACTTCGTGCTGCTCATCCCCGGCACGATCATCGGCGTCATTTCCGCCCTGGCACTGGGTGCGGGCATGGGGGCCGCCGGCAGCGGCGAGTCGGCCATCGAGATCATGGGCCAGCTGGTCAGCGGCCTGCTCAACCTGGTGATCTCCATGGTGTACTACACCTGGTTCCACGCCTCGCGCGGCGGTGCCACCCTGGGCAAGATGGCCGTCGGCATCAAGGTCGTGCGCAGCAACGGTGACCGGCTGACCGTGGGACGTGCCTTCGGACGCTACTGGGCCGCCGTGCTGAGCGGCCTGATCCTGTGCATCGGCTACCTGATGGCCGCGTTCACCGAGCGCAAGCAGGGCCTGCACGACATGATGTGCGACACCCTGGTGGTGGACCGCTGGGCCTTCACCGACCAGCCGCAGCTGCAACGCCGCGAGCTGGGCGTGGTCACCATCGCCGTCCTGGTCATCACCGCCCTGCTGGCCCTGGCCGGCCTGGTCCTGATGGTGGCGGCCATCGGATTCATCGCCAAGATGGCCTCCTGACCGGCCATCCTCACGCCTGGGCGCTTGACATGGAGCGTCCGGGCGTGATTCCTCTAATAAGGAAACCTGAACGCCCGGCACCCAACCGGGCGTTCAGTTTATGGATTTGCCCGTGGCCGCTTCACTAATGCGGCCGTTTGCTCCACCCTAGCGGCCCCTCCCCTGCGGCTCGCCCCACAGACACTGCTGCCATGCCCAAGCACCTGCTCATCGTCGAATCGCCGGCCAAGGCCAAGACGATCAACAAATACCTCGGCAAGGACTACACCGTCCTGGCCTCGTATGGGCACGTGCGCGATCTGATCCCGAAGGAAGGCGCGGTCGATCCGGACAACGGGTTCGCCATGCACTACGACGTGATCGACAAGAACGAAAAGCACGTCGATGCGATCGCCAAGGCGGCCAAGGGCGCCGATGACATCCTGCTGGCGACCGACCCGGACCGCGAAGGCGAGGCGATCAGCTGGCACATCGCCGAGATCCTGAAGGAGCGCGGGCTGGTCAAGGACAAGCCGATGCAGCGCGTGGTCTTCACCGAGATCACCCCGCGCGCCATCAAGGAAGCGATCAACCAGCCGCGGGCCATCGCCAGCGATCTGGTGGACGCCCAGCAGGCACGCCGTGCGCTGGATTACCTGGTCGGTTTCAACCTGTCGCCGGTGCTGTGGCGCAAGGTACAGCGCGGCCTGTCCGCCGGCCGCGTGCAGAGCCCGGCACTGCGCATGATCGTCGAGCGCGAGGAAGAGATCGAAGCCTTCATCGCGCGCGAATACTGGTCCATCGCCGCCGAATGCGCGCACCCGTCGCAACACTTCAATGCCAAGCTGGTGAAGCTGGACGGACAGAAGTTCGAACAGTTCACCATCACCGACGGCGATACCGCCGAGGCCGCCCGCCTGCGCATCCAACAGGCGGCGCAGGGCTCGCTGCACGTCACCGACGTGGCCAGCAAGGAGCGCAAGCGCCGCCCGGCGCCGCCGTTCACCACCTCCACCCTGCAGCAGGAAGCCTCGCGCAAGCTCGGCTTCACCACCCGCAAGACCATGCAGGTGGCGCAGAAGCTGTACGAAGGCGTGGCAATCGGCGATGAAGGCACGGTCGGCCTGATCTCCTACATGCGTACCGACTCGGTCAACCTGTCTCAGGATGCGCTGGCGGAAATCCGCGACGTGATCGCCCGCGATTACGGCATCGGTTCGCTGCCGGACCAGCCCAACACCTACCAGACCAAGTCCAAGAACGCCCAGGAAGCGCACGAAGCGGTGCGACCGACCTCGGCGCTGCGCACGCCGGCGCAGGTGTCGCGGTTCCTGACCGACGACGAGCGCAGGCTGTACGAACTGATCTGGAAGCGCGCGGTAGCGTGCCAGATGATTCCGGCCACGCTCAACACCGTCAGCGTCGACCTGTCGGCCGGCAGCGAACACGTCTTCCGTGCCAGTGGCACCACCGTGGTCGTGCCCGGCTTCCTGGCCGTGTACGAGGAAGGCAAGGACAGCAAGAGCGCCGAAGACGAGGACGAAGGCCGCAAGCTGCCGGCGATGAAGCCCGGCGACCGCGTGCCGCTGGAACGCATCCTGGCCGAGCAGCACTTCACCCAGCCGCCGCCCCGCTTCACCGAGGCGGCACTGGTCAAGGCGCTGGAAGAGTACGGGATCGGTCGTCCCTCGACCTACGCCTCGATCATCCAGACCCTGCTGTTCCGCAAGTACGTGGAGATGGAAGGTCGCAGCTTCCGTCCGTCCGACGTCGGTCGTGCAGTGTCCAAGTTCCTGTCCAGCCACTTCACCCAGTACGTGGACTACGACTTCACCGCCAGGCTTGAAGACGAGCTGGACGCCGTCTCGCGCGGCGAGGAAGAGTGGATCCCGCTGATGTCACGCTTCTGGGAGCCGTTCAAGGAGCTGGTCGAGGACAAGAAGGAATCGGTCGATCGTGCCGAAGCCAGTGGTGCGCGCGAGCTTGGCACCGACCCGAAGACCGGCAAGCCGGTCAGCGTGCGCCTGGGTCGCTTCGGGCCGTACGCCGCCATCGGCAGCACCGCCGAAGATGCCGAGGAGAAGCCGAAGTTCGCTTCGCTGCGCCCGGGCCAGTCGATGCACACCATCACCCTGGAAGACGCGCTGGAGCTGTTCCTGATGCCGCGCGCGCTGGGTGAGGACAAGGGCGAACCGGTCAGCGTCGGCATTGGTCGCTTCGGCCCGTTCGCCAAGCGTGGCAGCACCTATGCCTCGCTGAAGAAGGAAGACGACCCGTACACCATCGACCTGGCCCGCGCCGTCTTCCTGATCGAAGAGAAGGAAGAGATCGCGCGCAACCGGATCATCAAGGAATTCGAAGGCAGTGACATCCAGGTGCTGAATGGCCGCTTCGGCCCGTACATCAGCGACGGCAGGATGAACGGCAAGATTCCCAAGGACCGCGAGCCCGCCTCGCTGACGCTGGCCGAAGTGCAGCAGCTGATGGAAGAAACCGGCAAGCCGGTGCGCAAGGGCTTCGGCGCGAAAAAGGCCGCTGCCAAGAAGGCACCGGCGAAGAAGGCAGCGGTGAAGAAGGAAGCCGCGCCGAAGAAGGCACCGGCCAAGAAGGCGGCCGCGAAAAAGGCGCCGGCAAAGAAGGCCGCCGCCAAGAAGGCACCGGCGAAGAAAGCGGCCAAGAAGGTCGTCAAGAAAGCCTGATGCGGGACAGCGCCCGGCCATGGGTCGGGCGCAGGCAGTGCAGTACCCGGTCCGCCGCCGCCTCGATGGCGCCGGTCCACCCCATCTGCACGCGGTGGGAGGATAATGAAGGCCCATGCCGGGCCCGTCGCCACCATGAAAGAACTCACCCTGGATTCTGCCGTCACCCTGCTGCGCTCCGGCGGCGTGATCGCCTATCCCACCGAAGCGGTCTGGGGCCTGGGATGCGACCCGTCGCACGAAGCGGCGGTGCACACGGTGCTGCGGCTGAAGCAGCGGCCGATCGAGAAAGGCATGATCCTGGTGGCCGCCGAGCTGGCGCAGCTGGAAGGCTGGGTACGCCTGCAGGCGTTGCCCGACGAGCGTCAGCGTGCAGTGCTGGCCAGCTGGCCCGGCGCCAACACCTGGATTCTTCCTGCCGGATCACGCGCGCCAGGCTGGATCACCGGCGAACACAGCGGCATCGCGGTGCGCATCAGCGCCCACCCGCTGGTGGCGGCACTGTGCCACGCGTGGGGCGGGCCGCTGGTCTCCACCAGCGCCAACCTGGCCGGCGAGCCACCGGCACGCAGCCGCGAGGAACTGGATCCGCGCCTGCTGCGCCTGCTGGACGGCATCCTGGACGGCCCGACCGGCGGCCTGGCCCAGCCGACGCCGATCCGCGATGCGCTCAGCGGCAACGTCCTGCGATCCTGAGCCGCCCTGTGGACGCGCGGATTGCGCCGCTCCGCCGGATCCCGCACGCTGCCTCCATGAGCCCGCTGCGCGCCGCCCTCTGCCTGAGCCTGCTGCTGCCATTGACCGCCACCGCCGGCGACGATGTGCGTGTCTACCGCTGTGTCGGCAGCAATGGCGCCGTGGCACTGCAGGACACGCCGTGCAGCAGCGGCCGCCAGGAAGTGCGCGACCTGCAGCGGCCGCGTGATCCGGCGCCGCAGGTGGTGCGCAGCGACGCCGCGCCCGCAACCAGCACGCCGCCGGCCGTGATCGAGCGCGAGGTCCGGCACGTCTACGTCCAGCCTCCGCAACCGATGTACGAATGCGTTACCGCCGACGGCGAGCGTTACACCAGCGACAGCAACGAAGGCAATCCACGCTGGGTCCCGCTGTGGACCACGGTCTGGTCGCCGCGCGGCCATTTCGGACCAGGCCATCCCGGGCCCCGCCCGGCCACGGGCGCATCGGCCGGAGGTCCGCCGATCTACCGGCCACCTGCGGTCGGCGTCGGCGTGCAGGTGCCGGCAGGCAACATCCTGGTCCGCGACACCTGCCATGCGCTGCCGCCGCAGGAAGTCTGTTCGCGCCTGCGCGATCGCCGCTGGGAGCTGGACCGCCGCTACAACAGCGCGCTGCAGAGCGAGCGCACCGCGATCAGCAACGAACAGCGCGGTATCGATGCGCGCCTGTCGCGCGACTGCGGGCGTTGAGCCCCTGCCCGTGTAGGCTGCACGCATGAGAAAAGCACTCTGGCTGGTTCTGGCGCTGCTGCCCGCAAACGCGCTCGCCGAGGACATGGTGATCTACCGCTGCGCATTCGGCAGCAGTGACGTTCCCACCCTGCAGCGCACGCCCTGCCCCGAAGGCAGCACGCAGCAGATCCAGCGGGTACCGGCGCCAGCAGCGACGCCGGCACCGCGCGTGGAGCCGCCCGCCGGCGAGCAGACGGAGCTCGTCCCGTCGGCAGTGCCGTCGCCGGCAGCGGCGGACACGCCGCGCCGGGTCGACCAGGCGCGCACCATCATGGAAGCGGGCATGGTCGAACCCGCTGGTGGCGGCGACACCATTCTGGACAGCGCAGCGCTGCCGCCGCGGACGGACCCGGCAAGCGGCAGCGACAGCGCGCCACGGGCACCGCTGCCGCCGATCTTCCAGTGCAGCAGCGAGGAAGGAAGCCGCTACCTGCACGAGTACGAGGCGGCGCCGCCGCACTGCGTGCTGCTCGACGTACAGGGTCTTGGCGGTGTCACCCCGGCCAATGCCGCCAGCTGCGAAGTGGTACGCGACCGCTGCGAGGAGGTTCCCGAGATCCAGCGCTGCGGCAGCTGGCAGCAGCGCCTGCGCGACGCCCGGGGGCGCGAGCGCTTCGCCGCGCCGGAGAACCTCGACGCCGCGCGCAGCGAGCGCGAGCGTCTGCAGGCCGTGCTCGAGGCCAGCGACTGCCCGGTACCGGGGTGAGGACCTGCCGGCGTAGCGCGGGCCCAACGCGGTGACGGTCAGAACCCGTAGCGCAGGAAACCGCCGTCCACGGCGATGCATTCGCCGGTGACATAACTCGCCGCCGGCAGGCACAGGAAGCCCACGGCCGCGGCGACTTCCTCCGGCTCACCGATGCGGCGCATCGGCGTGCGATCGATGACTTCCTCGTAGTAGTCAGGGTCGGACAACGGCCCGGAGGTGCGGCGCGTGCGGATGTACCACGGCGCCACCGCGTTCACGCGGATGCCATCCTCGGCCCATTCCACGGCCAGGTTGCGGGTCATCTGGTGCATCGCCGCCTTGCTCATGCCGTACACCACGCCACTGCGCACATGGGTCAGGCCGGAGACGCTGCCGACGTTGACGATGGCCGACGAGGCGTGACGTGCCAGCAGCGGATGCGCATAGCGCGACAGTTCAAACGCCGAGAACAGATTGGTCTCGAAGATGCCGCGCCACTCGTCCTCGGTATAGTCGATGGCGGCGCGGGTGATGTTGCCACCCGCATTGTTGACCAGCACGTGCAGGCCATCGGCATGGTCCTCGACCCAGTCCAGGATCTGCCGGCGATCCTCGTCGTCGGAGACGTCGGCGGCAAGCGCGCGCACCTGCTGGTCGGGATAGGCGTCGGCCAGCTCGTCGCGCGCGGTTTCCAGCGCGTCGATGTCGCGCCCGACAATCATCAGGTCGGCACCGAAGCCGGCCAGTTCACGCGCGATGGCCAGGCCGATGCCGGCGCTGGCGCCGGTGATCAGTGCGGTCTGCCCGTCCAGTCGCCACCGTTGCTGGGTCATGTGTCCTCCCGGGCTGCGCCCGCTGTGTTCCGATGCAGAAAGGATACGCGCTCACGGCACGCCCCTGCCGGCGGTGCCACACTGGCCGCACGCCCGTCGTGGAGAGCCACCATGCGCATCCTGATCCTGTCCGTACTGCTGTCGGCGACTGTATTGCTGGCCGGCTGCCAACGCCCACCGGCACCGGACCCGGAACGGCCGCCGGAACCCCAAGCCCTGGCCCGTGCAGCGCAGCAACCGATCGATCGCGCGCGCGCCGTGCAGAAGACCGTCGATGATGGCGCCGAGCGCGAGCGCAGCGCGGAAGCCGACGCAGCGCGCTGATCGCCGCGATGGCGCTGTCAGCGGAGCGCCGCCAAACGAAAACGCCCGGCCAAGGGCCGGGCGTTTTCCGTCGATCCACGCTACGCGTGGCTGGCTGTGCTCAGAACCCGCAGAAGCAGTACGCCAGGGTCTTTACCGGAGCGCCGTTACCCTTCTCGCGCGCGGCGTTCTCGACGAAGCGCAGCTGGGTATCCACTTCCGGCATCGTGCGCGCCAGCATCATCCGCGCCACGCCCGAATCGGACAGCATCCAGGCACCGGTACGGCTGCCGGCAAACCCACTGACGAACTGCGCGAACGGGGTCGCGGCCTTTTCGATGTAACGCACGCGGAACTTGTCTTCGCCGCCCAGCTTGGCGCGGCTGGCGGCATCGGCCACGGCGTCTTTCAGGCCACCGAAGGCATCGACCAAGCCACGTTCCTTCGCCTGCGCGCCACTCCAGACACGGCCACGGGCCACCTCATCGATGGCCTCGACCGGCTTCTTGCGTGCTTCGGCGACACGTCCGGTGAAGTCGGCGTAGCCCTTGTTGATGACCGTCTGGATGACCTGGCCCACCGCCGGATCCATCGGCCGGGTGACGTCGAACGCACCGGCGAAGCGCGTGGTACCGACACCATCGGTATGCACGCCGATCTTGTCCAGCGCGCGGCTGAAGTTCGGGATCATGCCGAAGATGCCGATCGAACCGGTGATGGTCGAGGGATCGGCGTAGATGCGATCGGCATTCATGCTGATCCAGTAACCACCGGACGCGGCCAGGTCACCCATCGACACCACCACCGGCTTGCCGGCGGCCTGCAGGGCCACCACTTCACGGCGGATCTGCTCGGAGGCGAACACTTCGCCACCCGGCGAATTCACGCGCAGCACCACGGCCTTGACCTGCTCGTCGTCGCGCGCAGCGCGCAGCAGCGCCGACGTGGACTCACCACCGATGCGGCCGGCCGGCAGGTCACCGCCACTGATCTCGCCCGCGGCAACCACCACGGCCACCTGCGGGCGTGCATCCACCGGACTGCGGCGGGCGTCGAGCAGGGCCATGTAGCGACCGAAATCGACATTGCGGAAGCCGCCCTCAGCGTCTTCATCGGCCACGCCGCGTTCGATCATCAGGTCTTCGAACTCCTCGCGGGTCTTCAGCGCGGTCACCAGCTTCTGCTGCAGGGCGAACTTGGCCAGATCGCCACCGGCAGCCGCCACGCCTTCGGGCAGCGTATCGATACCGGCGGCCAGTTGCGCCGGATCCAGCCGGCGCGCCTTGGCGATGTCGCCCAGATAGCGCTGCCACACGTCGTTCATCCAGTACAGGTCGGCTTCCTTGGCTGCCGGCGAAGCGGCATCGAGCACATAGGGCTCGGCCGCGGACTTGTACTCGCCCACCTTGAACAGGTGCACGTCCACGCCCAGCTTGTCCTGCAGGCCGGAGCGGAAGTACTGGCGGTAGCGACCCAGACCCTCGAGCACCACCGATCCCATCGGATCCAGGTAGACCTCGTCGGCCTGCGCAGCCAGCAGGTACTGCGACTGGCCCATGCTTTCGCTGTAGGCCACCAGCTGCTTGCCGGACGCGCGCAGGCTCTGCAGCGCGGCGGCGACTTCACGCAGCGAAGCGAAACCGGAGGGCTGCAGCTTGTCCAGTTCCAGCACCACGCGTTCGATCTTCTTGTCGTCGCGCGCCGATTCGATCACCCGGACCAGGTCACGCAGCTGGACCTCTTCGGCGCTGTTGTCGCCCACGGCCTTGGCCAGCGCGCGGCTGACCGGATCGGCACTGAACTGCTCGACCAGGCGCCCTTCCGGCGCGATCACCAGGGTCGTGCGGTCCTGCAGCGATTTGCTGGCGCCGGCGCCCATGCCGGCAGCGATGACGAACACCACCAGCAGCAGGAACAGCAGGCCGAAGAACACCAGGTTGAGGATCAACCGGCGGGTGAAATTCATGACGTCCCACAGCCCGATGAAGAAACTGGCGACGGGATTGCGACGCGCCTGGGGCAGCGGGGGCACGGGTTGATTCATGGAGCGCTCCGGATGGCTTCTTGCCGTGGTAACAGCATAGCCGGTGCCGTGTGAGGCGGCATCGGACACAAGTCAGGGGATCGCCCGTCACGGGGTGACGGGCGGAGGGTCAGGACAGCGCGGACTGGCCGATGCGCTGGCTGCTGCGACGCAGGCGCCAGCCCATCAGGATGGCGGCGGCAGTGAGGCCGACGATCAGGCCGATCCACATGCCCTGCGGGCCCATGCCCAGCCCCAGGCCGAGCCCGGCGCCGAGCGGCATGCCCAGGCCCCAGTAGGCGAACATGGCGATGAACATCGGCACGCGGGTGTCCTTCAGGCCGCGCAGAGCACCGGCCGACAGCACCTGGATGCCGTCCGGGAACTGGAAGGTGGCCGCGTACAGCAGCAGCGTGGAGGCCAGGCCGGCCACCGCCAGATCGTTGGTGTACACCCCGACGATGGCATCGTGGCCGAACAGCAGCACCAGCGCGGACAACGTCTGTGTACCCATGATGATCGCGTAGCCGGCCCAGGCTGCACGACGCACACCGAAGCCATCACCCCGTCCCACTGCATGACCCACGCGCACCGTGGTGGCCTCGGCCACGCCCATCGGGATCATGAAGCACAGCTGCGCCACGTTGATCGCGATCTGGTGGGCTGCCGCCTCGTTGGCGCCGAGGCGGCCGATCAGCAGTGCGGTGACGATGAACAACCCACCTTCCATCAGCACGGTGATGCCGATCGGCAGACCGGTGCGCAGCAGGTCCCAGATCGCCTTCCAGCGCGGCCACTCGAAGTGCGAGAACAGCTGCAGATGGGCGAATCGCCGGGTACGCCACAGATAGAGGGCGAATGCGCTTGCCTGCAACCACATCATCACCGCCGAGGCGATACCCAGGCCCTCGGCACCCAGCTCCGGGAAGCCCAGCTTGCCGTTGGCCAGCACGTAGCCCATCGGCGCCAGCACCACCAGGCCGCCGAAGCCGATCAACATGGTCGGCAGCGTCCAGTGCATGCCCTCGCTGAGATAGCGCATGCAGAAGTACAGCGTCAGCGCCGGCCCGCCCCAGCGCACCGCATGCAGGAACGCTGTTGCGCCGGGCACGATGTCCGGCGCGATGCCGAAGGCGGGCAGCAGCGGCGGCACCACCGTGAGGAAGGTGAACATGATCAGGCCCAGGCCCAGCGCCAGCCACAACGCCTGCCGGAACAGCGGACCGATCTCGCGCTCGCGGCCGGCGCCGTGCAGCTGTGATACCGAGGCGGTCAGCGAGATCAGCGTGCCGATCGGAATCAGCATCGGCAGCCAGAGCAGGGCCGTGCCGATGGTCACGGCCGCCAGGGTTGAGGTGGCGTGATGACCGGCAATCACGTTGTCGACGAAGGAGATCAGGCCGGTGGAGACATGCCCGAGCACGAGCGGCAGGGCGAGCAGACCGGTGGCGCCGACTTCCTTGCTGAAGCGCGGCGTGGAGGTTGCGTTGGACATGGGATGCAGAACGCGAACTGCGGTTGCGCGCGAAGGGCACAGGCACCGGGTTGCGGGCCGTCATCTTACGCGCGCGGTGCGTTCATTCCCATGACATGGCGTGAACGCTGGGTTTGACCGCGCGCTTACTGGCCGGCCTGGCGCTTGAGCCAGGCGTCTCGTTCCGCAGCAGGTACGGCGAGGAACGCGCTGCGCACCGCATCGCGTTCCTGCGGCGGCGTGCGCTGGGCCACCAGCGCCAACTGCGCCAGCTGTGCCGGGCTGAGCTGGTGCAGCACGGCCAGTGCACTGTCGCGCTGCTGCGGTGGCAGGAAGCCGAACAGCCCATGCAGCTTGGGAAACTCCACGCCCAGTTGCGGCCCCAGCCGCCAGCCATCGCGGAACGCCTGGTCCTGTGCCTGGAATTGCGAGCGCAGGCGCTCCTGCTGTGCGGCCGGCAGTGCGGCGAACCGCGTGGCCGCCTGACGGATGCGTTCGCGCTCGCTTTCCGGCAGCGCGCGCCAAGCGGCGTAGTCGGCGCGGCGCTGCCGCTGCTGCTGCGCGTCGAGCTGGACGAACGCGGTGGGTGCCGCCGATGGCGGGACCGCGGGCGTGGCCGCCGGCGCGGGTGGCAGTGGAACATTCAGGGTCTGGGGCGTTGCGGACAGCGACAACGGGATGGCCAGCAGCAGGCTGGTGATCACGGACTTATTCATCGGCGGCGGCGGTTTCCAGCACTGCGCTGGCCGGCTCTGGCCGGCTCGGCTTGGTCTGCGACTCGTCCACCGGCAGCGGACCACCGGCGGCCGTCCAGGCATACAGATCGGCCTCGGCCAGCAACGGATAATCGCGGTCGGCCAGCATTGCTGCGTCATCGCTGGCCGGGGCGCTGTCCGCCTGCGGCGTGGCAGCGACCGTGCTCGGCGGCAGCGCCTCGACCGTGACCGGGCCGGCCTCGGCAACCACCCCCTCCGGCAGCGGCGCATCGCTCACCAGCGACCGACCGCTCCAATGGCGCCAGCCCAGAGCGGCTGCCAGCAGTACTGCCACCGTCAGCAGCAGGATCGCCGGCCCGCGCCAGCGCGGTCGGGCATCGGGGCGCCGGCGCCGGGGGCTGGCAGCGCTCCGTTCATCGCGCTGCGGTGCCCTCCAGCTGGACGTCGGCGCCTGCGGATTGCTGCTGGTGGCAGCTGCCGGCTGCTGCAGCTGCTGCAGCCGCTGCGCCGGCAGGTCGCGGATGCGCTGCTGCACCTGTTCGGCCAGGCCGCGCCAGGCAACGGCATCCGGCTGACCCTGGGCATCACGCGGGCAGGCATCGGCCAGCAGCTGCTGGTAGCCGGCCTCATCACGATCGAGTACCCGCGTGGCGATGTTCTCATCCAGGCTGCCGCCCACCCGCAGCAGCAGGGCCAGCCGTGGCAGCGGTGCCATGCCGCCCAGTGCGGCGAGTGCCGGCGGCCACTGACCCGGGGCCGGCTCGCGCAGTGCCTGCCGCTGCCCCAGCAGGGTCCAGAAGCGGGTCGGCCACTGTGCCATCGGCAGATCGCTGGCAACGGCCGAGAAGGCGCGCATCACCGCCACCAGGGTCTGCTCGGCCCGGGCCGGGTCGCCGCATTGCAGCTCCGCCACCACCAGGGCGCGGCGCTCTACGCCACGCAGAAACGCCGACAGCGCACCGGCCGCGGTCGAGGAAACAGGGGCGGGCACAGCGGTCATCGGTCACTCCAGAGGTCTGCCGGCATGATAGCGGCAGGCCATCGGCGCCCGGCAGGACTTGCGTCCGTGGGCACTTCATGCTGCAGGTTGTGCACAGCACCACGCTGGCGCCCGGCAAAACCGCGACATCTCGCTGAATTCACTCTGTTTCAGCAATGTTTCACACATAAAATATTGATTTTAATGCATTTTAAAGTATGGCGATTTTTTGACCAACCCAAGGGCGAGGCCGTCGCCATCGGCGTCCTGCGCAGCCGTTGACCGGTAACGCACAGTGTTATCCACAGAACGTGTGGATAAGACTGAATCTCCAATGGACACCGATATTTAGGTGACATTTATGATTCGGCGACGTCCCCCGTGTGGGCCTTCCGGGCGGCATGCGGGTGCACACGGCCCGTTACACTGCCCCGATGCTCGACCCGATTCCGACCCTGCAGGTCGCCCTGCCCGTCCCCCTGCCCCGCCTGTTCGACTATCTGTCGCCGCAGGGCGATGCCCCGGACGTGGCGGTCGGCTGCCGGGTGAAGGTGCCGTTCGGCAACCGCGAACTCATCGGCGTGGTGGCCGGCCACGGCCAGGCCGACGACGGCCAGGGCCTGCGTCAGGCGCTCGCGTGGTGCGACCCCGCGCCCCTGCTGCAGGGCGAACTGTGGCAGAGCCTGCAATGGCTGGCCCGATACACCCACGCGCCGCTGGGCGAAGTGCTGAGCACGGCCCTGCCGGGGCCGCTGCGGCACGGCGAAGCCCTGCCCGACACCCATCATTGGGGCTGGCAGCTGACCGCCGCAGGCCACGCGCAGCGCGGCACGCTGCGCGCAGGCAGCCGCCCGCGGCAGTTGGCGGAACTGCTGGCCGACGCCGTCGTGGACGAGGACGTGCTGGGGGCGCGCATGGAGGACTGGCGCAGCGCGGCGCGCAGTCTCGGCAAGCGCGCACTGGCCGAGCGCGTTGCACTGAGCATAGCGCCACAGCACGCGCAACCGCTGCCCGGCCCGACCCTCAATCCGGACCAGGCCGAAGCCGTTGCCGCAATCAACGCCGCGGAGGGGTTCCAGCCCTTCCTGCTCGATGGGGTGACCGGCAGCGGCAAGACCGAGGTCTACCTGCAGGCGATCATCCACTGCCTGGCCCAAGGCCGGCAGGCGCTGGTGCTGGTGCCCGAAATCGGACTGACGCCGCAGACCCTGGCGCGTTTCCGCGGCCGCCTGGGCATCGCCGTGCATGCGCTGCATTCGGGATTGAATGACAACGAGCGCGCGCGCGTCTGGGCAGCCGCCTCGCGCGGCGAAGCGCGGGTGATCGTCGGCACCCGCTCGGCGGTGTTCACGCCGCTGCCGCAGGCCGGCCTGCTGATCGTGGACGAGGAACATGACGGCAGCTACAAGCAGCAGGACGGCATCCGCTACCACGCGCGCGATTTCGCCCTGGTGCGTGCCAAGGCGCTGGGGGTTCCGGTGCTGCTGGGCAGCGCGACACCGTCGCTGGAAACCCTGCACAACGCCTATGCCGGTCGTTACCTGCACCTGCGCCTGAAGCAGCGCGCCGGCGACGCGCGGCCGCCACGCGTGCGCATCCTCGATGTGCGCAAGCGTCCCCTGCAGGACGGTCTCTCGGCCGAAGTGCTGGCCGGCATCGGCGAGCACCTGCAGCGCGGCCAGCAGGTGCTGGTGTTCAAGAACCGGCGTGGTTACGCACCGGTACTGCTGTGCCATGACTGCGGCTGGACGGCGCCGTGCCAGCGCTGTGATGCGCCGATGACCGTGCATGGCGGCGGCCGTCGCCTGCAGTGCCATCACTGCGGTGCGCGGCAACCGGCGCCACTGGCCTGCCCCGCCTGCGGCAGCCTGGCCCTGCAGCCACAGGGAATCGGCACCGAGCGGCTGGAGGAGCACCTCACCGCCGCCTTCGCCGAGTACCCGGTGGTGCGCATCGACCGCGGCACCACCGCCCGCCGCGATGCGCTGGAACAGCAGCTGGCCAAGCTGGGGGACCAGGCCGGCATCCTGGTCGGCACGCAGATCCTGGCCAAGGGCCACGATCTGCCCAGACTCACGCTGGTGGTGGTGGTCGGCATCGACGAGGGCCTGTTCTCGGCCGATTTCCGCGCCAGCGAGAAACTCGCGCAGCAGTTGATCCAGGTCGCCGGCCGCGCCGGGCGCGCCCGCGATCCGGGCGAGGTGTGGCTGCAGACCCACCATCCGGGTCATCCCCTGCTGGAGACGCTGGTCAACGGCGGCTACCACCCGTTCGCGCAGGCCGAACTGAACCAGCGGCAGGCCGCCGGCTTCCCGCCATTCGCGCATCTGGCACTGATGCGTGCCGAAGCGCAGCAGGTGGAGCACGCCAACGCGTTCCTGCTGGCTGCACGGCGATTGCTGGGCGAACAGGCGCTGGTGGAGGCGTACGGACCGATGCCGGCACCGATGCCGCGCCGGGCCGGCTACCAGCGCACGCAGCTGCTGCTGTCATCGGCACAGCGCCCGCCTCTGCACGGCGTGCTGGCGCAGCTGGTACCGCAGCTGTATGCCTTGCCGGAAGCCCGCAAGGTGCGCTGGTCGCTGGATGTGGATCCGACGGATCTGTATTGAATGCAAGCAGAATCCGCCGGGCATGGCCCGGCGCCATCGTTACCGCGCGCGATTCCCGCTTACGTCAGCGGTGACATCACGCCGCGCTGGTAAGCGGGTCGCTCACGCAGCCGGGCGTACCACTCGGCCAGGTGGGGCAGGTCCGGACGCTGGATCGGCAGTTCATACCAGGCGTACACCAGTGAACCCAACGGGATGTCGCCCATCGCGAATGTCGCGCCCGACAGCCACGGCTGCGTGGCCAGCGTCGCGTCGGCCATCGCCAGGTAATCGGCGGCGCGGACGATGGCGGCATTGATCCGCGATTCGTCGCGGTCTGCCGGCGCGGTGCGCATGATGCCCCAGATCAGATCGCTGTACAGCGGCGCCATCCGCGAAGTGCTCCAGTCCATCCATTTCTCGGCCTGGGCACGTTCCATCGGATCCTCGGCGTACAGAGTCCCCAGCGCGTAGCGCGCGCTCAGGTAGCGCACGATGGCGTTGGACTCCCACAGCGGCAGGCCCTGGTCCTCGATCACCGGCACCAGGCTGTTGGGGTTCATCGCCAGGTATTCCGGCGTCTGTGTGCCACCGTGGCTGCCGCCCACTTCGATGGACTCGTAGGGCAGGCCGATCTCTTCGGCACACCACAGCACCTTGCGGACGTTGCTGGAATTGCGACGGCCCCAGATCTTCAACATGCGGGTATTCCTTGCGGGCAATGCGAGCGGCAACGATACGCCTGATCGGTGTACATGTGGGCGTGCGGAATGATGCGCGGGGGCGTCGGCCGGGCATGGCCCGGCGCTACCGGTTCTTCTTCGGCAGCGCGCGCACGTAGGACGACTTGCCATCCTTCTTCAGTTCGAACAGACCGATCGCCGCCAGCAGATCACTCAGCTTTCCATAGCCATAGTTGCGCGGATCGAACGAGGCCTGGTTGGCGATCTGGCTGCCCACCGGCCCCAGGTGCGACCAGCCGTCCTCGCCTTCCGCTGCGGACACGGCGCGGCGCAGCATCTTCACCAGACGTGTATCGCTGCGCATTTCCGCGCCGCTCTTGCGCGGGCGCACTTCCTCGCCGCTGCCCGTTTCACCGGTGGCCGGCTCGATGGCACCCGGCTCTGCCGTGCCCTGTTCCACTTCCGGCACGCTGGCATGGGCCTGGCCCAGTGCTTCCAGATAGGTGAATTTGGAACAGGCATTGACGAAGGGTTCCGGCGTCTTCTTTTCGCCGAAGCCATACACCTTCACCCCGTCGGTCAACAGACGCATCACCATTGGAGTGAAATCAGCATCGCTGGAGACGATGGCGAAGCCGTCGAGGTTGCGCGCGTACAGCAGGTCCATCGCATCGATCACCATGGCCATGTCCGAGGCGTTCTTGCCCTTGCTGTAGGCGAACTGCTGGATGGGCCGGATCGCGTACTCGTGCAGCACCGCCTCCCAGCCTTTCAGCCGTGGGCTCTTCCAGTTGCCGTAGGCACGGCGGACATTGGCCACGCCGTAGCGGGCCACCTCCGCCAGCACTTCGTCGATCTTCGATGCGGGCGCGTTGTCGGCGTCGATCAACAGGGCGATGCGCTTTTCCGGTTCGCTCATGGGCCTCTCGCTGGCGGTTGCCTGAATCCGAGTATCGCCGATCCGCGCGCACGCTGACGTGACAGGCCGCCGCCGTGCGAAGATGCCGGACGGTTCCCCATGCCCCCTGGAGTGAGTCGATGAGTCGTGAGCGCGTTCCCCACCTGGTCGTTGTCGGCGGCGGTTTTGCCGGCCTCTGGGCCACCCGTGCGCTGGCACGCGAACGCATCCGCATCACCCTGGTCGACCGCCGCAACCATCACCTGTTCCAGCCGCTGCTGTACCAGGTCGCCACTGCAGGCCTGTCAGCGCCGGACATCGCCGCACCGCTGCGCCACATCCTCGGCCACCAGCGCAACGTGGAAGTGCGGCTCGGTGAGGTCGTGGCCATCGACAGGCAGGTCCGCCAGGTGCGGCTGGCCGACGGCAGCACGCTGGACTACGACAGCCTGCTGCTGGCTACCGGCGCCACTCACGCCTACTTCGGCAACGACCAGTGGGCCGATGATGCGCCCGGCCTGAAGACCCTCGACGATGCCATTGCCCTGCGCCGCAAGCTGCTGCTGGCGTTCGAGCGCGCCGAAGCCGAACCGGACCCGGCCAGGAAGGCGGCGTGGCTCAGCTTTGCCGTCGTCGGCGGCGGCCCGACCGGCGTCGAACTGGCGGGCACCCTGGCCGAGATTGCACGCCATACGCTGCGCAATGAATTCCGCCACATCGATCCGGCCAGCGCCAAGGTGCGCCTGGTGGAAGCCGGTCCACGCGTGCTGTCCTCGTTCCCGGAAGTGCTCTCGCTGAAGGCGCGCCGGCAGCTGGAAAAGCTGGGTGTGGAAGTGCTGACCGGAACGCCGGTGAGCAACATCGACAGCCAGGGCTTCACGCTGGGTGACCAGTTCGTGCCGGCGCGCACCGTGGTGTGGGCGGCCGGCGTGGCCGCCTCGCCACTGGCGCGCACGCTGGACGTGCCGCTGGACCGTGCCGGGCGCGTGCAGGTGCAGCCGGACCTGACCCTGCCCGGGCATCCGGAACTGTTCGTGGCCGGCGATCTGGCCGCGGTGAACCAGGCCAACGGCAAGCCCGTGCCCGGCGTGGCGCCCGCGGCCAAGCAGATGGGCAAGTACGTGGCCGAGGTCATCCGTGCACGCCTGCACGGCAGGCCGGAGCCCGGGCCCTTCAAGTACGCGGACTACGGCAACCTGGCCACCATCGGCCGCATGGCCGCCATCGTGCACCTGGGGCGCCTGCAGCTGTCGGGCGTGCTGGCCTGGTGGTTCTGGCTGGCCGCGCACGTGTTCTTCCTGATCGGCTTCCGCAACCGCATCGTGGTGCTGCTGAACTGGGCGGTGGCGTATTGGAGCTACCAGCGCAGCGCACGCATCATCTTCGGCGATGACCAGGATGACCGCCGGCCGAAACGGTAGCGCAGGTCTGCAACGGGGTCGGATCCCCTTCCTGCGGAAAGGGATCTGACCCCACGTCGCGTCGCGACTGACTGCGATGCGCCGTGCCTGGGCACGGCGCTACAAAGATGCGGAATCCAATGCCTGCAACCACGCCAGCTTGCGCTCGCGCGGCAGCTGTTTGAGCTGCCATTCGGCGCGCGAGGCGGCGGAGCGGTCCGGGTACTCGCGCACGGCCAGGATGCGCAGCGGCGGGCGGGCCCGGGTGTAGCGCGCCCCCGTACCGGCGCGATGGGCGGCGAAACGCGCGTCCACGTCGGTGCTGATGCCAGCGTAGTAGCTGCCATCGCGGCATTCGAGCAGGTACAGGAACCACGGGCGGTGGGACGGGGCCATGCCGGGATTATGCCGTGCTGCACCGCAGCGGATATACTGCCCGCGAATGCAGGAGAGAGGCGCCGCGCTGGCGCCCGCCGAAGGCGCAGGCTCCCATGATCGCTCAGGCCGGTGGGCTGGAATCCCACCAACCATGCATTCGACTCGCCGAGCTGGAGAGAGGTCACCGGGCATGCCCGGTACGATCCGCCGAAGGGGCACGCGGCCTACGCCGCTGAACTCTCAGGCAAAAGGACAGCGGGAGCGGCACCGGTCATCGTCATCCCTTCATTGCGCAGGCAATGGCGGCGTCCGCGCATGGCCGGCCCCACCGCGTCCGGAGCCTGTTCCATGTTGCTGTCCATCATCTACCTGATCGCCATTTCCGCCGAAGCCATGACCGGCGCACTGTCCGCGGGACGCCGCCGCATGGATCTGTTCGGCGTGGTCATGATCGCCTGCGTTACCGCGCTTGGCGGTGGTTCACTGCGCGACATCCTGCTTGGCCACTATCCGCTGGGCTGGGTCAAACATCCCGAGTACCTCGGCTTCACCGTGTGCGCGGCGCTGATCGCCACCTGGGTCGCACGCTGGATGCACCACTTCCGCCGCACCTTCCTGGTGCTCGACGGCCTGGGCCTGATCGCCTTCACCCTGATCGGTTGCTCGATCGCACGCGAGGCCGGTCATGCCACGCCGATCGTGCTGATCGCCGGCATGCTGACCGGCGCGTTCGGCGGCGTGCTGCGCGACATTCTGTGCAACGAAGTGCCCCTGATCTTCCAGAAGGAGCTGTACGCGATCATCGCGCTGCTGACCGGCGCCGCCTATCTGCTGCTGCTGCACTGGAACGTGTCCGATGCCACGGCCATCCTGTGCTGCCTGGCGGGCGGCTTCGCCCTGCGCCTGCTGGCGATCCATTACCGCTGGGAAATGCCGAAGTTCGTGTATCACGACGAAGTGCATTGAACGATGGCGTGTTCGCCGGGCGTGGCCCGGCGCTCCCCTTCGTGCCCTGCACCACCCCGGCGATGGACCTGGCGCTGTCGCTCATGCGCAGCGCCAGGCGCATCGCCGGTGCGGACGGGCCGGTCTCCAACTCCGACCGGCCCTGATCGCGGCCGCACCCCCGCAGGCGCAGGCCGCCATCCACACACATGCCGCGCTCAGGCGGCTTCTGACACCGTCACTTCGCGACGGGCGCGCACGGCCGCAGCCAGTCGCTCCAGCACCGTCACGGTGGTGTCCCAGTCGATGCAGCCATCGGTGATGCTCTGTCCGTAGACCAGCGGCTGGCCTTCCACCAGTTCCTGCCGGCCTCCCACCAGATGGCTCTCGATCATCACGCCCACGATGCGCTGTTCGCCGTCCTCCAGCTGAACGGCGATGTCTTCGATCACCTTCGGCTGGTTTTCCGGGTTTTTCAGGCTGTTGGCATGGCTGGCATCGATCATCAGCCGCGTCGGCAGCCTGGCCTTGGCCAGTGCCTGGCAGGCGTCGGCCACGCTGGCCGCGTCGTAGTTCGGCTGCTTGCCGCCGCGCAGGATCACATGGCAATCCGGGTTGCCGGTGGTCGAAACGATGGCGGTGCCGCCCTGCTTGGTCACCGACAGGAAGTGATGCGGGTTGGAGGCCGCGCCGACCGCATCGGCCGCGATCTTGACGTTGCCATCGGTGCCGTTCTTGAAGCCCACCGGGCACGACAGGCCGGAGGCCAGTTCGCGGTGCACCTGGCTTTCGGTGGTGCGTGCGCCGATCGCTCCCCATGCCACCAGGTCGGCGATGTACTGCGGCGAGATCACGTCGAGGAATTCAACGCCGGCCGGCAGGCCCAGCTTGTTGATGTCGCGCAGCAGGCCGCGGGCAATGCGCAGGCCCTTGTCGATCCGGAAGCTGCCGTCCAGGTCCGGATCGTTGATCAGGCCCTTCCAGCCCACCGTGGTGCGCGGCTTCTCGAAGTACACGCGCATGACGATCTCCAGCTCGCCGGCCAGCGCGTCGCGCAGCGGCTTCAGGCGCTGTGCGTACTCGATGGCCGCATTCGGATCGTGGATCGAGCACGGGCCGACCACGACCGCCAGGCGATCGTCGCGGCCATGCAGGATCTGGTGCAGGGCCGCGCGCGAAGCACTGACGGTGTCGGAGGCTTCATCGTCACACGGCAGCATCGCCAGCAGCTGGGCAGGCGGTGTGAGCGGTTCGATGGTGCGGATACGCAGGTCGTCGGTATGGGGGGGCATGGGGGAGGTCTCCGGTACGTAGGGGGTCCCCAGCGAGGCGGCATGAAAAAAGCCGCCAGGTTCGCTGGCGGCTTTCGGGAATGCGTCTGAAGCTTTCTTCAGGGTGAGCGCAGTCCTTCCTCCGCCAGTGGCTTCGGAAAGTAATACCAGTAAAAGCGGGTAGCGGCTGCGTTCATGGGATGTATTGATAGCACAGCTTCTGCGCAGCACAAAATGTTTCATCCGCAACTGGGGAAGCGGTTCAGCAGCACGACGATCTAGCGGCTGCCATGCACTTCCACGTCCAGCAGCAGGCCCTCGTGGATATCGGCCCAGCGCTCCAGCACCTGATCCAGCTCCCGCCTCGCCTCCTCCAACTGCTCGGGGTTGAGCAGGGACCGCGCCGTGTAGAGATCGGAGACCAGCCGCCGCAGTGTCGATTCCGGTATCGCCACCGAGGGCCCGTCCACATCCGGCAACTGCAACGCCGGGGTGTCGCCGGGAGGGCCGAACAGCGTGACCTGGAGCGTGCTCTGCATGATCGACTTCCCTGTGGGTAGACGTGGGCAATGCACTGTTTACCGCGTCCGGATGACCGGCGCATGTGCCGGTGTACGGATCGATCGTGTCGCGACTGGACCGATGGTGCCACCGCGTTGAGATCTTCCTTCCAGGCTTCCCACCCTTCGGCCCGGAAGGGGCCTGCAGGCGCTCAATGCGCGGTTATACGGGCAACGGCATATGCGATACCTCCTCCGTCTCCATGACGTGTCGCGTACTGCCTTGGCATCCCACGCGGACATGTGCTCAAGATGGTTTGCCACCGGAAAAGGGTGGCCGGGTCGGCAAAGCCCGTGTGTCACTGAAGTTCGCGTTTGTCAGCCGGCGTCGCCTTGGGCGGCGCCGGCTGGCAATCCGTCCGCGTTCCATGGCGGGCGGTGCGGGGGGGCGCTTGCGCCCGCCGGATCAGTGACCCGGTCTTTGCCGCCACGTACCGTCCGCCACCTCTTCCGGTGGCGGTGTCGTCTGTCCTGTACGGAGCACACGCCATGAAAACACCACACGTTCCCTTCCCGGGTGCCCACCCCGATCCGGCCAATGCCGATCAGGCGCCGATCGATCCCAACAGTCTGGTCGCCCACCTGCAACGCATCGGCAGCGGTGCGGCCGCCGATGGCCAACCCTGGCCCGAACGCCATCCAGCGAACGGCCGGCGCATGATGCTGGCCGATGCCGATGGCGCACTGGCCGGCCTGCGCATCGTGCAGGAGGTGCTGCTGGCCGCCGAACGCTGCCGCCAGAATGCCGCGCCCGAACATCACGTGAGCGACCGGGTGATGGAAGGGTTGATGCTGGCATCCCTGGGGCTGGCCACGCATGCGGCCGAACGCCTGCAGCCCCACTAGCCGCGTCCGCGCAATGTGACCGGGCCCGATGGCCCGGTCATGGGCCGGCACCCGCCGGATCACAGTGAACGCAGTGCGCGCCTGCGGATGTAGGCGTTGGCAGGGCTGTCGCGCTCGCGTTGCCAGCGTGTGCACAGGTCACGCAGCCACTGCGGCTGGGTCTTCCCGGCATCGTTGAGCCAGTTGCCGACGGAATCCTGCACATAGCGTTCGGGATCATCAGCCAGTGCCTCCAGCAGCGAATGCGCGTGTTCGGGATGCTGCTTGAAAAGAGCGATGTGCGCCGCCCAGACGCCACGGGGACGCAGTGCTTCACAGGCAAACCGGCGCAGATGGGCGGACGGTTCCTGCGTCCACGGCTGCAGGCATTCAAGCGCCAGCAGTGGCCCGGCAACGATGTCGGTGCGCAGCGCCAGCCACGCCCATTCGCGCACGCCGAAATGCGGATCATCTGCCAACGGGCGCATCTTCTCCAGCTTCACCGGCAGGGAGGCGGTGGCATCGCCACCGATCAGGTAGCAGGCCCAGCCGCGCACGGTGTCGGATGCATGCGACTGCCATTGTGCAGGATCACCCTGCCTGGCCTCACGCAACAGCGTTGCCGCCAGAACCATGCGCTGGGTAATGCCTTTGCTGGCGGCATCGCGCATGCATTGAATGGCAGTCTCCGGCAGCACCGCAACGGTCTGCAGCAACACCGCGAAATCCACGGCCAGACATTCCGCCAGATGCGTGCTGGCGGCTGTCCCGGTATCCAGTTGATGCTTTCGCGCCGGGCTGATCGCTGCGCTCACTGCGGGTCCTTCCGTCCGCCGCCGGTGTGCTGCCACACCTTGGCCAGCAGCTGTGAGAGCTGCACCTGCTCGGCAGTGTCCAGGCCGTTGAACAGGCCCGCGATCCACTGCGTGTGCTGATTGAAGAGGTCTTCGGCCAAGCGCTTGCCCTGCACGGTCAGCACGATCTGGAGGCGACGGCCATCGGCGGCATCGCTGCGCCGCTGCAGCAACCCTTCGCGCTGCAGGCCATCGAGCAGGCCGCTGATGGTGGCGCGGGTCACGCCTGCACGTTCGGCCAGCGCATGCGGCGACAGTGTGCCGCCGGCACCGTGCAGCAGGAACAGCACGATGAAGCGACCTTCACTGAGCCCGTGCGGTGCCAGCCGGCTGGCGCAGTCGCGATCGATCGCCGAGGACAGCGACAGCAGCTGGAAGCACAGATGCAGCAGGGCGACATTGGCTTGGCCACGTCGCCGGGCCTCATCCAGAAGGGCGCCATGTTTTGCCTCAAGCACGGTGATTTACAACATGTTTAGGTGCCTAATCATATTCATGACGGGATGGAACGCAACACCTACAGGGCCTGCCGCCGAGCCCGGCCGGGCGCGCTCCCCGCGCTGGGGGCTGTAAGCAGCCGAAGCTGCGGTAGCATCGCGCCACGTCCCGCCAGGAGTTCCACGCATGCGCCGTGCCGTCCTGCTGTTGCTGACGCTGTTCCCCGCCGCCGTAATGGCCGCTCCCCCTCCCGTGCCCTCCCCGGCCCGGATCGATGCCGAAGCCAAGCGCCTGATGCAGGTCGCCCACGCCCGCGGGATGGCAGTGGCCGTCGTCGACGGTGGCAAGGTCGTGCACGTCGCCGCCTATGGCGAGCGCAACGCTGCCGGCGAACCGCTGCAGACCGACACGGTGATGTATGCGGCATCGCTGACCAAGATGGCCTTCGGCCACCTGATCGCGCAGCTTGCACAGGACAAGGTGATCGATCTGGATGCCAGCATCGCCAGCGCGCTGGACAGACCGCTACCGGACTATCCGGCCGAGCCGAAGAAGTACGCCGATTACACCGTGCTGGCCGGCGACGAACGTTGGCGCCGGCTGACCCCGCGCCTGCTGCTCAACCATACCAGCGGCTTTGCCAACTTTGCATTCCTGGAGCCGGACGGAAAACTGAAATTCCACTTCGATCCGGGCAGCCGCTATGGCTATTCCGGCGAAGGCCTGATCCTGCTGCAGTTCGTGCTGGAGCGCGGGCTGGGCCAGGACGTGGGTACGCTCATGCAGCAGCGCGTATTCGACCGCTTCGGCATGCCCCGCACCAGCATGATGTGGCGCGAGGATTTCGCCACGAATCTGGCCGACGGCTGGACCGCCGAAGGCACGACGGAACCGCACGATGAACGCAGCCGCGTGCGTGCCGCCGGTTCGATGGACACGACCATCGCCGACATGGGCAATTTCGCGGCCGGCTATGTCAGTGGCCAGGGGCTGTCGGCATCGATGCGCCGGGAGCTGGTGCGGCCGCAGCTGCCGATCACCACCGCCAGCCAGTTCCCGACGCTGCAGCCGGAACTGCCGGTGGCGCAGCGGCGCAGAAACCTGGCTGCGGGACTGGGCGTGGTGACATTCACCGGTCCACAGGGCGCAGGCTTCTACAAGGGCGGACATGACGATGCGGTGGGCAACACGCTGGTGTGCGTCGAACAAGGCCAACGCTGCGTAGTGATCCTGGGCAACGATGTGCGCGCCGAAGCGACCTTTCCGGCACTGGTGCGCTTCGTGCTGGGCGAGACGGGGGTGCCGTGGGAATGGGAATACGGGGCTACGAAGGCATTCGTGCGCTAGTTGCGTACAACTGCCGAGTCGTCTTCGCCAACCATCCTTTCAATCTCTTCAATCTGAGTGGAGAGAGTCAGCAGATCGAGTTCTGCCGGGGCCGGGAGCTCGCGGTAAGACACGTTCAGTGTGGATATCTGGTCATAACGCAGGACGAAAAAATCCCCGTCTACACGATAGAACCTTCCCATCGCATCGGCTTCACCTTCAGCAGGCTTGTCCGAAGAGAACGCGCGTCGCATCGTTTTACTTATCACCAGACGATCGAGCTTTCCGTCCCTATCGACGTGCCATTTTTCCAGGTAACCCACGTACAGGTGGGCAGTTCCGCCAACACTCACCACCGCACTGATCATGATGGCATCAGCCTTCTGATCATCGCGAAGATCCGCTCCAGTAAGGAGATAGTACCAAGGCGCACGATTGAATCTACAGAGAGAGGAACACCAGCGTCCTTCTCGATCCAGCTTGCACCTCACGATGATTGTCCTGACAACCATTGGTCCAATGTAGGCAAACGCAACCATGGATCCAAAGTAAAGAGCGATTTCCTTCCATTGACCAGCGACGGAACGTACAGAATCAGACTGCAGGCTCGAGCTGGCTGACATCATTCCGAGTAGATGCTCGGGTGCAAACTCCCGGCTTGTCCACAAATGCATGCCTGTGAGCCAGAGGGCGTGAAGCAGGAAAGCCCAAACCAGCGCTTGGGCGACAACTGCACCGAAAGGGGAGTAATCGAGAACTTCACTCTCGATCTTCTGGACTTGGGATCTAGCAATGAACCCAGGGACAAGAAGAAAGAAAACGATCAACGCGGGTAGCGCTACATTCATCCTTGAGTGCCCCGTCGTGTTTCCTGAAATGCGACGATCTACTTGTTCAAGACGTTCCGGACCGCCTGAAGGCGCTCACCGATGCGATCAAGTTCTGACACATCTGGCTCACGACGAGACGCTGACTGAGATGAGGAGGATGCTTTTGATGTCCGTGCCTCGGCCCTTGATCTCAACTTCTCTAATTCCGCCTGCAACTGCTGCAGTTGCCGCTGGATCTCTGCGATATTCGCCCGGTTGGCCTGCAAAGCATGAGTCAACGACTTCTGCACTTCGCGCGACGCCCGAACACCTGCACCCTCATGTACAAGTCTGGAGCCGGACAAAAAATCATCCAGTTCAGCCCCCTTAACCAACAAATCGCGCAACTGCGCCGATCGCTTGGGGTCACTCAACAATTGCTTGGCGTTTTCGCTTTTGAAAGCTTTCATGCCGTCAGCACTCCGAAATCCCCCGAGTAGGGGCCAAGCTGCTAGCCCCGGGAGCCTACTGCATCATACGACCACCAGGTCTCTGCGAACAGGGGCTTATGAGACAAGCCAACGCCCACAAAAAAACCCCGCCTTGCGGCGGGGTTTTTCACTTCATCGGGAACAACGCAGACCTTAGAAGTCCATGCCGCCCATGCCACCCATGCCGCCCATGCCACCGGCGCCGCCCAGGGCCGGCTCGTCCTTCTTCGGAGCTTCGGCAACCATGGCTTCGGTGGTGATCATCAGGCCAGCGATCGAGGCCGCGTTCTGCAGCGCCGAACGGGTCACCTTGGTCGGGTCCAGGATGCCGAACTGCAGCATGTCGCCGAACTCACCGGTGGCGGCGTTGTAGCCGAAGCTGCCGCTGCCTTCCTTGACCTTGTTGACGATGACGGACGGCTCTTCGCCGGCGTTGGCGACGATCTCGCGCAGCGGGGCTTCCATCGCGCGCAGGGCGATCTGGATGCCGTGGTTCTGGTCTTCGTTGGCGCCCTTCAGGCCGGCCAGCGCGGTGACCGCACGGACCAGTGCAACGCCGCCGCCCGGAACCACGCCTTCTTCAACGGCTGCACGGGTAGCGTGCAGGGCGTCGTCGACGCGATCCTTCTTTTCCTTCATTTCGATTTCGGTGGACGCACCCACCTTGATCACGGCAACGCCGCCGGCCAGCTTGGCCACGCGTTCCTGCAGCTTCTCGCGGTCGTAATCCGAGGAGGTGTCCTGGATCTGGGTCTTGATCTGCGCAACGCGCGATTCGACCGCAGCCTTGTCGCCCACGCCGTCGATGATGGTGGTGTTCTCCTTGGAGACCTGCACCTTCTTGGCGCGGCCCAGGTCCTTGATGGTGGCCTTCTCCAGCGACAGGCCCACTTCTTCGGAGATCACGGTGCCGCCGGTCAGCACGGCCATGTCTTCCAGCATCGCCTTGCGACGATCGCCGAAGCCCGGGGCCTTCACGGCCACAACCTTGACGATGCCACGGATGGTGTTGACCACCAGGGTCGCCAGCGCTTCGCCTTCGACTTCCTCGGCCACGATCAGCAGCGGCTTGCCGGCCTTGGCGACGCCTTCCAGCACCGGCAGCAGGTCACGGACGTTGGAGATCTTCTTGTCGTGCAGCAGGATGAACGGGTCATCCAGGTCAGCGGTCTGCGACTGCTGGTTGTTGATGAAGTACGGGGACAGGTAGCCGCGGTCGAACTGCATGCCCTTGACCACGTCCAGCTCGTTGTCCAGGCCCGAGCCTTCTTCAACGGTGATCACGCCTTCCTTGCCGACTTCCTTCATCGCGTCAGCGATGATCTGGCCGATCGACTCGTCCGAGTTGGCCGAGATGGTGCCGACCTGGGCGATCGCCTTGTCGTCAGCGGTCGGCTTGGAGATGTTCTTCAGCTCGGTGACGGCAGCCACGACGGCCTTGTCGATACCGCGCTTGAGGTCCATCGGGTTCATGCCGGCAGCAACGGCCTTGGCGCCTTCGCGGATCAGGGCCTGGGCCAGCACGGTGGCGGTGGTGGTGCCGTCGCCGGCGTCGTCGTTGGTGCGCGAAGCAACTTCCTTCACCATCTGCGCGCCCATGTTCTCGAACTTGTCAGCCAGTTCGATTTCCTTGGCGACGGAGACGCCGTCCTTGGTGATGGTCGGGGCGCCGAAGCTCTTCTCGAGCACGACATTGCGGCCCTTCGGGCCGAGGGTGGCCTTGACGGCATTGGCGAGAACGTTGACGCCGCGCACCATGCGCGAACGGGCGTCTTCACCGAAACGGATATCCTTGGCAGCCATTGCAATTACCTCATTGGTCGCGCCGGGCCGTGCCCGGCGGCTGGGATGTGGGGATCAGGTTGAAACAGGTCGCGGCGGGGCTCAGCCGATGACGGCGAGCACGTCGTCTTCGCGCAGGACCTTGTACTCGACGCCTTCGCTCTTGTACGAGCTGCCGGCGTACTGGCCGTAGATGACCTTGTCACCGACCTTCAGCGACGGCGCGCGCACGCTGCCGTTGTCCAGCGGCTTGCCGGGGCCGACGGCCACGACTTCACCCTTGGTGGACTTTTCCTTGGCCGAGTCGGGGATGACGATGCCACCGGCGGAGATTTCGTCGGCTTCGATCGGCTTGACCACAACGCGGTCGTGCAGCGGCTTGATGCTCATAGGAGACCTCTTAAGTGATTGATTGGTCTAAAAAAGTCCGGCGATGTTAGCACTCGCACCAGGCGAGTGCCAGAACCGCACGTGAAGAAACCCGACAAGGTCGGGAGCACGGCAGAGATGGAGCCCCCCGGGAGGCTTTCAAGGGGCGTCGCGAAAAAAGTTTCCGCGCCGGACGCTGCGGCAGTGCGGTGGGGTGGCCCCGAATTAGGTGACCAACGTCGCACTGTCAGATATCTGACGTTCATTTACGACAAAGTGTCACTGGATCGGCCTTAGGCTCGGCCGCGCATTCCCAATCACAAGGAGTCGTCGATGCGATTGCTGTCCCCGCTCGCCACCGCCTGCGTGCTGGCCCTGGCCACCGCGCCGGCCCAGGCCGAGGTCTTCATCAACGAACTGCATTACGACGACAGCACCGCAGCCGGTGACGTCGGCGAGGCGATCGAGGTCGTGGCCACCGCCGGCGAGGATCTGTCCGGCTATCGGCTGTATCTCTACAACGGCAGCACGCCGTCGGCCGCTTCGGTGTACGCCAACACGGCCGTCCCTGCCGGCAGCGCCGCCGGGTGCGGCAGCGCCACCCTGGCCGTGGTCAGCTATCCGACCAACGGCATCCAGAACGGTCCCAACGACGGCATCGCGCTGGTCGACGCCAGCGGCAAGGTGGTCCAGTTCCTCAGCTATGAGGGCACGATCACTGCCTCCGGCGGTCCTGCCGCAGGCATGACCAGCCAGAACATTCCGGTGGCCGAGACCAACAGCACGGCCCCTGGCACCTCACTGCAGCTGACGGGCAGCGGCAGCCAGTACGCCCACTTCACCTGGGCCGAATCGGCGACGCAGACCTTCGGCAGCTGCAACAACGGCCAGACCTTCAGCGGTGGGGGTACGCCCGGTCCCAATACGCCGCCATCGGTGTCCACCACCACCCCCGCCCAGGGCAGCAGCACGTTCCCGGCCGCGGCCGATCTGGAAGTGGTGTTCAGCGAGACGGTGAACCTGGCCAGCGGCGCCTTCGCGCTGAGCTGCGGCGCCTCCGGCAGCGTACCGCTGACCCACCCGGCCAGCGGCAGGAGCGTGAAGCTGTCCACCAACACCGCGCTGGTGGCCGGTGAGGCCTGCCGCTTCGACATCCGCGCCGCGCGCATCACCGACCTGCAGGGCGCGCATCCGGCTGCCGACAGCCGCATCGCCTTCACCGTGGCCAGCGCCACGGGCAACCCCGATCCGGGCAATCCCGGCGTACCGGCGGGCTACTACTCCAGGGTCAACACCTCCAGCCCGAGCCAGCTGCGCTGCTCGCTGCACGCGACCATCAAGGGCCACACCGCCTATCCGTACAGCGGGTCGGGCACCAGCACCTGGACCATCCTGGAGATCGCCGACGAGGATCCGAACAATCCCAACCGCATCCTCGATGCCTATCGCAACCGCAGCTACGCCAAGGTCAGCGATCGCGCTGGCACGGGCAGCGGCCTGACCTACAACCGCGAGCACACCTGGCCGAACTCGCTGGGCTTTGCCAGCACCACCGGCGACAAGGGCCTGCCCTACGCGCCCTACACCGACACCCACATGCTGTACCTGACCGATGCGCAGTGGAATGCCGACCGCGGCAACAAGCCGTTCGGCAAGTGCGATGCCAACTGTGGCGAGCGCGCCACCGAGGCCAACAACGGCCATGGCGGCGGCAGCGGCGGCTACCCGGGCAATTCCAACTGGGTGCGCACGCCGGACGGCAACACCGGCACCTTCGAGGTGTGGGGCCATCGCAAGGGCGACATGGCGCGCGCGGTGATGTACATGGCGATCCGCTACGAGGGCGGCAAGGATGCAGCCACAGGCCAGTCCGAGCCGGACCTGGAGCTGACCGACGACCGCAGCCGGATCGTCAGGACCAGCAGTTCGCCGGCCTACATGGGCCTGCTCTCGACCCTGATCGACTGGCATCTGTCCGATCCGCCGGACGACGCCGAGCGCGCGCGCAACGACGTGATCTACAGCTTCCAGGGCAACCGCAACCCGTTCATCGACCACCCCGAGTGGGCGACGCCGGCGTTGTTCACCTCGGCCAAGCCGGCGACCTGCCAGCTGGCCAACTGACCGCGCAACGCAGCGGTCCATCGCCGCCGCCGGACCTTGATCCGGCGGCGGCCCTATACTCGACGGTCATGCCGACCGTCGATCCCGTCCTGCTGCTGTTGACCACCTGCCCGGACCGGGCCAGTGCCGAGCGCATCGCGCATGCGCTGGTCGGCGAGCGCCTGGCCGCCTGCGTGACGCGCCTGGAAGGGGCGCAGTCGACCTACCGCTGGCAGGGCGAGGTCACTACCGATGCCGAGCTGCAGCTGCTGGTGAAGACTACGGCCAGCCGCGTGGAGGCAGCGATGGCACGGATCGTCGAACTGCATCCGTATGAACTCCCCGAGTGCATCGCGGTCGAAGCCCGGGCCGGACTGCCGGCCTATCTGGATTGGATCCGGGCGCAGACCCGGGAGGACACCGCTTGATGAATCTGTTTGCCCGTGCCGCCGCGCTGTGCGCCCTGCTCTCGCTGGCCCTGCCTGCATTCGCCCTGGACGAGAAAGATCTGCTGCCGGTGGACCAGGCGTTCGCGCTGACCGCCAGTGCGCCGGAGCGGAACCAGATCCAGCTGCAGTTCAAGATCGCGCCGGGGTACTACCTCTATCGCCACCGCACCAGCGTCAAGGCCGACCCGGCCTTCAATGCCGGTGCGCTGCAGATGCCCAGCGGCACCAAGCACCACGACGATTTCTTCGGCGAGGTCGAGACCTACCGCGAACGCCTGCAGGTTTCGCTGCCGGGCGCCCCGACGGATGCGGCCGGCACCCTCAGCCTGGAAGTGCGCTACCAGGGCTGCGCCGATGCCGGTGTCTGCTACCCGCCGCAGAAGCGCGTGGTCCAGGTGACACTGCCCGGTGGTGGCGGTGGCGCCGCAGCCGCCCTGCCAACCGCGCGGGTCACCGGCGTGAGCGCGTTCAACACTCCGCTTGCCGGGGCCGGCAGCGGTGGTGGCCTGCGCCTGCCCGGCAGCAGCAACAGCCAGGCGCTTCCGCTGCCCTCCGAACAGGCCTTCGGCTTCGACGCGATCGCCAGCGATGGCAACACCCTGCTGCTGCGCTTCAGTCCCGCGCCGGGCTACTACCTGTATCGCGATCGCACTTCACTGAAGCTGGAAGGCAGTGCCGGTGTGCTGGCAGATACGCCGCGCTGGCCCGCCGCGCAGTCGCATCGCGACGAGCACTTCGGCGATGTGTCGGTGTACTTCAACCAGGTCGAAGTGCCGCTGCCGCTACGCCGCACGGTGACCGACGCGGTGGACAGCACACTGGTGGTGACCTTCCAGGGTTGCCAGACCGATGGCATCTGCTACCCGCCGATGACCCGCCGGGTGAAGCTGTCGATCCCCGCGGGAAAGATCAGCGCCCACGCCGGCCAGCCTGCGCCACGCAGCGAAATGATCCGACCGCTGCCGGCGGGCAGCGCCGCACCGCGCGAGGCGGCCAACGGCACCCCGTTGCGCCTGCTGCCGACCGTGCCGAACAGCGAACCGGCGCGTGCCGATGTGGCCGGCGCGCAGGCAGGGTTCGCCGCCGATGCGCGGGGCGACAACGCGCTGCGTACCCGCCCGCCGGCCACGACCCCGGATCCGGACCGTTCGTTCCTGTGGGTGCTGCTGCTGGCACTGGCCGGTGGCCTCGTACTGAACCTGATGCCCTGCGTGCTGCCGATCCTGTCGCTGAAAGTGCTGGGCCTGGCACAGAGCGGTGAGAGCGCCGAGCGCGCCCGCAGCCACGCCATGTGGTACACGCTGGGCGTACTGGTCGCCTTCGCGGTGATCGGCGCGCTGATGGTCGGCCTGCGCATGCTTGGCAATGCGGTGGGCATCGGTTTCCAGCTGCAGCACCCAGGCGTGGTCGCGGCACTGGCCTACATCATGTTTGCGGTTGGCCTGAGCCTGTCCGGCGTGTTCACCCTCGGCGGTGGCCTGGGCAACCTCGGCCAGTCACTCGCCCGTCGCAGCGGTCCGGCCGGCGATTTCTTCACCGGTGCGCTGGCCTGCGTGGTCGGCAGCGCGTGCGTCGGTCCGTTCATGGGAGGCGCGGTCGCCTATGCCTTCGTTGCCACGCCCGTACAGGCGATGGCCGTGTTCCTGTTCCTGGGCCTGGGCCTGGCCCTGCCGTTCCTGCTGATCGGCTTCGTGCCGGCGCTCGCGCGGCGCCTGCCCAAGCCCGGCCCGTGGATGGAAACGCTCAAGCACGTGCTGGCGTTCCCGATGTATGCCACCGCACTGTGGCTGCTGTGGGTGCTGGGCAAGCAGCGTGGCGTGGACGGCATGGCGCTGGCGCTGGGCGGACTGCTGCTGCTGGCCCTGGGCCTGTGGTTGTTCGAGCGCAGCCGCTGGCGCAGCCAGCGCGCCGCCGGCCTGCTGGGCGTGCTGCTGGCAATCGCCGCGCTGGTACCGGTGTGGGGCGTGACCCAGCTGAAGCCACCGGCACGTGCGGCACAGGCCACCAGCGAGAACGTCGTGGAGTATTCGCCGCAGCTGCTCGACCGCCTGCGTGCCGACAACCGCGTGGTGTTCGTCAACATGACCGCCGACTGGTGCGTGAGCTGCAAGGCGAACGAGCGCGCCGTGCTGTCGCGACCGGAGTTCAGGGAGCTGCTCAGGCGCACCAACGCGGTGTACATGCGCGGCGACTACACCAACGTGGACCCGCAGATCACCGCTTTCCTCGATGAGCACAAGGCCGTGGGCGTTCCGCTTTACGTGGTGTACGGCCCCGGCGCACCGCCGACGGTGCTGCCGACCCTGCTTACCCAGGCCGTGGTCGAAGAAGCGCTGCTGCGCACCGCACGATGAGGTGGCAACGGCCAGCGCTGCTGTGGACCGCGGTGCTGGCTGCCGGCCTGGGCCTGTGGGCCGGCCATCGGCTGACGCCGGTGCCGGCGGCGGACGCTGGCGATCCAGACGTGCAGCCACCTGCAGCACCGCTGCCCGTGCTGCAGGCAGGCGATGCCCTGCCCGCACTGGTGCTGCCGGACCTGCAGGGACAGCCGCTCGATCTGCGCCAGCGTTTTGCCGGCCGGCCGCTGCTCATCAATGTCTGGGCCAGCTGGTGCGGGCCCTGCGTCGAGGAAATGCCGGAACTGTCGCGCTTCGCGCAGGCGCAGCAACCTGACGGCGTGCAGGTGCTGGGGCTGGCGCTGGATACACCCGAAGATGTGCAGCGCTTCCTGCAGCGGGTGCCGGTGGACTACCCGATCGTGCTGGAGACGCCCGGTCCGCGCGATGCCAGCGTGCAGCTGGGCAATGCCCAGGGGCTGCTGCCTTACAGCGTGCTGGTGGATGCACAGGGCCGCATCGTGAAGCAGAAGCTGGGGCCGTTTGCCGCCGGCGAAGTGCAGACGTGGGTCCGGTTGTAAGCCTGGCCGCGGCCGGCATCCACGCGTCCTGATCCCGGTCAGACCAGTGAGCGCGCCCAGAGCTGGGACACCTGTGGCTGGCCGAACAGCTGCTCGTGCTGCTCGGTCATCAGTTCGAAGCCGGCCCGTTCGTACAGGCCGCGGGCGTCGATGAGCGCGGCATTGGTCCACAGCACCATGCGCTTGTAGCCCACCGCGCGCGCGAAGCTCATCGCCTCGTCCACCAGTCGCTGCCCGATGCCCCGCCTGCGCGCGCTGGCATCGACATGCAGCAGCCGCAGCTTGGCATTGTGCGCGTCGTGCCGGACCACGAACACCGACCCCACCGGGGTGCCGTCCAGTTCAGCGATCCAGCAGCGCTCGGTCTGCGGGTCGTGTTCGCGCAGGTAGCGGGTGACGATGTCGGCCACCAGCGCTTCAAACTCCGCGTTCCATCCGAATTCGCGTGCATACAGCGCGCCGTGCTTCTGGATCACCCAGCCCATGTCGCCGGGGCGGGGATCGCGCAGCACGCAATCCGACGATGCACCTCCCAGCAGTGCCTGGATGTGCGCCATCGCCTCAAGAAGGCGCTGGCATCCTGCTTCGCTGATATCTCCCAGCATGGCAGCGACGCTTTCGCTGGACGCTGCATCCAGCTGTGCGAAGGCGGCGCGGCCCGCCTCGGTCAACACCAGCCGGTTCGCGCGCGCATCCATCACCGACGGTTCGCGTTGAACCAGACCGCGCGCCTGCAGCCCGCTCAGCAGCCGGCTGAGGTAGCCCGCGTTGAGGTCCAGCCGATGGCCCAGCTGCGCAGCCGTGATGCCCTGGCCCGCCGCCAGTTCGAACAGCACCCGCGCCTCGGTGAGGGTGAAGTCGCTGTGCAGCAAACGCTCCTCGAGCACCGCGATCCTGCGGGTGTAGAAGCGGTTGAAGGCGCGGACCTGTGCGACGGGATCGGAAGTGAGCGCAGACACGGGGACGTTCCTGATGGTTGCCTTGGGCACATAGTACATGCCTTGAGCAACCATATAAGGCTGTTTTTGCGATCCATTCCGCGTCTTGGCGCCTTAAAACGAAAGATTCGTTGCAGTACGGTTTACGTTCTGTTAATTCTGCGTTTAGCGACCAGGGCCCTGGCTGCAAGGAGAACCAACAGGATGAACGACTGACCGACAAACCACTCAAATCGACTGCAGGGTGCATGCATGAAACACGGAATTCGCAGAAGTGTTCAGGCTCCAGACGCAATCACGCCATTGGCATCCGCAGTAATGGTGGCCCTCGCCACCGCGCTGCTGTCCACCAGCCCCGTTGCTCGGGCGCAGGACAGCGGCACATCGACGACGCCCGACGCGGCCACCACCCTGGATACCGTTTCGGTACTGGGCAGCCGCACCAAACCGCGCACGGTGTCCTCGTCGGCGGTGCCGATCGACATCATCAGCGGTGAAGAGTTCCGCAACCAGGGCGCGACCGACGCCCTCGACCAGCTCAAAGTGCTCGTGCCTTCCTTCAACGTCAGCACGATTCCCATCGACGATGCGGCCAGCCTGGTGCGTCCGGCCAACCTGCGTGGCCTGCCGCCGGACAACACCCTGCTGCTGGTCAACGGCAAGCGTTTCCACCGCTCGGCGGTGATCACGTTCCTCGGCCACGGACTGTCCGACGGCGCACAGGGACCGGACCTGTCCGTGTTCCCCTCGCTGGCGCTGGAACAGGTGGACGTGCTGCGCGACGGCGCAGCGGCACAATACGGCTCGGACGCCATTGCCGGCGTGCTCAACTTCAGCCTGAAGAAGCTGCGCGAAGGCGGCACCGCCGAGGTGTTCGCCGGCCAGTACTACGAGGGCGACGGGCTCACCACCCAGTACTCGGCGCAGATCGGCCTGCCGCTCGCCGAGCACGGCTTCGCCACCCTTACGGCCGAATGGCGCAACGCCGACGACACCTCGCGCAGTGTGCAGCGCGACGATGCCGCCGCGGTCGCAGCGGCAGGCTACCCCGGGGTGAAAGATCCTGCGCAGATCTGGGGATCGCCGAAGGTGGACGACGACCTCAAGCTGGTCGCCAACCTCGGTTACGACACCGAGAACGTGGAGTTCTACCTGTTCGGCAATTACGCCAAGCGTGAAGTGGATGGCGGGTTCTACTACCGCGACCCCACCGCACGTTCGGGCGTCTACTCCAACGATGGCGGCCAGACATTGCTGGTGGGCAACCTGACCGGCGTGGGCGCCTGCCCCACCATCGCCCTGCGCGATGGCGCCGGCAACCTGCTGCCGTACGGCACCGTGAGCGGCGCGGTGGCTGCCCTGCCCGCCAACTGCTTTACCTTCCTGTCCAGCCTGCCCGGCGGCTTCACCCCACGCTTCGGCGGCAAACTGGAAGACGCCTCGGTGTTCGCCGGCGCCAAAGGCACCTGGGGTGAGTGGTACTGGGACGTGAGCGGCTCCTGGGGGCGCAACGACATCGAGTTCACCATCTACAACACCGTCAACGCCTCGCTCGGTCCCGACCAGCCGGCCGGGCTGTTCTTCCGCCCGGGTGGCAATACCCAGACCGAAAAGAACCTCAACGTGGACGTCAGCCGGGACATCCCGGTCAGCTTCAGCAGCCAGCCGCTGCGCCTGGCGATGGGTGCCGAATGGCGCGAGGAGAGCTTCAGGATCAGCCCCGGTGACGGCCCATCCACGGCCATCGGGCCGCTGACCGAGCAGGGCTTCGCGCTGGGCTCCAACGGGTTCAACGGATTCAGCACGCGCACCGCCGGCACCTTTGATCGTCGCAACTGGGCCGCCTACGCCGACCTGGAAGCACAGCTCACCGAGCGGCTGCTGCTGGCCGGTGCGCTGCGCTACGAGGACTACGATTCGTTCGGCAGCACCACCACCGGCAAGCTCACCGCGCGCTTCGACTTCAACGAGCACTTCGCTCTGCGCGGCGCTTACAACACTGGCTTCCGTGCGCCGACTCCCGGCCAGGCCAACATCAGCCAGATCAGCACCGTGTTCGGCGGTACCGCACTGGAAGACATCGCCACCCTGCCGCCGACCAATCCGATTGCCCAGCTCAAGGGCGCGCAGCCGCTTACTCCGGAAGAGTCCAGGAATGTGTCATTGGGTGCGGTGTGGACCGAAGGTGACTGGCTGGTCACCCTGGACGGCTATCAGATCAAGGTGGAAGACCGCATTGCCCTGAGCACCAGCTTTGCAGTCACTCCGGAGGAGCGTGCGGCGCTGGTGGCCGGCGGCAATGCGGAAGCCGCGTCCATCTCGCAGGTAACCTACTTCGGCAACGCCTTCGATACCACCACCACCGGCGTGGACCTGGTGACCAGCTTCAAGAGCAACCACTTCGGCGGGGTCACCACCTACTCGCTGGCGGCCAACTGGAACCGCACGAAGGTGGACCGCTACGACACCGACTTCATCGACGAAGCGCGCGTGTACAAGCTGGAGAAATCGCTGCCCAGGACCAAAGGCTACTTCAGCATCAATCACCAGCGGCAGATCTTCCACGCCAATCTCCGGTTTAACTATTACAGCAGCTGGTACGAGGATCACCTGGACAGCGGCGTGATCTCCGCCGAGGACGGCGGCCTGCCGATCTACGGGGGCAGCGCGTTGATCGTGGATGCGGAAGTGGGCTGGAAGTTCGATTCGGGCCTGTACGTCAGCGTGGGCGCGCAGAACCTGTTCGACCGTGTGCCGGCCAGCAACCCCTGGGGGGGCGTGGCCGGTGCGCAGTATCCGGTGCATTCGCCCTACGGATTCAACGGCGGTTTCTATTACACGCGGGTGGGCTGGAAGTTCTGACGCAGGTGCAAGTGCGCGCAACGGTGGCCATGGAAGGCCCCGTCGCTGGCGCCCCCCCACCGGCTTGACCGCAGGCAGGGCGCCCCCGAGAATTACGCGACTAATTCTCATTTGCTGTTGCGCAGGATGCGGGCGGCAGCCCTCCTGGCTTTCATCCCCCGATGTTCAAGAACGTCCTGTTCCAACTGCACTGGCTGCTGGGCATCACGGCCGGCACCGTTCTGGCCATCATGGGCCTGAGCGGCGCAGCCCTGTCTTTTGAAGATGAACTGCTGCGCGCCGCCAACCCCGGCTTCGCCGCCATCGCCGAACATCACGCCGAAGGCCAGCAGCCGCTGCCCCTGAGCGAGCTGGTGCCGATGCTGCAGGCCGACAGCAAACGGCCGTTGCAGCGGCTGCGCGTGGATGCCAGCGGCCAGCGCCCATCGGTGGCCCGTTTCGCCGGCGGCAAAGCGCACTGGGTGTACTTCGACCCATACAGCGGCGAGCGCTTCAGCGCCCTGCGCGGGCAGGCCTTCTTCGACTTCGTCGAAGACCTGCACCGCCACCTCGCCGCGGGCGAGCGCGGAAAATGGATCACCGGCAGCTGCGCGATCGCCCTGCTGTTCTTCACGCTGTCCGGGCTCTACCTGCGCTGGCCCCGCCGCTGGTGGCACTGGCGAAGCTGGCTGGCCGTGGAATGGAAGCGCAGCGGCCGCGGCTTCCTGTGGAGCCTGCATTCGGTGGCCGGCACCTGGGTGCTGCTGATCTACCTGATGAGTGCCCTGACCGGCCTGTGGTGGTCGTTCGACTGGTATCGCAGCGCGGCCAATGCCCTGCTCGGCGTGGCGCCACCGGCCAAGCAGGTGATCGATGCCGGCGCCGTGCTCGACCTGCGCCGCGTGGAAACGACGCTGTACGCGCAGGCCGGGGTGCGCACCGGTTACATCGACCTGCGGCTGCCCGAGAAGCCCGGCCAGGCACTGAATGTGCGGACCATGGCGGGCGATCCAGCATTGCGCGGCGGCCATCATGACCGCGCGCACGATCTGCTGCAGCTCGACCCTGCCAGCGGTGCGATTCTGGACGCGCGTCCCTACGCGCGCCAGGGCGCTGGCGGTCAGCTGGCTACCAGCGTGTTCGCGCTGCACTCGGGCAGCTACTTCGGGATTCCCGGGCGCATCATCGTGATGCTCAGCAGCCTGGGCATGAGCCTGTTCTTCATCACCGGCTGGCTGCTCTATCTCGACCGTCGCCGCAGCCAGCGCGCCGCACGTGCGCTGCGCCAGCCGCTGCCGGCGGCCGCAGCCAACGGCGCCGCATGGCTGATGGTGCATGCCAGCCAGAGCGGCCTGGCCGAGCAGCTGGCATGGCGCGCGGCAGCGCAGCTGCAGGCCAGCGGACAGGCGGTGCAGGTATTGCCGCTGGCAAGGACCGACGCGCACCGCCTTCAGGCGGCGAGCCACGCGCTGTTCGTGCTCAGTACCTTTGGTGACGGCGAACCGCCGGATTCGGCACGACGTGCCTCGCGCCAGCTGCTGGGCCGATCCCTGGACCTGGCCACACTGCAGTTCGGCATGCTCGCGCTGGGCGACCGCCAGTACCCGCACTACTGCGCCTTCGGCCGCCAGTTCGATGCGTGGCTGCTGGGCAACGGTGCCCGCGCGATGTTCGACCGCATCGACGTGGACGCTGCATCGGTCGCGGCATTGCGCCAGTGGCAGCAGCAGCTCGGCCTGTTGACCGGCATTGCTGCCGACGACAGCGTGCTGCCGGCGGC
The DNA here is from genome assembly GCF_056756445.1 of Stenotrophomonas sp. STEN225. Classification (NCBI taxonomy): domain Bacteria; kingdom Pseudomonadati; phylum Pseudomonadota; class Gammaproteobacteria; order Lysobacterales; family Lysobacteraceae; genus Stenotrophomonas; species Stenotrophomonas sp. STEN225. The sequence goes on along the minus strand of NZ_JBRRBV010000010.1, from coordinate 62,277 downwards.
CACCCGCATGCACGACTGGCAGCTGCTGGATCGCCAGCAGCTGAACCCGGGCAGCGTCGGTGGTCCGATCTGGCGGATCCGGCTGGCCGCGCCGGATGACGTGCAGTGGCAGGCCGGCGACATCCTGCACATCGCGCCGCGGCACAGCGCCGCGCATGCCCGTGCGGTACTGCTGGCGCATGGACTGGACCCGCTGCAACCGCTGCTGATCGAAGGCGGCACGCAGACCCTGCAGTGCCTGGCCAGCGAACGCGAACTGCCGGACGTGGCCAGTGCGCTGCAGGTGCAGGATGCCGGACGCTGGCTGAAGGCCCTGCCCGTACTGCCGGGCCGCGAATATTCGATCGCTTCCTGCCCGGCCGATCGCGTGGTGGAACTGGTCGTGCGCCTGGTGCACGACGACACCGGGCGCCCGGGGCTGGGGTCGGGCTGGCTGTCGCTGCATGCGCCGGCAGGCGCGCACATCGCCGCGCGCGTGCACCGCAACCCCGGCTTCCATCGCGTGCCGGGCGCACCCATGGTGCTGATCGGCAACGGCACCGGCATCGCCGGCCTGCGCGGCCTGCTACGCGAGGCGGCACACGCAGGCGAGCACGGCCACTGGCTGCTGTTCGGCGAGCGCCAGCGCGCGCATGACTTCCTGTTCGCCGATGAGGTGAGCGCATGGCAGGCGCAGGGCCATCTGGCCCGGGTCGACCTGGCGTTCTCGCGCGACGCAGCAGGCGGTTACGTGCAGGACCGCCTGCGGGCGGCCTGCGATGAACTGCGGGAATGGATGCAGCGTGGCGCCGTGATCCATGTCTGCGGCTCGCTGCAGGGCATGGCCGAGGGCGTGGATCAGGTACTGCGGGGCGCGCTCGGTGACGAGGTGGTGGAAACGCTGCTCGAGAGCGGCCGCTACCGGCGCGACGTGTATTGAGCCGCGCCGCCGGGCTGGACCCGGCGGCGGACGTGATCACGCCGCCGCGCGGGCCTGACCGTCCGGCTGCAGGCGGAACGCGGACACGGCTTCGGCCAGCGCGCGCACCTGCGCCTGCATCTGCGCGGTCGACGAGCCGGCTTCTTCCACCAGGCTGGCGTTGCGCTGGGTACTGGCCTCCATCTGCACGATGGCGTGGTTCACCTGGGCGATGCCCGCGTGCTGATCCTGCGAGGCGCTGCGGATGCCGGCGAGAAGGTCCGCCAGCTGCTGCACGCTGCCGACGATCTCGTCCATGGTGGTGCCCGCCTGCGCGGCCTGCACGCTGCCCTGGCCGACGCGTGCCACGGAATCCTCGATCAGCGCCTTGATCTGCCTGGCTGCCTCGGCACTGCGCTGCGCGAGCAGACGCACTTCCGCCGCGACCACCGCGAAACTGCGGCCCTGCTCTCCAGCACGCGCGGCCTCCACGGCGGCGTTGAGCGCAAGGATGTTGGTCTGGAACGCGATGCCGTCGATCAACTGGGTGATGTCCCCGATGCGGCGCGATGCTTCACTGATGCCCTGCATGGTCTCCACCACCTGACCGACGGCCATCCCACCCCGCTGTGCAACCGCTGCAGCCCCCTGCACCAGCGCGTCGGCACGTCCGGCGGCGTCGGCGTTGCGGCCGACGGTGTCGGTCAGCTCATGCATCGAGGCTGCGGTCTCTTCCAGATTGGCCGCCTGCTGCTCGGTACGCTGCGAGAGGTCGTGATGGCCAGCAACGATTTCACCGACACCGCTGTCCAGGCTGGCAGCGGCGCGCTGGATGCGGGTGACGATGCGGCCCAGCTGCGCGACGGTTGCATTGGCGTCGTCGCGCATACGCGCGAACACGCCCTGCAGCTGGCCTTCCATGCGTACGCTGAGATCTCCTCGGGCCAACGCCGCCAGCAGTGCCTGCAGGTCCCCCAGGTTGGTTTCAAAGGTGGACAGCAGGCGGTTGATGCTGGTGGACAACGTATGCACGAAACCGTGCTTGCCCTGCAGCGAAATGCGCCCGTGCAGGTCACCCTGCGCGGCAGCGTCGACCAGTGCCGCCACCTCGGTCTCCAGCAGCGTTTCCAGCGCACGGCTGCGCCACTCCAGCGCCACGCCCAGGAACTGGTCGTCATCGACGATGGCATTGGCGATCAACTGATAGCGCACACCGGCATGACTGATTTCCCGCTCCTGGCGGTGGCGCGCGTCGACCAGGCCGGCCAGGGCCGGATGCAGGTCCCGCGCGTCAGTGCCGACCAGCGCGTCGGCCTGCAGGCCCAGCACGTGCCGCAACGCAGGATTGGCGTAGGCCACCTGGCCTTCGGCATCGACCACCATCAGCCCGGTCTGCGCGCAGTCCAGGGCCTGGCGTACGCGCGTGTTGCCACAGGCCATCGCACGCTCGGTCTCGATGCGCGCACGCAGCCGCTGCTGCATGTCCACCAGGCGCTGTGCCAGCTGGCCGATCTCGTCGTTGGCGTTGTGCACGCGCAACGTGGTATCGAGCCGGTCATCGGCGATGTCGCTGGCGAACCGCAGGGTGTCCTGGATCGGCCTGCGCACCGCGCGCAGCACCAGCAGCAGGCTGGTGATCAGCACGCCGGCCACCAGCAGCAGGGTGAGGGCGAACAGCACGCTCATGGTGCGTGCACCGGCCTGCTGCCGCGCCTGCGCCAGGGCCAGCGCATTCACCTGTGCCTGCTGGAAGGCGGCGAGCGCGGGCGCCACGCCGGCAGCCGTCTCCATCAGCGATTGCGTCTCCACGTCAAGGCCGACGCGGGCAGCGGTATAGCCGAGCAGTGCCGACTGATAGGCGTCCATGCCGGTGCGGAGCGCCTCCTGCACGTCGGGCGGCAGCCCCGCCAGCGCCAGATCGAACGGCAGCTTCTCTTCGCTTGCACGGTCGGCATGAGTCGAATCGCCATCGAGCAGCAGCAGCGCTTCCTGGCGCCGCATCTTCTGCAGGTGCAGCGCCAGTGCCGGCCGGTCCAGGCCATCCACCCGCTGCTGCAGGGCATCGGCGGCCTGCTGCAGTTGTGCAGCCAGGCCGGCATCACCCCGCCCCATCTCATCCACACGTTCGAACAGCGCGGCCACTCCCTGCGAGAATCCCTCGGCGGCCTCGGTGAGCGCCTGCAATGCCTTGCGGCGACCGGCATCCATCGGCATCGCCCTGAGCGCCTTCAGATCGACCTGCAGTGCCTGCTGGGCCGCCTGCAGCTGGCTGCGGTCGGCATCGTCGAAACTGCGTGCATACTGGGTCTGCAGGCGACGCGCCTCCGCCACCCGCGTCGCCAGGCGTGCGGCCAGATCGCTGCCACGCTGGTAACTGGCCTGGCTGCGCGCGGCCTGGCTGCTGGCATGGCCGGTCCAGGCATGGACGGCGGCGATCGCCACCAGGCCCGCGCCGCAGACCAGCAGGGTGGCCTTGAGTTTGTTGGCCACGCTGAGCCGATGCGGCTGCAGCCAGACCAGCAGGCGTGGAAGCGCCGAGCGCATCGCGATGAGACGGGTGCGCAGGGACCGAAGGGGGACGACGGCCGACATCACAGACTCCAGGCGGAAGGACGCACCTGTATCGGCCTGACCGGCGGCAACTTTAGGCACATTGCCGAAGCCGTGGCACGCACCGTGCCGGTTGCGCTCTTTGTACCGGCCCCAGGCGACGGAGACGTGACACAGCGCCCGCGCTTGACCTCAACCCCGGTTGCGGTTGCACAGTGTGATTCTTCCAACCGGCCGCCCTCGCCATGACCCCGCTCGACGTCCCCCGTTATCTGCAGCGCCTGCAACTGGATGCTCCGCCGTCGCTGGACCTTGCCGGACTGACCCTGCTGGTGCAGCGCCACAACGCCCTGCTCCCCTTTGAAACCCTCAGCAGCCTGCTGCGCGACGCGGTACCGATCGATCTCGACAGCGTGCAGCACAAGCTGCTCGACCAGCAGCGCGGCGGCTACTGCTTTGAACTCAACGGCGGCCTGCTGGCGCTCCTGCAGACAGTGGGCTTCGACGCACAGCCGCTGAGCGCGCGCGTGCTGCTGGCAGCACAGGACGATGCCCCGACGGCGCGTACCCACCTGCTGCTGCGCGTGCACGTGGAGGGAGAGGACTGGCTGGTCGATGCCGGCTTCGGTGGCCTGACGCCGACGGTGCCACTGCGGCTGCACGAAACGGCGCCGCAAACCACGCCGCATGAGTCTTTCCAGCTGCAGCAGCTGCCGGGCGGGGACGATTTCGTGCTGTCCGCCCAGGCGGGCGACGCATGGCGGGCGCTGTACCGCTTCGACCTGCGGCCGCCAGCGCCGATCGACAACGTGGTGGCCAACTGGTACGTGTGCACGCACCCGGATTCGGGCTTCCCCGGCCAGCTGCGCGCGTCACTGGCCGGCCCGGACTGGCGGCGCACCATCGGCAGTGGCAACTACACCGAGTACCGCCCCGGGCAGGCGCCGCTCAAGCGTCCGCTGCGCGATGCCGCCGACGTGCGCGACGTCCTGCAGTCGGCATTCGGCCTGCGCGTGCCGGACGATGCGCGGCTCGACCCGGCGATCACCGATTGGCTGCAGCGCTCGCACGCCGCATCACGGTAGCACCGCGCGGTACGGTGCCCGGGTTACAACGTCACCGGCGCCTGCAGCGCAATACGGTTGCCCTCGCTGTCGCAGATCTCGGCCGCCCGCCAGTGGCCGGCATCATGCAGTTGCAGGTAGAAGGCGATGGCGCGAGCCAGGTCGCTGGCCGGAATCTCGACATGCGCGATGGGGTGCATCGTCGCAGGATGGCGCCGCCCTGACATTCCGTGCGCATCGTTGCGGGCATGCTGGCCTGCCCCCCTTCGCGGAGCGCTGCATGACCCTGGCCGATCACCGAAGTGCACTGGCGCCACTGGGCCATCTGCGCGTCGCCATCAATCTGGGCAATCCGGTCCTTGCGCAGGGCGACGCACGATCGCCGCGCGGCCCCTCGGTGGAGCTGGCCACCGCGCTGGCGCAGCGGATGGGCGTGCAGGCGCGATTCACCTGTCACGATGCGGCCGCATCGGTGGTCGCGGCGGCAGCCGACGACGCATGGGACCTGGCTTTTCTCGCCATCGATCCGGCACGTGCCGACCGCATCGCCTTCAGTGCACCGTATGTGGAGATCGAAGGAACCTACCTGGTGCGCGAGGACAGTCCCGCGCGGCAGGTGGCAGATCTGGATCGCGATGGGCTGCGTATCGCCGTTGGCCGCGGTGCCGCCTACGATCTGTTCCTGAGCCGGGAACTGCGGCACGCCACGATCGAGCGTGCCGACACGTCGGCGACGGCCATCGATCTGTTTGACGCGCGGCGCCTGGATGCCGCCGCTGGCGTGCGCCAGCCACTGCAGGCCTGGGCACTGCAGCATCCGGGACACCGCGTGCTCGCCGACCGCTTCACTGCGATCCAGCAGGCCGTGGCCGCACCTGCGGCGCGCCCCGCTGCCGCCCTGCGGGCCCTGTTCGACGAGGTCGAGGCGATCAGGGCAGGGCCCTTGCTCGAGGACGCTTTCGCACGTTCCGGACAGGCGGTCACCCTGGTGCGATGACGCAGCAGTGGCCCGCAGCACGCGACAGGTGGCTGCGTGCGCCAGGCCGGATCAGCCCTGCGTCTCCATGTGCCGCGCATGCTCGCTGGCCTGCGCATGCAACCACTCACGGAAGGCGAGGAATCCACGGTGGCGCGCCGAGCGCTGCGGATACACCAGCCAGTGCGGCCAGGCCGTTTTCAGCCGCTGCTCCGACAACGCGACCAGCTGGCCGGAATCCAGCAGCAGGCGCGCGCGCGTCAGCCGGCCCAGGGCCACACCGACACCATCGAGCGCTGCACGGTGATGCGCTTCCGAATCGTCGAGCACCGCCACGAACCGCGAAGGGGGGCTCTGCCCGATCAGGGCAAACCACGCGGCCCATGCGCCATCCGGATCGCCCAGCAGCGGCCACTGCGCCAGTGGAGCACGGTCGATGCCGCCCATCCGCGCGATCAGCGCCGGGCTGGCCATCGGCACCAGCCACTCATCGAACAGCCGCTCGACCACCAGCCCGGCCCATTGCCCGCCGCCTACGCGCAAGGCCGCGTCGAACTGCAGCTGCCGATCGAAATCGACAAGGCGTTCGCTGGACTGCAGGTTGATCTCGATCTGCGGGTGTGCGGCGACGAAATGACCCAGCCGTGGCACCAGCCATGCGGAGGCCATCGACGGTACGGCGCTGATCGTCAGCACATGTTCGGCGCGCGCGGCGTAGCGCTGGAACACCTCGTTGATTGCATCCAGGTGCGGCCCGACCCGATCGAGCAGGCGCTGGCCCTCCAGGGTCAGTGCGACCCCGCGCGCCTGGCGGACCAGCAGCGGCTGTCCGAGGCGCTCTTCGAGCTGCCGCATTTGATGGCTGAGCGCGCTGACGGTCAGGTTCATCGACGCCGCGGCGCGTGACAGGTTGCCCAGGCGCGCGGCAGCCACGAAACCCTGCAGGGCATGGAGGGGTGGGCGGGACATGAGGCTTGAATCCTGTTCAAGTCAAGCTTGCGGAAATGTCGCTTTTTACGTCCTCATGCTGCCCGTATCGTTCAATCCACTCAAGTGGAGCGACGATCATGAACATCTTCAGCAGTCTGTTGTTCCTGCACGGTCACATCGCAAGCGCCGAGCTGGCCCGCCAGTTGGCCACGCCGGTGGCCAGCACGACCGGGGCACCGGCAAAGCCGTACCGGACCACACACCTCGACCGTCCAGCTGCGGCAAAGGTGCCTTGCCCCACCTGCCCCGCCCCGCGCTGAGCGCGGCAGCGGCGGGCTTACCAGTGCCGGGGCGCTAATGCCCGTACCAGGCCTGCACATGGGGCGGTAGCGATGGCAGCGGGTCGATGTCCAGCGCGCGATAGCCATCGAGGGTATCGCGCAGCACCGCCGGTCCGGGGCTGCCCGGCATGCGCAGGCTTTCCTCTTCCGGCAGCTGCAGGGCGGCCCAGTCATGCAGGCGATCCAGCCGCTGGACCATGGCGGCGCGCAGCCAGGGGCGCAGCGGGAAGGTCCGATATCCGCGCCCATCCAGCGTACGCACAGCATCGGACAGGGCCTGGTTCGCGCCACGCACCCATTCGGTGCGCCCGCCGGCCTTGTCCTGCAAGGTCATCGGTGCCGGCGCGCGATGTGCTCGGAAGGGGGCACGCAGCTCCAGCTCCAGGTCACGCGCATCGCGCTCGGTTTCCGCCTCCACCAGCGCCCCGGCGCACAGATCGAAGAACTCGAACCAGCGCCGATGCAGTGCGCTGATGCGGCCGAGCGGGTCACGCGTAAAGCCGATCTTGGCGTAATCCTCCCAGGCGCAGGGAAAGACGTAGGCGAAGACACGACCATCGATGCGGATCTGCGGTTCCATCGGCGCAGGCTGCATCGCCCCGGACGCGATGGCAACCGGGCCGGACCGTGCACTGTTCTGCTCAAGGCCGCTGCAGTACGTCCTGCACTGCGGCAGCCACGTCGGTGTTGTCGATGTAGCTGCCATCATTCCACCGCACATGCTGGCGGTAACCGGCGTCGATGCCGCGCACTCGGGCGGTGAGCCGCTCGGCGCCGGCGCCCTTGGCCCACAGCGGTACCAGTGCGTTGGAGTGATTGCCGGTGGGGCGGAAGCTCATCCCCGGCATCCGCCCGCGCCCGTTGTTGCGCACCGGCTCGAACGCCACCTGCTGCGCGTCGGGGCCCATCGGCATGCTGTTGTCGTGGTCGGTGGTGACGATCAGCAGATTGCGCTGCCATCCGCCGTTGCGCTCGATCCACGCCACCACCGCCGATACCGCATCGTTGAACTCGACCGTCTCTTCGATCAGGCGGCCGTACTGCGGCTGGTCGCCGCACTGGCCGTAATGCCATTCCGTGCCGCACGCGCTGGTATGCGCGGCCCAGTCGGTGGCCCCGCCTTCCACCATCAGGAACAGGCCCTTGGACGAGCGCTGCTGCAGGAACTGCAGGGCGCCGCGGGTCATGGTCGCCAGGTCCGGCACGCTGTCGATCTTCCTCACGCCGGAGGGAGTGGTCTCATCCCTGCCCAGGACCTGCAGCTGACGCGCCTGCTGCAGGGTGCTGGCCACACGCGGTACGCCGATCAACGGGCGGTCGGCTGGCACCCTCCCCTGTGCAAGCGCAGCGAACGCTTCCCTGCTGCGGATCAACCGCCACGGTCCGGCAGGATTGCCAGCGATGAGGGTGCCTGCTTCCAGCTGCTGCCAGTCCTGCTGCGACACCCACTCCCAGGGGTTCGCGCAACCCTCTTCCTTCACTGCGCCTGCATCGTCATCGCAGGCGCGGCCATCGACGCTGTAGCCGGGGCCGCCGGTTCCCATGACCAGGTCCATGTGGCCCTGGGCCAGCATCTGGTGGGCGATGGCATGGTAGTTGTTGCGCGACGCGTTCTGCGCGGCGAACGCGGCCGGTGTCGCGTGCGAGAACGGCACCGAGGTGACCACACCGGTTGCCATGCCCAGGCGCTTGGCGCGCAGGGTGTTGAACTCGACCGCGACGCCGTCGTTGTTGACGTTGATGGCGTTGTTGTACGTCTTGATGCCCGACGACAACGCCGTGCCCGCCGCGGCGCTGTCGGTCGCCACCGCGGCCAGGTACTGATAACCGGCGAACGGAAGATCCGCTGCCGGTACCGGGGTGGCATCCCATGCTTTCGCGGCGTCGTAGCCGAGCGTCTGCGCCGAATCGTGCGTGGGCTGGCTGCTGGCGTTGAGCGGGAACGTGGCCACCGCAAGGCGCTGCGGGAAGTGCGCGTACGGGGCGCCTTCGCGGCTGCCATACTGCCAGTACGCGGCGGCATCCCAGGTTCCCCAGCCCGCGCCGTCGTTGATCATCACGATCACGTTGTGCGGGTAGCCGCCGGTCGCCACCGGCGCCTGCGCACGCGGTGCCGGCTGGCAGCCGGCGAGGGCTGCCAGCGCGGCCAGAATCGACGGGTAGAGCCAACGGCGCGGCGTGTGTGCGGTCATCGTGCATCCTGTGGGGTCGGGCAGGCGGCCCGGAATGCGCGACGTTATATCATTGCAATATTGCAGATTCACGCATCCTGGCAGCGGTATCCTGTGAACGTCTCCCCTGCCGCGCCACCATGCCGTCTCCACGTTCCCCGGTCTCGTCGATCACTCTGGATGCCGGCAGCTTCGCGGTCATCCACCAGGAGAACGCCGACCTGCAGCGTCCGCCTGCTTCACTGACCAAACTGATGACCGCGTACGCAGCCTACGAACAGGTCGCATCCGGCGCCGCCGCTTGGGAGATGCCGGTGACCGTTGCCGCCGAGGACGTGCACGCGGTTGCTGACGATGAAACGCGCATGGGCCTGGTGCCTGGCGAAACGGTCACACTGGGCCGGCTGCTGCAGGGCATGCTGGTGGTATCGGGCAACGACGCGGCCCTTGTGCTTGCCCGCCATCTGCACGGCTCGCAGGCGGCGTACCTGCAGCACATGAACGCGCTGGCGCGGCGTCTCGGCCTGGGCAGTACCTGGTTCGCGTCGGTGTCCGGCATCACCACGCCGCGGCACGTATCCAGCGCACGCGACATGGCGGTGCTGGCGGGCCGCCTGCTGGCAGATCATCCACAGGTGCTGGCCATCACCGCACAGCCGGCGTTCGCGCACGGGACGTTCAGCCGCAGCAACCAGAACGCACTGCTCGCCGATGAAGGTGTGGACGGCCTGAAGACCGGCTATACCCGCGCGGCCGGGTTCTGCCTGGCGGCTACGGCGCGCCGCCCCATCGCCGGACACGCGCAGCCGGTGCGATTGATCACCGTGGTGCTTGGCTCGGAAGACCGCGAAGCACGCGATGCGCGGGTGCGCAGGCATCTTGCCAGTGGATTCGCCGCGTTGGCCGGCGACACCGTCGCAGAAGCCTGAGCTTTGCGGGCAGTCAGGCCCGTACAACCGTGGATACGATCACCCGCTGCAGTTCGCGTTCCGCGTCGGCTTTGCCGATCGCGCCATTGGCCACCGCTTCGGACAGCGCTTCGGCAGCGCCGAGGATCGCCCAGCGCCCCTCCACCGGTACCTGGCCGTCACCGGCGAACGGGCCCAGCCAGTCCGCGCAGTTGTCGATGAACTCCTGCTGGTAGCAGTGCCGCACCTCGCGCAGCTCCGGCGCGCCGACCAGCGCTGCGAGGATGCTCTGCACGTCGCTGCCCTGGCTCAGCACGCAGTCGATGTAACCGGACGCGATGGCCGCTGCGCGCGCGGTCAGTTCTGCCGGCGCCGCGGCGATACGGTCATTGAAAATGAGCGTCTGCCGCTGGTCGTAGTCATGGTAGAGCGCCGCCAGCAGGCCGTTGCGCGTCACGAAGTGATCGTAGGCCACCGGCTTGGTCACGCCCGCCGCTTCGGCCAGGCGCCCCAGGGTCAAGGCATCGGTGCCTTCGGCGCCTACCAGCGCCCATGCGACATCCAGCAGCTGGCGGGCCCGCTGCTCGCGGGTCAGTCGGCGACGCGTGGGGGTGTCGGTGGCAGGCATCGGCGGAACACGGCTGTCAGCTCGTTGGATGTCCGATTTTACGGCCGATCTCCATCGCGGTCTGCAGATGCGCCGCGGCCGCCCCGGTGTCCGCCTCCAGCAGCAGGGTGGAGGACAGCACGCGCGCGCCGCAGTAATCGAAGATGCCCATGTCGATCTGCGTGTTCATGGCCGCGCCATAGCCACGGCGTTCAATCATCGCGGCATCGGCACCCCCGATACCGACCAGATGCACCTGCAGCCGCTGCAGCCGCTTCTCCACTTTTCCATCGGCACCCTCGGCGTAGGCCCAGCCCTGGGTGAAAACGCGATCGATCCAGCCCTTCAGCAGCGCCGGGAACGACCACCAGTAGAGCGGGTAGACCAGCACCAGCGTGTCGGTCGCATCCAGCCGTGCGTGCTCGGCCGCCACATCGGCCGGTGGCGGCGCGATGCCGCGGAACAGGGCCTGGTCCTGCCCGTTGAAGCGCGGGTCGAAGCCTTCGGCCATCAGATCGGCCATGGCGGTGGTATTGCTCTCATCGGCATCGGCGATGGCCTGCGCGATGCGAGCGGCTACCGCGTGGGTCAGCGAGGCAGGATCGGGATGGGCAACAACAATCAGGCTGTGCATGGGCAACTCCTTGGAGATTAGTTACTAATGGTAACTAGCGAACCCAGCCCGATCAGCACTGCCAGCAGGACACTGTTTCTGGCGTTCTGTATCGCCTCAAGTCAAATGCAAATGATTCGTGATACGATTGTTAAGGAGATCTGAAACCCCACACGGACGTCCCAGCCATCGCCAGTGGACCCCTCACCCGGAGTACCGCGCGATGTTGCATGCCAGTCTGAAGTCCTGTCGTTCCGTTGCCACGCTGGCCGTGGCCATCGGCCTTGCCCTCGCCTCCCAGGCCCACGCCGAGGCGTCAGCCGATGCCGCCGCCAAGCAGATGGACACCGTGGTGGTCACCGCCACCGGCGCCCAGCAATGGATCCGGGATGCCCCCGCCAGCATCAGCGTGATCACCCGCGAGGACATCGAGCGCAAGCCGGTCAGCAGCATCGGCCAGCTGCTGAGCACCGTGCCCGGCGTGACCGGCGGTTACGCGCTGTCCGGTGCGCAGTCGAAGATCCGGCTGCGCGGCCTGCCCGAGCAGTACACACTGATCCTGATCGATGGCCGCCGCCAGGGCAGCTCGGCCGGCGTGAACTATCGTGATGACCTGGGCCCGCAGGATCTGAACTGGCTGTCGCCGGACATGATCGAACGCATCGAAGTGGTGCGCGGCCCGATGTCCTCGCTGTACGGATCGGACGCGATGGGGGGTGTGATCAACATCATCACCCGCAAGATCGCCGACCACTGGGGCGGCTCGGCCACCTTCAACTACAGCAAGCCCGATTCGGACACCCGCGGCAACACCACGCAGATGGGAGCGCTGTTCAGTGGCCCGCTGACCGACAACCTGGGCGTGCGCATCGGCGCCAACGTCACTGACCGCGAATCCGACCGCGGCGCGCGGCAGACACCGGGCAACAAGGCAGAGAACGCCAACGTGCTGTTCGACTGGCGCATCAGCGACAGCCACGTCGTGGGCGTGGAGGCCTCGCGCGGAACGCAGCGCAACAGCGGGGCCGGCCAGGTCAACAGCTGGGGACTGTCCAAGCTGGTGCAGACCGGCTACGTCATCCGCCATGACGGCACCTACAGCGACGCCACCACGTCGAAGACCACGCTGGTGCAGAACGAATACGAAGACAAGGGCAGCGACGTCGGCAACCGTTCGAAGGAAACGGTGTTCGATACCGCCTTCAACACCGGCTTCCACTGGGGCGTCGAGCACAGCCTGAATGTGGGCGGGCAGTGGAAACGCGAGGAGTTGGAGAACAGCGACACCATCGGTACCGTTCCGGTCACCTGGACGGGCAGCGGCCGCATCAGCCCGACCAGCGAGGCCGACTCCTGGGCGCTGTTCGCCGAGGACCACCTCACCCTGCACGAGCGCTTCGTGCTGACCCTGGGCCTGCGCTGGGACAACACGGAAAACTACGATGACAACCTGAGCCCGCGCATCTACGGCGTCTGGCACCCGGCCGATGCATGGACCGTGCGCGGCGGCATTTCCAAGGGCTTCCGTGCCCCCAACCTGAAGCAGGGAACGGCCGGCGCTGCGACCCAGTCCGGCGGCAACGGCTGCCGTGCCCTGACCGCCGAAGGCTGGAGCAGCCGTTCGGTGAATGCCGACGGCACGCGCGGCTGCTACATGGCCGGCAACCCGAACCTGGAACCGGAGACCAGCACCAACTACGAGCTGGGCGTGGGCTTCGACCGCGAGGGCTGGTCGGCCTCGGCCACCTACTTCCTGACCAACTTCGACGACAAGATCGAACAGGTGCCGCTGAGCCAGATCCCCGGCCAGACCACCAGCTTCGTCAACGGCTACTGGTGGACGGTGGCACAGAACATCCAGAAGGCACGCACCCGCGGTGTGGAGGCCAGCGTGACCGTGCCGCTGCACGAACGCCTGAGCTGGACCACCCACGCCACGCGCATGCTGGAATCGAAGAACCGCACCACCGGCGCTACCCTGCTGGTAGTACCGGAGCTGACCGCCAACACCTCGCTGGAATGGCAGGTGACCGATGCCTGGTCGTTGAATGCCAGTGCGCAGCACATCGGCAAGCAACTGGTATCGGCCACCAGCGCGACCTTCGCCAAGGCGTACACCACCTGGGATCTGGTGACCGGCTTCGACGTGAACGAGAACCTGACCCTGCGTGCCGGCGTCCTGAACGTGGGCGACGTGTCCACCATCGACGAAGGCAACAACTACGACGGCGGCGCGCGCACCTTCTTCGTGGGCGCCACCGCACGGTTCTGATGCAGCACTGGCTCGGATCCCTTCGCGCAGCGAAGGGATCCTGCCGTGCATCCGCGGCCCTGCCTCAGCGGAACAGCGCGTTCAGCGCCGCACCCGATGCTGCCGCCTGCAGGCCATCAAAGCGGCCTTCCTGCTGGATGGGATCGGTGGCCCGCATCAATCCCCCCCACGCCGCACGGGCCAACGCCCCGCCCAGGCTGACCCGGCGTACCCCCATCGCAGCGATGTCCTGCAGCGTCAGTGACGTCGGTCCGCCCACCAGCAGGTTCACCGGCTTGCCGCCGGCCGCGGCCACCACCGCCTGGATCTGTTCGGCCGTGGTGATGCCCGGTGCGTACAACACATCGGCACCTGCGGCCGCGTAGGCACGCAGGCGCTGCAGCGTGTCTTCCAGATCCGGTACGCCCACGAAGAAGTTTTCCGCCCGGCCCACCAGCAGCACATCGGCCGCGGCGCGATCGATGGCCGCACGCGCCGCACGCAGGCGTTGCACGGCCTCCTCCAGCGGGCGCAGCGGCGCGTCGGCCAGACCGCTGGCATCTTCAATCGACAGAGCGGCGATGCCCGTATCCAGGGCCGCCGTCACGGCCTCAGCCACGTCCTGTGGCGTGGCGCCGAAGCCATCGCCGAAGTCTGCGTTCACCGGCAGGTCGGTGGCGGCCACCATCAGCCGCAGGTGGTCAAGCGTCGCCTGCAGCGATACCGCACCATCGGGGCGACCTTCGCTCCATGCACATCCCGCGCTGGTGGTGGCCAATGCCAGGAAGCCCTGCCGCTGCAGGTAGCGCGCGCTGCCGATGTCCCACGGATTGGGCAATACGAAGCAGCCCTGCGCATGCAACTGCCGGAACGTGGCACGTCTGCGGGCAGTGGTGGCATCTGCGCTGTTCATGGCGGGTATCCGTGCGGTGAGCTGACCACCCTATCCGGGCCGCGCACAGGACTCAACGCACCTGCGGCGCAGCATCAGGTGATGCCACCGGATCATTGGACGCGGCCCCCGCATCCGTCCGACGGTGACGGTCCGCCGTCCACGGAAACAACCATGCCGCGCTCCCCGCATTCTTCTGACGCCATTGCTGGCGACGACACCGATGCACACCAGGCCGCGCCGTTCTCACCCAGCCGGCGCCGCCTGATCGCATCGGCCGGCCTGGCCGCAGGTGGCCTGGCCGGCGCGACGCGTCCGGCCGCCGCAACACCGGCCCGAGAGGTGGCGAACACGACCGCACCGGGGCGTCCCGGATTCCAGGCGATCGTCCCGCCGCCGGCGCAGGGCCGCAGTCCCTGGGGACAGGACACCGCCAGCGAACCGACCCCACGACCGCGCAGCACACGCCCGGGCGAATCGCCATTGCCGACCCACCCACGCCCCTACACCGACATCAAGAGTTACCACGCCCACATCTATTTCGACGAGGACACCTCGGCCAAGGCCGCACTGATCCGGCGCTGGGTGGCGGAACGCTTCCCGGTGGAACTGGGCAACTGGAATCCGGAGCCACGCGGCCCCCATGTCACCCCGTCCTTCTACTTCGGCTTCACCAACGATCTCCTGCCGGTCGTGGTGCCATGGCTGCAGCTCAACAGCCTGGGCCTGACGATCCTCATCCACCCCAACACCGGCGATGGGCGCGCCGACCACCTGCATTACGCGCTGTGGGTGAACCGCGCGCAGCCGGTGAACGCCTACGACTGGCCCGCGCCCCGGCCGGGCGAACAGGAGCCGCTGGAACAGGTGTTCCCCAACGTCGTGCCGACGCGGCCGCTGGAAACCTGAGCAGACCCGCCCGGCCTGGCCGGGACAGGAGCGGTCGGCCGCCATCGTCGGCGTACGTGCGGGTATCAGCAGCCGTCGCCGCGTTCAGCGCGCCTTGAGGCGCTGCCCGGCATACGGGCACAAGCGCTTCCAGCGATTTCAAACAATCGATTGAAACGCGGCAAACTTCGCCGAACTGGACAGCATCGGCCGCTTCCGCCAGACTGCCGCCCTTTCCAGTCGATCGGATCCCATGGCGAAGCTGCTGGTCCTGCACGGCCCCAACCTCAACCTGCTCGGTACCCGCGAGCCGGAGGTCTACGGCCACACCACCCTGGCCGACATCGACCAGGCGCTGGCCCGCCAGGCCGACGCCGCCGGGCACGTGCTGGAGAGCCTGCAGTCCAACGCCGAACACGCGCTGGTGGACCGCGTACAGGCCGCCCGCACCGACGGCACGGCGTTCATCCTGATCAACCCGGCCGCGTTCACCCACACCTCGGTCGCCCTGCGCGATGCGCTGGCGGCCGTGGCCGTGCCGTTCATCGAAATCCACCTGTCCAACCCGCACGCCCGCGAACCGTTCCGCCAGCACAGCTATTTCAGCGACAAGGCGGTCGGCGTGGTGTGCGGCTTCGGCGCCGACAGCTACCGCTACGCGATGGACGCGGCGCTGCTGCGGTTGTCCGCCACCTGATTGTCGACCCGGGCGCCCACGGCGCTCTCCTCACCTAGATAGAAACCCAAGAGGCCCTCATGGATCTGCGCAAAATCAAGAAGCTGATCGACCTGCTGGAAGAGTCGAACCTGGCCGAAATCGAAATCAAGGAAGGCGAAGAGTCCGTGCGCCTGTCGCGCGCGCCGGTCGCCGGCTATGCCGCCCCGGTCGCCGCTCCGGTGTATGCCGCCCCTGCCGCGCCGGCGCCGCAGGCAATGCCGATGCAGTCGCCGACCGAAGCCTCCACCGGCGGCACCGCCAAGCCGGGCCCGGCGCTGCCGGAAGGCCACGTGCTGCGTTCGCCGATGGTCGGCACCTTCTATGCCTCGTCCGCTCCGGACAAGCCGGCCTTCGTCACCGTGGGCCAGCAGGTCAAGGAAGGCGAAACCCTGGCCATCATCGAAGCGATGAAGATGTTCAATCCGATCGAAGCCGACGCGTCCGGCACCATCGTCGCCATCCTCGGCGAGAACGGCCAGCCGGTGGAGTTCGACCAGCCGCTGTTCGTGATCGGCTGAGGGGCACGCCATGCTCGACAAAGTCGTCATCGCCAACCGAGGGGAGATCGCGCTGCGCATCCTGCGCGCGTGCCACACCCTGGGCATCCGCACGGTGGCCGTGCACTCCACGGTCGACCGCAACCTCAAGCATGTGGCCATGGCCGACGAGTCGGTCTGCATCGGCCCGGCGCCGTCGCCGCAGAGCTATCTCAACATCCCCGCCCTGATCGCCGCGGCGGAAGTCACCGATGCCCAGGCCATCCATCCGGGCTACGGCTTCCTGTCGGAGAACGCCGATTTCGCCGAGCGCGTGGAGGAATCCGGCTTCATCTTCATCGGCCCCAAGGCCGACACCATCCGCATGATGGGTGACAAGGTCGAAGCCATCCGCGCCATGAAGGCCGCCGGTGTGCCGTGCGTGCCCGGCTCGGGCGGCCCGCTGGGCGAGGACATCGTCGCCAACACCAAGATCGCCCGTGAGATCGGCTACCCGGTCATCATCAAGGCAGCGGGCGGCGGCGGCGGTCGCGGCATGCGCGTGGTGCACGCCGAAGCCTCGTTGAAGACCTCGATCGAAACCACCAAGAGCGAAGCGAAGGCGGCGTTCGGCAATGGCGAGGTCTACATGGAGAAGTTCCTGGAGAACCCGCGCCACGTGGAGATCCAGGTGCTGGCCGACGGCCAGGGCAATGCCATCCACCTCGGCGAGCGCGACTGCTCGATGCAGCGCCGTCACCAGAAGGTGGTCGAGGAAGCGCCGGCACCGGGCATCACCGCCGAGCAGCGCGAGCAGATCGGCAAGGTCTGCGTGGAGGCCTGCATCCGCATCGGCTACCGCGGCGCCGGCACGTTCGAGTTCCTGTACGAGGACGGCCGCTTCTACTTCATCGAAATGAACACCCGCATCCAGGTGGAACATCCGGTCACCGAAATGGTCACCGGCATCGACCTGGTGGCCGAGCAGCTGAAGATCGCCGCCGGCCAGAAGCTGTCGATCAAGCAGAGCGACGTGGTGCTCACCGGCCATGCCATCGAGTGCCGCATCAACGCCGAAGATGCTGAAACCTTCGTGCCGAGCCCGGGCACCATCACCGGCTTCCATCCGCCGGGCGGCCCCGGCGTGCGCGTGGACACCCACATCTACAGTGGTTACCGCGTGCCATCGAACTATGACTCGATGATCGGCAAGCTGATCGTGCACGGCCCGGACCGCGAAACCGCGATCGCCCGCATGCGGGTGGCGCTGAGCGAAATGGTGGTCGACGGTATCAAGACCAACATCGCCCTGCAGCAGCGGATCATGCGCGACAAGGGCTTCCAGGCCGGTGGCCAGAACATCCACTACCTGGAAAAGCGTCTGGCCGAGCGCAAGAACAAGCCGATCGCGCTGACCTGATCGGCACAGGTGCCGGACACGAAAAGGGCGGGGATATCCCCGCCCTTTTCTGCTTTCTGCAGCGCCTTCCCCCGCGCCCGGCGTACCGGGAAACGCAGCCGCGCGTGAGGGCCCGGCGCTGCAGGATCGGTGTCAGCGCCTGTCGGCCGCGGTTGCCGGAATCTGCGAGTTCGGCAGCGGGCGCACACCATTGGGCGAGGTCGGATCGACGATCACCATGGTCTCGGTCGAGCCATCGGGCCAGACCACCTGGAAGGTGCTGCCCGCCGGCAGCGATGCGAACGGCACGCCGCTCTGCG
This sequence comes from Stenotrophomonas sp. STEN225, assembly GCF_056756445.1. Classification (NCBI taxonomy): domain Bacteria; kingdom Pseudomonadati; phylum Pseudomonadota; class Gammaproteobacteria; order Lysobacterales; family Lysobacteraceae; genus Stenotrophomonas; species Stenotrophomonas sp. STEN225. Next base: position 44,275 of record NZ_JBRRBV010000010.1, on the reverse strand, counting down.
CGCGATAGACCGCAGCGACCTGGCTGGCGCCGGCGCGGCGCAGGTCTTCCTGTGCCTTCACCGTGGTCAGCTCCACCTTCGACAGATGCCGGTAGCGATCCTCGTAGGTATCGATCATCAACAGGCCCACCGCGCCGGCCGAATAGGCCACGAACAGTGCCACCCAGAACCAGAACTTGGCCCCGTGAAGGAATCGACGGTAGTTCATGGCCTGCTCCCCCTTCCAATCAATCGCTTGATCCATTCGTTCATCTTCCCAGCACCTTGCCGCGAAACCGCAGCGTCATACACGAAATCCCGGAAATCCTGCGTCTCATCCTGCGAACAGATCCCTCCATTCGCACAAAAACTGTTGACCAGCACGCTGTCGGCCCCACACGGTAGACCGAGTTCGCAGGCCGCAAGCCGCCACGCCATTTCGCTGAGCTGCTCGCCGGCCACCAGCCCGTCCAGTGCACTGTCACCGGCGGCGCGCACGCCCATTCCCGGAGCGAGGGCCATGAATGCCTCCGGATCGCGCGACAGGCGCACGCGCTCGACCAGGCCACGGCGGTAGTCCGCGCTGTCATGCAGCGGCTCACCTTCAGCGAACAGCGCAGCTTCGGCCGCCAGATTGCCCTGCGCGGCCGCCTTGCGACGCTCCGCCAGCACCAGCGCCGCGCCCAGTTTGTCGCCGGGCACGAACCCGCCGCAGCGCTGGGCCACGCGCTCGCGCGCATCGACCATGGCCGGTGCGGCACTCAGGCCCAGCCCCGCCAGCACGTTGTTGTCCAGGCGATACCCCCCGGGATCGACCGCGTACTGCGCGCAGTAGTCATACACCCGGCTGAGCATCCAGCGCGCTTCGTGGTTGCCACCGTCGGCCTGCGCACGCAACCGCTGCGCATAGGCGAACAGATCGGTGGCGCCCTCGATGTCGGCCCGGATGTCCAGCGGCAGGCCGGACGGCAGTGCGCCGCCCCGCTCGAAGGCCGCCAGACGCCGCGCCAGCGCCTCGGGCATGACCGGCATCGTCGTCCCATCCTCGTTGCCCGCCACCTGGGCCGTCGGCAGCCCGGAGGCCGCGACCGGAGACGATACCGAGCCCACGTGCCCGCTGGCCCGATACCCGGCCACGCCCAGCACGGCCACCGCCGGCAGCACGAGCAACCAGGTTTTCAGGGTCGGAGCGAGGGCCATCGGCAACGGAAAGCGTCGGGGGCGCACAGGAAAGCGCGCAGTTTAGCAAGGCCCGGCAGGCCTGTCTGAACGGGGGCCGTTCATCTCAGAGCATACGGAGACGCCCCGATGGTCTAGCATGGCCCCCTTTCCCGCGATTGCCCCCGATCCCATGCCGTTCCTGGAACTGACCCTGCGTTGCACCGAAGCCACCCAGCCCCGCTATGAGAATGCGCTGGAGGACGTCGGGGCGTTGGCCGTGACCCTGCTCGATGCCGAGGCCGACACCAGCAACGAGCAGGCAATCCTGGAACCGGGCGTGGGCGAGACGCCGCTGTGGGACAGCCTGGTGCTGACGGCGCTGTTCCCGGCTGACAGCAACGCGCTGTTGCTGCTGGCGGCGCTGGAAGCGTTCGACCCGGAACTGGACTGGAGCGGTGGCAGCTTCCGCGCCGTCGAGGACGAGGACTGGGAGCGTGCCTGGCTGGACCAGTTCCAGCCGATGGACTTCGGCAGCCGCACCTGGATCGTGCCGTGGAACCATGAGCTGCCGGAGGCGGCGCAGGCCGCCGACGCGGCCGTCGTCCGGCTGGACCCGGGCCTGGCCTTCGGCTCCGGTACTCATCCCACCACCGCGCTGTGCCTGCGCTGGCTGGACCAGCTGGCCGTGGACGGCCAGCTGCAGGGCCAGCGCGTGCTCGATTTCGGGTGCGGCTCGGGCATCCTCGCCTTGGCTGCGCTGAAGCTGGGCGCCGCCGAGGCGATCGGCGTGGACAATGATCCGCAGGCCCTGGTCGCGACCGCCGACAATGCCGAGCGCAATGGCGAGCAGGGCCGCATGCAGGTCTATCTGCCACAGGGCGAGCCGGTGGCAACCTATCCCATCGTGGTCGCCAACATCCTCGCCTCGGCCCTCGATGCGCTGGCCGAACTGCTGGCCGCGCGCGTGGCCGGCGGTGGCCGCATCGCACTGTCGGGCATCCTGCATGGACAGGAGCACGAACTGCTGCAGCGTTACAGTGCCTGGTTCGACGACCTGCAGGCGACCCGCGATGGCGACTGGATGCGCATCACCGGCGTGCGCCGCGCCTGATCGTGTTTGAATGAGCGCTCGACCCGAACCCGCACCGTGAGCATGTCCGAGCCGACCCCCGCACGACGTCCACTGGCCACCTTCCTGCGCCCCGCGCCGGAAGGCGGAACGGCACCTGCCGTCGAGGCGCACGTCGATATGCCTGCACAGGCCGGTCCGGCGCCCGAACCCACTGCGGCGGAGATCGAACATGCGCCGGCAGCGGCGGTGATCACTGCGCAACCCGTTCCGCAGCACACCGATGATGTGCCCCCGCATGCCGCGGCGGTGGCATCACCATCGAACCATGACGCACCCGGTTTCCTCGCCCGTGCACCTTCACGCTCGCGCCCGGCGCCGCGCTGGCACTGGCTGCTGGTGGCGGGGCTGGCGGCGCTGCTGATCCTGCAGAGCGTGCTCGCCGACCGCGCGCGGCTGGCCGCCGATGCCGGCCACCGCACATGGCTGGTGGCGCTGTGCAGCGTGCTGCGCTGCAGCCTGCCCGCCTGGCACGAACCCACCGCCTTCACCATGACCAGTCGCGACATCCGCCCGCTGCCTGGTCAGGCCGGCGTACTGCAGGTGCAGGCCAGCATCCGCAATGACGCGCGATGGCCACAGGCCTGGCCCGACCTGCGGCTTTCGCTGTCCGATGCGGACGGACGGGTCATCGGCAGTGACGTTTTCAGCCCCACGCAGTACCTCGGCGAGAACCCGGGTACCGCCGTGCTGGAACCGGGTCAGAGCGCACACATCGCGTTCCGCGTGCAGGAGCCTGCGGCGTCCACTGTCGCATTCACCTTCGAGTTCCTGTGATCGGGACGAAGGCGACCAGCCATGGCAGGTCGGGCACGCTCGCGCTAGACTGACCGCCACCACCTCATCCGGCCGCGCGCTCCGCGTGCACGGGCCAACCAGATCGGGAACCCCCTTGAACGCTGTCCTTTCTCGTCCTGACAACAGTCGTGGCGCTCCCCGGCCACCGCTGCGCGAACACGTCGCCCAGTCCGTGCGCCGGTACCTGCGCGACCTTGATGGCTGCGATGCAGACGACGTCTACGAGATCGTGCTGCGCGAGATGGAGATTCCGCTGTTCGTGGAAGTGCTCAACCACTGCGAAGGCAACCAGAGCCGGGCCGCGGCGATGCTGGGCATCCACCGTGCCACGCTGCGCAAGAAGCTGAAGGAATACGGCATCAGCGCCTGAGCGCGGATGGCGACGTCGTGGAAGCGGGGTCACCCGCCGCCGCCCGCCTTCCAGTAATACCGCACCACGTGGAAGAACACCGGTGCGGCGAAGCACACCGAATCCAGCCGGTCGAGCATGCCGCCATGGCCCTCGATCATGTGGCCCCAGTCCTTGATGCCACGGTCGCGCTTGATCGCCGACATCACCAGGCCACCCCAGAACCCCATCAGGTTGATCAACAGCGACAGGCCGAACGCCTGCAGCGGCGTGAACGGCGTGATCCACCACAGCGCAGCGCCCACCACGCTGGCACTCAGCACGCCACCGATGAAGCCCTCCACTGTCTTCGACGGCGACAGCCTGGGCGCGATCAGGCGCCTGCCCAGCAGCTTGCCCCAGATGTACTGCAGCACGTCCGAGGACTGCACCACGATCACCAGGAACGCCAGCAGCAGCACGTTGCGCGCGGGCTCATGCCCGGGCACACGCAGGTTCAGCAGCAGGGGCACGTGCGAAATGCAGAACACGCAGATCATCAGCCCCCACTGCACCTTGGCCGTGCGCTCCAGGTAATGCGTGGTGTCACCGCCGATGGTGGCCAGGATCGGCAGGAACAGGAACGCGTAGACCGGAATCAGCAGCGTGTACATGCCATACCAGTCGATCCACACCAGGTAGTACTGCCAGGGCAGCACGATGTAGAACGCCGCCAGCAGCGCGTAGTAGTCACCTGACCGGGTGGGCGCCAGGGTGATGAACTCGCGCAGGGCAAACAGCGAGATGATCGCGAACAGCACGATCACCCCGGCCCGGCCGAACAGCAGCGCCAGGCCGACCACGATCGCCATCACCCACCAGGCGCGGATGCGCGAGACCAGGTTGGCGATGACCGCGCTGGGCCGTCCACGCTGCCGCCAGCGCAGGGTCTCGGCCACCAGCGTCGCCAGCACCAGCACCGCGCCGACCCCGGCGAACAGCAGCCCGGTCTGCTGGCCCACGCTGCGCGCGGCGAGATCACCCGATACGGCGATCAATCCGCTCATGCGCGTCCTCCGCCCGGTGCCAGATCCAGCAGCGCCTGGCGGCTGCGCTGGAGAAACGCCGCCTTGTCCTCGTCGGCCTGCAGCCGCAGCGGAGTACCGAAGGTGGCCGTGCACAGCAACGGCAATGGCAGGAACCGTCCCTTGGGCATCACCCGCTTCAGGTTGTCGATCCACACCGGGACGAATTCCAGTTCCGGACGCTGCCGCGCGAGATGGTAGATGCCACTCTTGAACGGCAGCAGCGGCTCATCGCCGACGTTGCGCGTGCCTTCCGGGAACAGGATCAGCGAGCACTCCGCATCCACCGCCTCACGCAGCGCCTGCAGCGGATCCTGCTGGCGGCGCGCCGCTTCGCGCTCGACCAGCACGCCGTTGAACACCGCATCGATCAGATAGCGCCGCAGGGCGTCGCGCTGCCAGTATTCGGCGGCCGCCACCGGACGCACCTGCCGCCGCAGTGCCGGCGGCATCGACGACCAGATCAGCACGAAATCCCCGTGGCTGGCGTGGTTGCCGTAGTAGACACGGCGCTCGCTGGAGGGCGCGCAGCCGACCCACAGCGCCCGCGCGCCGGTGAGCACATGGATGGCGCCACTGCAGGCGCGGGCGATCAGTTCAGCAAACATCGATGTCTCTCCTCAGGTCTGCGGCCACAGCACGGCCACCAGCAGCGTGGCGAACTGCAGCAGCGCCGCCGCGTACTGGCGCAGCAGCAGGCCCCGCATGCCCGCCCAGCGCGCATCCCAGCCACGCACGGGCGCCTGCGCGTCACGGCGGCGCAGACCGGCGACATGCAGGGCCGCGTCCACCCGTTCGGCCGCCGCCTCACCGTGCAGCTTCTCCTGCAGCAGCAGCTGCAGGAGGCTGGCGTCCAGCTGTACGCGCACCGCGTAGTACGCCTGCACCATCCCCGCCGCCACGCTCAGCAGCAACAGGCCGGCCGCGAACATCGCCAGTCCCGGCTCGATGCCCAGCAGCAGCAACGCCACCAGCAGCAGTCCCAGCGACAGCGCAGCGGGCAGCCGGCCCTGGCGCAGCAGCAGGCGCATCATCGGCAGGTCGACAGCGAGGCTCATGCGGGGCTCTCCGAGGTGATGGCGGCCTGGATGGCGCGCAGGTGGTCGTCATGCAGAACGATGGAGGGCCGCGCGGCACGTATCCGTGCCACCGCCTCGGCTGCGTCCCGTGCCCGGCCGCTGCACAGCAGCCAGGTCGCTACGCTGGCCGCACTGCGCGAATAGCCCAGGGCACAGCACACCAGTACTGGCCCCTGCATGCGCAGGCGTTCGATGGCGGTAGCGGCCTCGCGCAGCTGCGCCGGCGAGGGCACCACCATGTCCAGCATCGGAACGCTGGCATACGCAGCACCTGGCGCCCGGCACGACAGCTCTGCGCAGGTATCGACCACGCCGTGCAGTGGCGACGCCAAGGCCGCCCGTGGAATCCGTCCCAACCACACGCCATCGGCCACCGCCGAGGGCTGCGGTGCCCGCCATGTCCATAGCCGCGAATTGATCCAGGCGGCGCCCAGGTAAGGCGCGAGCAGCCAGCGCGCGGCCATGGTCAGGCGCCCGTCGTCGCGCTTCTGGAACGTGGCCGTGCCCAGTCCGGCGTACGCCAGCGCCACGAGCAGCAGCGAGATCGCCGGCCACAGCAGCCACAGCGCAGTGCCTCGCAGCGCCAGCGCCGGCACCAGCAGCACGGCGGCACCCAGGAGGTAGAGCAGCGCCAGCCGCCACCGCGCGGGATCCTCCGCGGACTGCCAGGCACGCGACGGCGGTGTTCCCTGGTCCGGCCACAGCCACACGCACAGCCAGCCCACCAGCAGGCCGGTGGGAATGTCGATGAAGTGATGCTGGAACGTGGTCAGCACCGAAATGCCGATCAGCAATGCCCACGCATGCAGCACCAGCCGCCAGGCGCCCTGCAGGTAGTGGGCGAACTTCACCCACAGCACGATCAGCAGCACGATGTGCAATGACGGCGCCTGGTTGAAGGGCTTGTCGAACCCCAGCAGCACCTCGAACAACCAGCCATAGGCACCGCCCGTCTCCGGCCGCTCGAAGCTGAAGCGCAGCGGCCACAGCAGAAAGCAGGCCACTGCGATCACCTGAGCACTGAGCAGCCGCAGCGCATGGCGGTCCAGCTCCAGGCGCTGCCGGCACAGGAAGAACGACACCGCGTAGAACAGGTCGATCGACCAGTACGGCACGATCGTCCAGGGCACGAACTGAATGCGCGTCTCCCAGTCGAACACGACAACCGGAACCACATCGTGGCGGCCGGCCATCCAGTTGGCAAAGCCATAACTGGCGAAGAAGAACGGGCCCAGCAGCGCCAGCCACAGCAGCGCGCGGCGCCACGGACGCGGTGCATCGGCAACGATCGGCGTTGCGGTGATGGCCATCAGGCGACCCGACGCGCCAGCGATACGGTGAAGATGCCGAACGCATCGATGCGCTGGGTCACCTTCTCAAAGCCCGACAGCCGCACCAGCTCGTCCATCTCCTGCTGGGTGCGCCGTCGCATGACCCAGGCAGCGCCTCCGCGATGGCTGGTGAGTGCACGGGCGATGAATTCCAGCTGCGGGTGCCAGGGCTGGCCGGTATAGGCCAGGTAGCCCCCCTCCGGCACCACCGCGGCAATACCCTGCAGTGAACGCAGCACGGCGTCGTTGTCGGGGAACAGCTCGTACAGCCCTGAGACCACAGCCAGCGTCGGCGCGGGTTCCACCGTCGCCAACGACGCCGGATCGAACGCGTCGCCCTGCTCGAAGCGGGCGATGTCGGCGGCTCCCAGCCGTTCGATCAAGGCCTGGCCCTGGGTCACATTGAGCGGGCTGAAATCACGCAGCACGATGCGGTCGGCGCGCTGTTCGCCCTGGCCCAGAGCTTCCAGCACATACCGGCCATGGCCGGCGGCCACGTCCAGCACCTGCACCGGCAGATCCTGACCGCGCAGGCGCATGGCCGCATCACGCAGCAGTTCCTGCAGGTGCTGGCCACGCACGCGGATGCCGCGCCAGCCGATCGCATCGAGGTAGTTGCGGTCGATCATCCGCCCCAGCGGCCCCTTGCCGCGCGCTTCGTCGCGGTAGATGTAGTCCAGCGTGCTGCCGGAGTCGAAACCGGTCTGCAGGCCCAACGCGATGCCTTCGGACAGGGTGCCGCCCAGGCGCAGGCCCGCACGCACCCCGCGCCAGCGCAGGTCGGCCAGGCTGTTGCGTTCCGGTGGCCAGGCCAGGATCTCCGATTCCTCGAACGTCGGCCCATGCCGGTGCGCGTCGCGCCGCGACAGCGTGCGCAGCGGTTCGGCGAAACGCGCCTGGATGAAGTCGCGGATGCGCGCCAGTGCCGGCGCACGATCGCGCTCGCCCAGCGTGTCGTGGAAGAAGCCCGGCAGGTACACGCGCTCCTTGATCGGACTGGACAGGCGCTCATAGAAGCGGTCCTGCGGACCACGGTGCACCACGAAGTCGGAGCCGGACACCAGCAGTTGCACCGGCACGCTGATCGCCTGCGCGTCGGCCACGATGCGGTCGGCGGCTTCATACAGGCCCAGCAGCACGCGTACCGAGATCGGCCGGGTGATCAGTGGATCGGTGCGGTAACTCTCCACCCGTGCCGGATCATGCGTCAGCCACTGCGGCTTGACGTAGCTGTTGACGAAGAAATTGCCGCGCAGCTTCTGCATCAGGGCCAGGCCTGGACGTGCGAACGGCACATACAGCTTCACCTTGAATGCCGGTGACGCCAGCACCAGCGCGCGCAGGCGGGGGGCATAGTCGTGTACCCAGGTCGCAGCGATGACCGCGCCCACGCTCTGCGCGACCAAGACGATGTCCTCGACCGCGATGCCGTGCTCGCTGCCGATGTGGGCGATGAAGCTGTCCAGGTCGCGCACCAGCGCAGGGAAGCCCGGTGCGTCGCCACGCTCGCCCGGCGAGCGGCCGTTGCCGCGCGCGTCCCAGGCGAAGAAGGCGATCTCCGGCAGGTCCAGCTCGTCGACCAGGTGGGCGACCCGCCCTGAATGCTCGTGGCCACGATGCAGCAGCACGATGGCCCGGACCGTGCGCCCCGGTGGTGTGCCTGCGGCCGCAACCGGCCAGTGCCGGTAGAACAGCGGTACTTGGTCGAAGCTGTGGAATTCCCGTTCCTGCACCTGACGCATGCCTTCTCCTGGTGGGCTGTTGACTTATCGCTGCGCTGTGGCCGCTTCCTTCAGTCCCCGCCGGACGCGGTTGACCGCCGTTACCCCGCACAGCAGCGCCATCGCTGCGGCCACGCCGCCGACCGTCAGGGCACCGGCCCAGCCGAACGCCAGCAGCAGGCCCAGCAGGCCGATGACGAAGGCACGGTCGCTCTTGCCCATCGGGCCGTCATAGCGGCGGCTGGCACCGACCATCAGGCCCAGCACGCCGGCGCACTCGCTCAGTGCTGCGCCCCAGGCCAGCAACCACAGCGCTTCCGGGCGAACGCCCGGCACGCTGAGCAGACTCAGGTACAGCGCCGCATCGGCCACCACATCGCACAGCTCGTTCAGATAGGCGCCCAGCCGCGACTGCTGGCCGAACTCGCGGGCCAGCATGCCGTCCACGGCATTGAGGGCCATGCGCAGCAGCATCCACAGCGGCAGGGCCAGATACAGCAGCGGCTGCTGTGGCGCACAGCACCAGACCACGACGGCGACCAGCAGCGAGACCACGGCAGCGGCCACGGTCACCGCATTGGCAGTGATCCCCGCGCGATGCAGGCCGCCTACGGCCGGACGCAGCAGGTCCTGGAAACGTCCTTTCAATGCATAGATCGACACGATCCGAACCCGCAGCTCCCTGGCAGTTCCGGCACAGCCTACCCGATTGGGAGCGCACCTCCGTCGAAATGTCCGCGGCGCGGCGCCGGCCAGGGCATACCGAAGGCGGCCGCAGGGCCGTTGGGGCCGGTCAATTTTGCCGCCGCCGCCCGCCGTCGGCCCCCACCGCCTACAATATCGGCCCCGCTCCGCTGCCGATTGCCCTGTCCCATGACTGCTGATCTGTTGCCCGTCCGTCGGGCCCTCCTCTCCGTTTCCGACAAGACCGGCCTGGTCGAGCTGGCCACCGCTCTGGCCGCCCGCGGCGTCGAGCTGCTGTCCACCGGCGGCACCGCCAAGGCGATCCGTGATGCGGGCCTGGCCGTGAAGGACGTCGCCGAGGTCACCGGTTTCCCGGAAATGATGGACGGGCGGGTCAAGACCCTGCACCCGATGGTGCACGGCGGCCTGCTGGGCCGCTCGGGCCTGGATGACGCCGTGATGGCCGAACACGGCATCGGCGCCATCGACCTGCTGGTACTGAACCTGTACCCGTTCGAATCGGTCACCGCCAAGGCCGACTGCACCCTGGCCGACGCGGTGGAGAACATCGACATCGGCGGCCCGGCCATGCTGCGCTCGGCGGCCAAGAACTTCGCCCGCGTGGCCGTGGCCACCGACCCGTCGCAGTACGCCGAGCTGCTGGGCGCCCTGGACACCCATGATGGCCAGCTGCCGGCGGCCACCCGCTTCGCCTTCTCGGTCGCCGCGTTCAACCGCGTCGCCCAGTACGATGCGGCGATCAGCAACTACCTGTCGGCGGTCACCGCCACCGACGCCGCCGTGCCGGTGCGTGCCGAGTACCCGGCGCAGATGAACTCCACCTTCGTCAAGGTGATGGACCTGCGCTACGGCGAGAACCCCCACCAGAGCGGCGCGTTCTACCGCGACCTGTACCCGGTGCCGGGCACCCTGGCCACCTTCCAGCAGCTGCAGGGCAAGGAACTGAGCTACAACAACCTGGCCGACGCCGATGCCGCCTGGGAATGCGTGCGCCAGTTCGATGCGCCGGCCTGTGTCATCGTCAAGCACGCCAACCCGTGCGGTGTGGCGGTGGGTGCCGGCAACGGCGATGCCTACGAGCTGGCCTACGCCACCGACCCGACCAGTGCCTTCGGCGGCATCATCGCCTTCAACAAGCCGCTGGACGCCGCCACCGCACAGGTCATCCTGGACCGTCAGTTCGTGGAAGTGCTGATCGCACCGGACTACGAGCCGGCGGCGCTGGAATACGCGCAGAAGAAGGCCAACGTGCGCGTGCTGCGCATTCCGCATGGCGACGGCCTGAACAACTTCGACAGTAAGCGTGTCGGCTCGGGCCTGCTGCTGCAGTCCTCGGACAACCGCGGCATGACCCGTGACGAACTGAAAGTGGTCAGCAGGCTGGCACCGACCGACAAGCAGTTCACCGACCTGCTGTTCGCCTGGAAGGTGGCCAAGTTCGTGAAGTCCAACGCGATCGTCTATGCCAAGGACAACCGCACCATCGGCGTGGGTGCCGGCCAGATGAGCCGCGTGTATTCGGCGCGCATCGCCGGCATCAAGGCGGCCGACGCGAACCTGGTGGTTGAAGGCTCGGTGATGGCTTCCGATGCGTTCTTCCCGTTCCGCGACGGCATCGATGCCGCCGCCGCCGCCGGCATCAAGGCGGTCATCCAGCCGGGCGGCTCGATGCGCGACGCCGAGGTGATCGCCGCCGCCGACGAGCATGGCCTGGCCATGGTGTTCACCGGCGTGCGCCACTTCCGCCACTGATCCGCATCACCAAGCCGGGCCCTGCCCGGCTTTTCTTTTCTGCTTACGAGAACCCTGTCCCATGAAGATCCTCGTCATCGGCTCCGGCGGCCGCGAACACGCCCTGGCATGGAAGCTGGCCCAGTCCTCCCGCGTCGATGAGGTACTCGTGGCACCCGGCAACGCCGGCACCGCCACCGAAGACAAGTGCCGCAACGTGGCGGTGAAGGTCACCGACATCGATGGTCTGCTGGCCCTGGCCCAGGCCGAAGGTGTTGAACTCACCGTGGTCGGCCCGGAAGTGCCGCTGGTGGCAGGCGTCGTTGATCGGTTCCGTGCCGCCGGCCTGCGCATCTTCGGGCCAACCGCCGCCGCTGCCCAGCTGGAAGGCAGCAAAGCCTACGCCAAGGACTTCCTGGCCCGGCACAACATCCCGACCGCGTTCTACGCCGTGCACACCGACGTGGAGGCGGCACTGGCCTACATCCGCGAGAAGGGTGCGCCGATCGTGGTGAAGGCCGATGGCCTGGCCGCCGGCAAGGGGGTGATCGTTGCAATGACCCTGGCCGAGGCCGAGGATGCGGTGCGCGACATGCTCTCCGGCAACGCATTCGGTGACGCCGGCGCACGCGTGGTGATCGAGGAATTCCTCGACGGCGAGGAAGCCAGCTTCATTTCGATGGTCGATGGCGTGCATGCGCTGCCGATGGCCACCTCGCAGGATCACAAGCGAGTCGGCGACGGTGATACCGGGCCGAACACCGGCGGCATGGGCGCGTACTCACCGGCCCCGGTGGTCACGCCGGAGGTGCACGCGCGGGTGATGCGCGAGGTGGTGAACCCGACCGTGCAGGGCATGATCGCCGACGGCATTCCGTTCACCGGCTTCCTTTACGCCGGCCTGATGATCGATGCCAGCGGCGCACCGAAGGTGATCGAGTTCAACGTGCGCTTCGGTGACCCGGAAACCCAGCCGGTGATGCTGCGCCTGCAGTCGGATCTGGTCGAGCTGGTGGAAGCCGCCATTGATGGCCGCCTGGACCAGGTGCAGGCACAGTGGGATGCGCGCCCATCGCTGGGTGTGGTGCTGGCCGCGAAACCTTACCCGGAATCGCCAGTCACCGGCGATGTGATTTCCGGCCTGGATGAGGTGCCGGCCAGCGCCAAGGTCTTCCATGCAGGTACTGCACTGGACGCGCAGGGCCGGGTGGTCAGTGCCGGCGGCCGCGTGCTGTGTGTGGCGGCGCTGGGTGACAGCGTGCGTGATGCGCAGGCCAATGCCTACGCCGGTGTGGCCAAGGTCAGCTGGGCCAACGAATTCCACCGCAACGACATCGGCTGGCGCGCGATCGCGCGTGAGGGGTAAGGCCTGATAGATCCACCACGCAGCCTCCTGCATGGAACCAGATCACGGATTCTGGGAGTCTTCACCGTCCTCGGCATGGAAGCCGGGACGGTGCGCTTCGGGAAGAGGCGACGCACGTCAAGCGAAGGAAATTACGCTGAGTGAATCCGCTATTTCGCCGAGTCAAGATAACGTTTCCAGTTCTCGAAGAGCCGCGCAACGTTCTGCTCATGTGAGTGAGCAGACGGATCATACCCATCAGAAGCTGGCATGTACCTGACAAAGCTCTCCAGAGACTCCGGGTAATCAAAATCAGCGTAGATCCTCTCAACCTCTCCGAGCGGATCAGCAATCTCATCGCGCTTGGCGTAGGCGTCCGCGAGAAATGCAACAAGCCATCTTCTGAGAATCTCATCCTCGTTTGAGTTCTTATCGAATGCCGCCAACTGCGCAGCTACGCTATTACGCTCATCGGGAAGAACCCCTTCAAGCCTTTCAATCAAGGCGTTCAGATTGAACTTCTCTTCCAGTTCCTTCTGCTCCGACGCGCACTGCTTCACAACCTCAAAGTCAATCAGATGGCGCCCCAGTGCCCATGCCACCTCGGTCTGATTCCAGGGTCCATAGGGTTGAATAGAGTCATACGTTCTCATGGACACTCACTTCTTGTTTGGTATTCCGTTCATGCTGCCACCTTCCACAAATCTTTGATGGGTCAAGTCGCCAGCCTTGTCGACTATGTATTCAAATCGACCGGCCTTTCCATTGAGTTCACCTGGCAGCTGCGTCAGAGTGCGGACCACGCCGTCACCCCCTGTCAACGGAGTATGAACACCCGCTTCTGCAGCCGTCTCTCGCATAAAGGTCGCCGAATTGTGCCCAGCGTCGGCTTTGAGTGCACTTCCCACAGGTCGGGAATTCAGAAGTGCCCGACCTTCAACACTCAGAGCTTTGGATGCCGCCACACCTGCTCCACCGGCACCTGTAACTCCTGCGATATCAGCAGCGATACTGGTAGCTGCTGATATGACACTTGGATTGGCCATCGCAACCATGCCAGCTTCGATCAGCACTGGGGCAGCCATTGCCGCTGTAACAGCGATTGCGGCCGGTCTCATCGGCTCGTATACGGCGCCATTTCCGGCAGCAATATCCCTCCGATGCTGCTCAACGAATCGCTCTGCGGCCTGCCTTCCATCCGCATCGACGAACCTGTAGGGATTCCCGTTCGCGTACCGATACCTATTGAACTGCTCAACTGGCTTTTGGTGAGCGGTGACTGGGTCCACTGACAAAAACACACCCAATTGTGGATCCATGTAGCGCTGTTGCATGTAGCTCAGCCCTGTGGCCGAGTCACTCACATGTCCGGCGTACCCAGGTCCATCCGTGACCTGACCGCCTACCACGGCCCCGTAGGGCTCGTAGTCATATCGTTTGATGACGTTGCCGTTGGCATCGCTTTCGGCCACAACCGAGCCGAGGGCATCAGTGTGAATGTATGTGATCGTTGTCTGGGCGATTGCGGATGGTGACAGGCCAAGGCCCATCAGCAGCAGGCAGCACAGCCAGGCGCCTATGACACCAAGCTTGCGAGTTCGATCTTCAAATGCCCCGAAGCGGGTCGACACACCGCCTGCAGTTCCCCCGAACCTGCGCATCATTCCAATCCATGAAAGAGCCTTGAAGCAAGGCTTGGCATTCATAGCACAGGAAGGCAGTGATCGGAGTCCAACTCCAGGACTGAGGCCAAAGGGACCATTCTGAATTGGACCAGGCCCTTGGCTATAAACCTCGCGAGGGCTTGAACGGCCACCGGAAGCGCATGACTGCCAGCCATGGGCTGGTACTACTGAAGCAGCCGATCAGCGGCCTGCATTACCAACTGCCATGCCGGCCGAACAAAAAAAGCCCCAACCAACGCCGGGGCTTTTCATCAGAACGGGTTCCGGAAATAGGAACCGAACCTAAGATCCATGCCTTACGCGGTGAACAGCGCCTTCATCTTCTTCAGGGCATTCGCCTCGACCTGGCGGATGCGTTCGGCAGACACGCCGTACTCGTCTGCCAGTTCCTGCAGCGTCACCTTGCTGTCCGCATCCAGCCAACGGCGGCGGATGATGTCGCGCGAACGCGCATCCAGTTCGGCCATGCCTTCGCGCAGCAGCTGCAGCTGGTTGTCCTCGCTGTCGGCACGCTCGTAGGCCATCGACGGATCTTCATCGTTGGCCACCAGGTATGCGGCCGGCGACGGCGGCGCATGATCATCATCCTCGTCGCTGGGCGCATCGAAACCGATATCGCGACCGGACAGGCGCGACTCCATTTCCATGACCTCGCGCTCGGACACGTTCAGATCCTTGGCCACCGCGCTGACTTCCGCGGCGTTCATCCAGCCCAGGCGCGTCTTCGACTTGCGCAGGTTGAAGAACAGCTTGCGCTGCGCCTTGGTGGTGGCGACCTTGACGATGCGCCAGTTCTTCAGGATGAACTCGTGCATCTCGGCACGGATCCAGTGCACGGCGAAGGAGACCAGGCGCACGCCCATGTCCGGGTCGAAGCGCTTGACCGCCTTCATCAGGCCGATGTTGCCTTCCTGGATCAGGTCGCCCAGGGCGAGGCCATAGCCGTTGTAGCCGCGGGCCACGTGCACCACGAAGCGCAGGTGCGAATGCACCAGCTCACGGGCAGCGTCCAGATCGTTGCCGTCGCGGAAGCGACGGGCCAGGTCCTGTTCGTCATCGACCGACAGCACCGGGATCTGGTGCACGGCACCGATGTAGGCGTCCAGCGAACCGAGCGCACTGGGAATCGGGAGATTGTTTGCCACAAGGGCAGTAGAGGTGTTCTGGCTCATAGGCACCCATCTTAGCAGTCCGGGATTTGGACTGCTAAAGGAGGAAAAAGTTCCAGCATCCTATTGATGCAACACTGGTCCCAAACAGAGCCCTACCGTAGCGCGATTTGATGACAGTGGCGAGCGCGCTTTTCGGGATTCACAATCCCTTGGAATTCAACCAATTACCTGCTGGAAACCGGCCGATTCCGGTCAAGCGGAGCTGAACGGGCCGTTCCGGAGGCCCATTCAGGCCAGGAAACGTTGCCCGGTGTTCAGGCCCGGCCGCCTGTGGAGGTCAAAGCGCCGCGCGCGGCGGCAGCGCCCAGTCGATCGGCGCCTGCCCGCGACGCTGCAGATAGTCGTTGGCCATCGAGAAATGCCGGCAGCCGAGGAAGCCACGATGGGCCGACAGCGGCGAGGGATGCGGGGCTTTCAGCACACGGTGGCGCCGGGTATCGATGACCTTGCCCTTCTGCTGCGCGTAGGCCCCCCAGAGCATGAACACCAGGCCTTCGCGTTCGCGGTTGAGCACATCCACCACGTGGTCGGTGAAGCCTTCCCAGCCGCGGCCCTGGTGGGCGCCGGCCCTGCCCTCCTCCACCGTCAGCACGGCATTGAGCAGCAGCACGCCGCGCTGCGCCCACGGCACCAGGCAGCCGTGATCGGGACGGGGGATGCCGAGGTCGCCCTCGATCTCCTTGTAGATGTTCAGCAGCGATGGCGGCACCGGAACGCCGGCGGGCACCGAGAAGCTCAGTCCGTGCGCCTGGCCGCGCCGGTGGTACGGGTCCTGGCCCAGGATCACCACTTTCACCTGTTCGAACGGCGTGGCGTCGAACGCCGCGAAGATCTGCGGCCCCGGCGGGAACACCGCCGCGCCGGCCGCCTTGCGCTGGCGCAGGAAGGTGGAGAGTTCGCGCATCTGCGGCTGCAACAGGTAATCGCCGACCTGCTGCTTCCAGCTCGGTTCCAGCTGGATCGTCGGGGTGTCCACTACGTCATCGGTCATCGCAACAGGGGTCCATCGTTCAAGCGGGCCAGGCGCAGCTGGAACAGCACCTTGGTCACCAGCAGGCGCTCCTCGATCGGCTTCAGCACCAGATCATTGGCACCGGCCTGCAGCAACCCGGTCTGGTTGTGTGGATTGCCGTCGCCGGTCATCACCAGCACCGGCAGTCGGCGTTTGCCGTAGCCGAAATCCACGCGCACGCGCTGCACCACGTCGCGTCCGCTCAATTCGCCCTTCAGGGTGACGTCGGTCAACACCAGGTCGATGCGGTGGCGGCTGCGGCCCAGCGATTCGGCCGTGAGCAGGGTGAAGGCCTCTTCGGCACTGACCACGTGCAGCACGTTGAGCTGCTGGCGTTCGAGCATGCGCTTGGTCGCCTCCGCCACCACCCGGCTGTCCTCGATGTAGAGGATGGTCGCCCCGGGAATGGTCTGCGGCTGCACATAGCCACGGATGAACGTCGCCAGCGCCTCATGGCCCAGCGCCTTGTCGAAATAGTCGGTGACGTACTCGGTGAAGCGCCGCTGCTCCAGATGCTGCTGCGCATCGCCGGAGACCACGATCACCGGCACGTACGCCTGGCCGGCAGCTTCGCGGACCGTCCGCGCCAGCGCCAGGCCGTCGCCGTCACGCAGGGTCAGCGAGGTGGTGACCAGGTCCACCGGCCCCTGCGCCAGCGCCTGCTGGGCATCCTCGATGCTGTCGCAGCCGATCACCTCCACGCCCGGCAGATCACGCTGCAGCACGTCGGCGATCAGCTTGCGCACCAGTTTGGAACCGTCGACCACCATCACCCGCGTAGCGGGCCCTTCAAGGTGCTTCAGCGCTTGCGGTTGCATGCCGGTCTCAGGTGTCGGTCGGGCGGGTCTGGCGGAGGAAGTGGCCGGTGACCAGCCACGCGCCCAGCCATCCCAGCAGCAGCGTGCCCAGCAGGACCAGGCTGCCATGCAGCAGGTCCAGGCCGTGCAGCACGAACGGGCTGCCGTAGCTGCGTGACAGGTCAGCCAGCGGCGCGCGCAGGGCGGCGCCGGCAACACCGATCAGGGCCAGCGCCACCGCGCCGGCGCCCAGCCCGTACCAGGCGCCCAGATACAGGAAGGGCCGGCGGATGAAGCCATCGCTGGCGCCGAGCAGCTGCAGCACGCCGATTTCCTCGCGCCGTGCCTGGATGTCGAGGCGCACGGTGTTGCCGACCACCAACGCAGCGCCGACGCCGAGCAGCACCGAAAGCACCTGTACCAGCCGCGCGCCGAACGCCAGCCACGCATCCAGACGCTGCCGCCACAGCGCATCGTGCTGCACCAGATCGGCCTCGGGCAGGCTTTCCAGCGCACGCGCCAGACGCGCATCGTCCTTGCCCTGCCCCGGGGTGATGACCAGCAGCGAAGGCAGCGGATTGTCATTCAGCGCGTCGATCGCCTCGCCAAGGCCGGCATCGCGCAGCTCCTGCAGCCCTTGCTCGGGCGTGCGCACGGTCACCTCGCCGACGTCATCGCGGTCGCGCAGCTGGCCGGCCAGGCGCAACGCACCCGGGCCATCCACCGTGCCCTTGAGGAAGACATTGATGTCGCGCGACTGCTGCACGCTGCCGGCGAAATGCTTGAGGTTGTCCAGCGCGATCGACAGGCCCAGTGGCAGCGCCAGCGCCAGCGCCATGACCATCACCGTCAGCAGGGTCGCCCACGGCTTGCGGCAGGCGCGGCCCAGGCTGAACACCACGCTGTGCACGTGGTGCTGGAACCACACGCCGAGACGCGAGGGTGCGGCGGCTTCGCTGTTTTCGTTCTTCGCCATGCGTTACTCCGCCAGATCCTGCGGCGAGATGTCGTCCACCAGCCGGCCGTGGTCGAGAATCAGCACACGCTTGCGCATGCGACGCAGCAGGGGAAGGTCGTGGCTGACCACCAGCACACTGGTGCCGCGCGCGGGCAGCTCGGCAAACAGGGCCATGATCTCCGCCGCCAGGGTCGGGTCCAGGTTGCCGGTCGGCTCGTCGGCAACCAGCAGCTTGGGTTCACCCACGATGGCGCGGGCGATGCCCACGCGCTGCTGTTCGCCGGCCGACAGCTGCGACGGCAGCGCCTTCTCGCGATGGCCCAGGCCCATCCGTTCCAGCACGGAACGCACGCGCTTGCCGATGTCACCACGGCGCGTACCGCGCAGGATCAGCGGCAGTGCCACGTTCTCGGCGATGGTCCGGTCCATCAGCAGGCGATGGTCCTGGTACACCGCACCGACCGCGCGCCGATGGCGCGGCACGTCGCCGCCGCGCACCTTCAGCAGGTTGCGCTCGTCGAAGACCACCGCGCCGCGGCTGGGCCGCTCGTCGAGGTGGATCAACTTGAGCAGGGTGCTCTTGCCCGCCCCGGAATGGCCGGTGACGAACAGCATCTCGCCCGGCGCGACCTCGAAGCTGACGTCGATCAGTGCTTCGTGGCCACCGGCGTACTGTTTGCTGACATTGTCGAAGCGCAGGACACTCATGCCCCGATTATGCAGGACCGGCGCGAAGTATCGATAGCGCCGGGACGCGCCCGGGTGGAATCGTCGATCTGCCGCTGCGCGCGCCGGGCATGGCCCGGCGCTACCGCTGACCGGGTGCGCCGATCAGCCGCCCGACAGCATCCGGCGGATCTTGCGGCCGATGCGGGTCAGGAACGAGTCGGCGGCGTCGGTGCTGCGCACCGGCTTGGCCACCACGTGAACCGGCGTCACCGGCGAGGCACCGTTGCCGGCGCTGCCGTTGGCGACCATCGCCTCGCCACCCTCGACCGGACGGCCATGGCGACGACGACGGCGCTTGCGCGGCTTGCGCTCGCCGTCCGCCGCGAGCTCCGGAGCACCTTCGGCACGCGGCGGACGCGGCGGACGCGGGGCCTGGGCCGGGGTGCCGGACGCGGCACCTTCCACCGGCGCGGTCGCGCCCTGCTCGCCTTCCACCCGCGGCTTGCGCGGACCACGCGAGCGGCGTTCGCCGCTGCGCTCGCCCTCGCGGCGCTCGCCACGGCCGGCACCGGAGCGACCACCGCTGCGGCCACCGCCACGACGCTCTTCCTCGGCGGCGCGGGCTTCGCGCGCCTCGCGGAAGATCTGGCCGACGCTCTCGTTCTCGTCACCGTCCTCGCCAGCGACCGTGGCCGGGCGTTCCGGACGCGGCAGTGCGGTCATCAGTTCCTTGGTGACCGGCTCGGACGGAATCTTCTGTTCGATGTAGGCCTCGATGTCCGGCAGGCTCATCGCATAACGCTCGCAGGCAAAGCTGATCGCGTCACCCTCTTCGCCCAGGCGTGCGGTACGGCCGATGCGGTGCACATAGTCTTCGGCGTCGAACGGCAGGTCGTAGTTGTAGACGTACTTGATGCCGTCGATATGCAGGCCGCGGGCAGCCACGTCGGTGGCGACCAGGATTTCCAGCTGGCCCTTCTGGAAGCGGTTGAGCAGGCTCTCGCGCTTCTTCTGCGGCACGTCGCCGGACAGGACGCCGACCCGGTACCCGGCCTTTTCCAGCGAACGCGCCACGCGCTCGACGAAGACCTTGGTGTTGACGAAGACCATGGTGCGGGCGCCTTCGCTGCGCGAGAGCAGGCCCAGCAGCAACGGGATCTTCTCGTCGTCGGCCGGGAAGTAGATCTTCTGGCGCACGCGCGCGGCGGTCACTGTTTCAGCTTCGACCACCAGCTTCTGCGGCTCGTTCATGTGCTCGTAGGCCAGCTCCAGCACGCGATGGCTGAGGGTGGCGCTGAACAGCAGGGTCTGCCGGGTGGTGCGCTCGGGCATGCGGCGCAGCAGGAAGCGGATGTCCTTGATGAAGCCCAGGTCGAACATGCGGTCGGCTTCGTCCAGCACGCAGATCTCGCAGGCGTGCAGCGAAACCACCTTGTGCTGCTTGACGTAATCGATCAGGCGGCCGGGGGTGGCGATGATCACATCCACGCCCTGCTGCAGGATCTCGCGCTGCTTGTCGTAATCCACGCCACCGTAGACGAGGGCGAAACGCAGGCCCAGGTCGGAACCGAACTTCACGGCGTCCTTGTGGATCTGGATCGCCAGCTCGCGGGTGGGCGCCAGGATCAGCGCGCGCGGGTCTTCCGCCTTGCGGTCGGCCAGCGCCGGGCGGCTCAGCAGGCGGTTGACCACGGCAACCAGGAACGCCAGCGTCTTGCCGGTGCCGGTCTGGGCCTGGCCGGCGACATCACCACCGGCCAGCGCGACCGGCAGTGTCAGCGCCTGGATCGGGGTGCAGCGGGTGAATCCGGCTCCTTCAAGGCCGGCCTGCAGGGCCGGATGCAGCTCAAAGGAGGAAAAGGTCAAATCGGTCAGCGGTTTGTCGCTCATGAGTCCGTCTTGGTATGGCCACCGGCCAGCGGGCGGGCGGCACTGCATCGTCTGGGGGCACCGTCGCAAACTGCGGCCCCTGCGGCGGGTCGGCGGACCGGGGACCACCGGGTCCGCGCGCCGCTCAATGCCCCAGTTTAACGCACTCCGGCGGCCAAACCGGAATGAACCGTCTCACACAACCGCGAGACAGGCCCGTGCGGGACGCCTCTTCACCCAGCCACACCGCGCTTGAACAGCCCTGCCGGGGGCGCTGGAGTCCGCGGCTGCCGGCCCCCACTTCAGGAAGACAGTGAAATCCGACACATACCGCGCTTCGAAGCGATCACGATACGCTGGGTTCCAGCCGGCCACTGTCCATGCCCCGCGATAGGGGTACACTGCCGGCCGTGAGCGTCCAGGCATCCCGCCGAACGCACCGCGGCAGGACGCCGCGAGGCAACGACGAGGGTCGCGCCACCGGGCAAGGCCCAGTTCACCCACCTCCGGCCTGGCCGGGTGCAATCCAAGACGAGAAACCAAGATGAGCGACAAGGTTGTACACGTCGGCGATGCCGACTTTGATAGCGCCGTGCTGAATTCCAAGGAACCGGTGCTGGTCGATTTCTGGGCCGAGTGGTGTGGCCCGTGCAAGATGATCGCCCCCGCGCTGGACGAGCTGGCCGATGCCTACCAGGGCCGCGCCAAGATCGCCAAGGTCAACGTCGACAACAATCGTGCGCTGGCCGCCAAGTACCACGTGCGTTCGATCCCGTACCTGGTCGTGTTCAAGGATGGCGAGAAGGTCGGCGAGCAGATCGGCGCGGTGGGCAAGGCCCAGCTGGCCGGCCTGCTGGACAAGGCCCTGGCCTGACCCTGTAACGACTCCGGCAGCCGCCCGGTGCGGCTGCCGGCAGGCGCGGACCGCGCCTGCATGAATGCTGTTCCCGGCGACCCTTGCACGGCGCCGCGGGCCGATGATAGTGTCGGCACATCCGGCCGCGTTCGCGTGCCGCACCTTCTGGACGCAGTTTCTTCCAGACCCATCCCCAACGTTCGCCGCCCCAGCCGGGCGCTCGCACCTTCAAGCGAGGAATAACGCTCTTGTCCGATAACACTCCCGAAACCGGCAGCGCAGAAGCGCCCGCCGAAAAGCGCGTGCGCAAGGCCCGCGTGACCAAGGCTGCCGCACCGGCCGCCGCCGAAACCAGCGCGCCCCCCGCGCAGCCGACCCTGCCGCTGGCCGCCGCGCCCGAAGCACCGGCGCCGGCCGCAGCCGCTCCCGCGCCGAGCGCGCCCGCCGCCGAGGCCCCTGCCAGCAGTGGCGGCGGTGAAGGCGGTGAGGGTCGCGAATCCGGCCAGCCGCGGCAGCAGAACCCTCAGGGTGGCGGCCAGCATCCGCACAACCAGAATGGCCAGCAGGGCCAGCAGGGCCAGGGCCAGGGCAACCGCCGTGACCGTTTCCGCAACCGCCGCGACCGCGACCGCAACAACCGCTTCCGCGATGACGGCATGCCCAACGAGGGCGGCGAGCAGCAGGCCTTCGTGCCGCGCGTGCAGCCGACGGTGCCGGAAGGCTTCCCGGTCTATTCGCTGAGCGATCTCAAGCGCATGCCGGCACAGAAGCTGCTGGAAATCGCCGAACAGCTGCAGATCTCCGAAGGCGTGGCGCGTGCCCGCAAGCAGGATGTGATCTTCGCCCTGCTGAAGGTGCTGACCCGCCACGGCGACGGCGTTGCCGCCGATGGCGTGCTGGAGATCCTGCCGGACGGCTTCGGCTTCCTGCGCGCGGCCGAAGCCAGCTACCTGGCCGGCCCGGACGACACCTACATTTCGCCCAGCCAGATCCGCCGTTTCAACCTGCGTACCGGCGACCACCTGTCCGGCCGCATCCGCTTCCCGAAGGACGGCGAGCGCTACTTCGCGCTGTCGATCGTGGACACCATCAACGGTGAGCCGCTGGAAGCGTCGAAGAACAAGGTGCTGTTCGAGAACCTGACCCCGCTGTTCCCGCGTCGCCGCTTCACCCTGGAGCGCGGCAACGGTTCGTCGGAAGACATCACCGGCCGCATCCTCGACCTGATGGCCCCGCAGGGCAAGGGTCAGCGCTCGCTGATCGTCTCCCAGCCGAAGGCGGGCAAGACGATGATGATGCAGCAGGTCGCCACCGCGATCACCACCAATCATCCGGACGTGCACCTGATCGTGCTGCTGATCGACGAGCGCCCGGAAGAAGTGACCGAAATGCAGCGCACCGTGCGCGGCGAGGTCATCAGCTCGACCTTCGACGAGCCGGCCGCACGCCACGTGCAGGTCGCCGAAATGGTGATCGAGCGCGCCAAGCGCCTGGTCGAGCACAAGAAGGACGTGGTGATCCTGCTGGACTCGATCACCCGCCTGGCGCGCGCCTACAACAACGTCGTGCCGAGCTCGGGCAAGGTGCTGACCGGTGGTGTGGACGCCAACGCCCTGCACCGCCCGAAGCGCTTCTTCGGTGCCGCGCGCAACGTTGAAGAAGGCGGCAGCCTGACCATCATCGCCACCGCGCTGGTCGACACCGGCTCGAAGATGGACGAGGTGATCTACGAAGAGTTCAAGGGCACCGGCAACAGCGAAGTGCACCTGAGCCGCCGCATCGCCGAGAAGCGCGTGTTCCCGGCCATCGACATCAACCGCTCCGGCACCCGCCGCGAAGACCTGCTGATCGAGCCGGAACTGCTGCAGAAGATCTGGATCCTGCGCAAGCTGCTGCATCCGATGGATGAAATGGCCGCGATGGAATTCCTGCTGGACAAGATGAAGAACACCAAGTCCAACGACGAGTTCTTCGGTTCGATGAAGCGATAAGAAGAAAGCCCCGCACTGCGGGGCTTTTTTTTGCTCGGGAACGGCGCATTCGCCGGGCATGGCCCGGCGCTGCCTTCGGTTACGGGCAGGCCACCGCGCCCTCGGCGGTGGCCGTGTTGGCCGTCAACCTGACCTGGGTGAATGCCGCGGCGAACGGCGCGTCGGCGCTGACCACGAACGGGGCTTCCACCGCGCCCAGGTCCACGCCGCGCTTTGCAAAGCAGGCCAATGGCACGGTCACCGTCTGCTTCTGCCCGGGCGCCAGCGCGACCAGCTGCGGGGCGATGTCCACCCCACCCTCACAGCCGCTGCCACACTGCATGGTCACCTTCACCGGCGATGCCGGGCGCTTCACCAGCTGCACATCGAACTGCAGCGCGCCGTTGCTGCGCGCCAGTGCGCCGAGATTGCGGCGCGAGGTGCTGCGTGCGATCAGCTGCGCCGGGGCCCGCCAGGTCACCTCCTTGGCGTCCTGCTGGGTGTTCACCTGCACGGTGCGCACCTGCACCACCGGCTTGGCGGTGGGCCAGCGCAGCGTAGCGTTCAGATCATTGCCAAGCGGTTGGGTCGCTCCCGCGGCGGCAACGTGCAGGGCGAATGGCGGCGTGTCGGCGCGGTTGAAGATCGGCAGCACGGTGACTTCGCCGCAGCTGTCCGGGTCAGCTTCCTCGAGCCTGGCGACCTTGCCGCCCTTGGCGTAGCTGAGGCCATAGCCAAGCGCGAACAGCGCCGGCTTCTTCGCGTCGGGCTGGTCGATCGGTGCCGGGCACGGAACGCCCGGCCACGGGAAGCTGAGGCGTCCACGGAAGTCGTGTGCCGGCTTGCCGCCCTTGCCCGCCACCAGCACATCAGTCACGCCCTTGCCTTCGGTGCCCGGCAGCCAGGCGGCGACGAAGGCGCTGGACAGATTGAGCAGGTCGTTGACATACATCGGGCGACCGGACAGGTAGACGGTCACCACCGGCTTGCCGGTTGCAGCTGCGGCCTTCAGCGCGGCCAGGTCCTGCGGGTAGGCCCGGCTGTGGCTGACGGTATCCGAAGCGAGAATATCGCCGTTGGTTTCCGCATAGGGCGTCTCACCGATCACCGCCAGCACCACATCGAAAGCCTTCGGATCGACGCCTTGGCCATCGGCGCTGAAGCTGACCTTGTCCGCACCCAGTTCGGCGCGCAGCGCGCCCAGCACGGAATCGGCGTTGGGAAAATCGGAATTCCTGTTCTCGGTGCCCTGCCAGGTCAGCGACCAGCCACCGGACTGGTCGCCGATGCTGTCGGCGCTCTTGCCGACCACCAGCACCCGTGCATCGCGGCGCAGCGGCAGCACCTTGCCTTCATTCTTCAGCAGCACCAGCGATTCGCGCACGGCACGCCGGGCCAGGTCACGGTGCTGCACGGCACTGGCATCGCCGGCGTAGCGGCTGTCGGACGGCTTGTGGTCGAACAGGCCCGCGCGCAGCTTCACCCGCAGGATGCGGGCGACCGCATCGTCGATGCGCGTCAGCGGAATCTCACCGCTCTTGACCTGCGCGGTGGTGTTGGCGATGAACGCTTTCCAGTCGTCGGGCACCATCACCATGTCGATGCCGGCATTGATGGCCTGCGCACAGCTGTCGTTGCGGCAGCCCGGCACCTGCGCGATGCCGTTCCAGTCGGAGACGACGAAGCCATCAAAACCCATCTTGTCCTTCAACGCATCGGTCAGCAGCGCCTTGCTGCCGTGCATCTTGCCGTAGTCCACGCCTGCGGCGCGGTCGTTCCAGCTGTTGAACGAGGCCATCACCGTCTGCGCCCCCTCGGCGAGCGCACCATAGTAGCCCTGCGCGTGGACGTTGATCATGGTGTTCTTGTCGACCAGCGCCTCACCCTGGTCGCGGCCGTTGTCGGTGGCACCATCGCCCAGGTAGTGCTTGGCGGTGGTGACCACGTTGCCGTCGTCCTTGAAGGTGCCCTGTGCTCCCTTCACGTAGGCGTGGGCGTAGCTGCGGATCACCGCCGGGTCGGACGTATAGCTCTCATAGGTGCGGCCCCAGCGAGGGTCATGGGCCACGGCCAGGGTGGGTGCGAACACCCAGCCGATGCCGGTGGCGCGCACCGAGCGCGCGGTCGCCTCGCCGATGCGTTCGATCAGTTCGGCATCGCCGGCCGCGCCCAGGCCGATGTTGTGCGGGAACAGGGTCGCACCCAGCACGTTGTTGTGGCCGTGCACCGCATCGGTGCCCCAGATGACCGGCACCGGCGTCTTCGCATCGGTTGCCAGCGATGCAGCGTGGTAGGCATCGGCCAGCTGCAGCCAGTCCTGCACGCTGGCGTGCTTGTCCATGCCCGGCCAGGAGCCACCGCCATTGAGGACCGAGCCGATGTAGTAGCGGCGCACCTCGTCCGGCGTGATGGTCTTGATCTCGGCCTGGGTCATCTGCCCGATCTTCTGCGCCAGCGTCATCTGCGCAAGGATCTCCTGCACGCGCCTTTCGATATCCGCATCTGCAGCGATCACGCTGTGGACGCGCGGCCAGTCCTGCAGGCGTTCGCCCGTGGACGGCGCGGCACCCGCCGATGCGGCCAGGGCGGCCAGCAGACAGCCGGAAAGAAGGGTCTGGGTGGGGCGCTTCACTGGGTACTACCTCCGTGGATGACGTTCCTGGCGTGCGGGACTGCAGCGGCACGTCGGTATGGGCGATCGGACGCCTGTCCTGACAGCGCTGTCATATAAGCCTGCCTGCATCGTGTCAATGAGCGATCGCACATCCTGTGGCGGCAATCGCGTAACGGCGGGCTTTGCGGCCGACGCAGCACACGGCCCGCGGCGGTGGGTGTTGCGACGCGACAAGAATTCAGGACGTGCCAGTCCCCCTCGCGTCGTGGCACCATCCGCCTGCTCCGGCAACACCGACATCGCAGGTACGCACTACCATCGGCGCGTCGCCGCCGCCTTCCAGGAGGATCCACCGCATCATGCGCAGTCGAATCGAGGATGTCGCCGCCGTTGCCGGGGTATCGATCAAGACGGTGTCCCGCGTGCTCAACCGCGAGCCGAACGTGCGCGAGCAGACCCGCGAACGGGTGCTGGCGGCCGTGGCGCGCCTGGGCTACAAGCCCAATCTCTCCGCGCGCAGCCTGGCCGGACAGCGCTCGTACGCGCTGGCACTGGTCTACAACAATCCTTCGCGCAACTACCTGATGGAAATCCAGAACGGCATGCTCGAGGCCTGCCACGCACAGCACTACAACCTGATCCTCGGCCCGGTGGGCACTGGCCGGCGTACCCTGCCCGACATGACCGCGCTGTTCGAGAACTCGCGTCCGGATGGCGTGGTGCTGATCCCGCCGCTGACCGACGACGAAGTAGTGCTGTCGTACCTGGAAGAGCATGACATTCCCTTCGCCTGCATCGCCCCGCGACACCCGGAGGGACGCATCGGCGTGCGCATGGATGAAACCACTGCGGTGGTCGAGCTGATCGGTCACCTGGTCGCGCAGGGCCACCGCCGCATTGCCCACATCAAGGGGCCGCGCGCGCATGGTGCCTGCCAGTGGCGCTACGCCGGTTACCGCCAGGCCCTGCGGCAGGCAGGTATCGCCTACGATCCGGCGCTGGTGGTCAACGGCCAGTTCTCGTTCGAGTCCGGCGTGGACGCAGCCAACCTGCTGCTCGACATGGATGAGCCTCCCACGGCAATCTTCGCCGCCAACGACGACATGGCCGCGGCCGTGTATCGCGTCGCGGGCGAACGCGGCCTTCGCGTGCCGCGCGACCTTTCGGTGTGCGGGTTCGACGACACCCCGATCGCAGGGCACATCTACCCTGCACTCACCACCGTGCGCCAACCGATCTCGCACATGGGGCGGCTGGCCACCGAACAGCTGATCGAGCACATCCGTGCCGAAGCCGCTGGCCGCATGATCACGGTCGAGCACGCGGTACTCGAACGCGAGTCGACCGCCGCACCACGGCGACGTTGAGCCAGCGGCGAACCTGCGGCTCACGCGGCAGGCAGCCGCGAACCCTTCCATGCATAGAAGGCAATGTAGAGATAACACAGCGCCGGCAGCAGGAACGACAGCTGCAGGCCATGATTGTCGGCAAGCCAGCCCATGGCCAGCGGGATGACCGCACCGCCGACGATCGCCATCACCAACAGGCTTGAAGCCTGTCCGGTGAGAGCTCCAAGGCGGGTGATCGCCAGCGCGAAGATGGTCGGAAACATGATGGAGTTGAACAGTCCGATGCTCACCACCGCCCACTTGGCCAGGCCACCCGTGGTGGAGACGGTGATGCCGAGCAGCAGCACCACCGCGAGCGCGAAAAGACCGAGCAGCCAGCGCGCATCCAACCGCGCCAGCAGCGCCGCGCCAAGCAGGCGCCCGACCAGCGCACCGCCCCAATAGAGCGAGACATAACCGGTGGCCTCCTGCTCGGTCATGCCCTGGCCGATGCCCGGCGAGGACAGGAAGTTGACCAGCACGCTGCCGATGGAAACTTCCGCGCCCACGTAGCAGAAGATGGCCAGCACACCCAGTCGCACATGGCGGTGGCGCAGGACGTCCCACGGCCGGCTTCGCGCGCCGGTGCGTTTCTCCACGCCGGGAATGGTGGGAAGACGGAACATCCAGATCGCTGCCGCCAGCAGGAACAGGACCACGGCCAGGCCGAAGTACGGCAGCTGCACCGATTGCGCTTCGGCTGCACGGTAGGCCAGTGCTTCGGCCTGCGGCAACAGCGCCAGCTGCTCCTCGCTGCGCGGCTGCGCCGACAGGATCAGCAGGCCACCGAACAACGGTGCCAGCGTGGTGCCCAGCGAGTTCATCGATTGCGCCAGGGTCAACCGGCTGGAGCTGGTGCGCTCCTCGCCCAGCAATGCCACGTAGGGGTTGGCTGCCACCTGCAGCACGGTGATGCCGGTGGCCAGCACGAACAACGCTGCCAGGAACAGCCCATAGACATGGGCGGCCGCAGCCGGCCAGAACAGCAGCGAGCCGACGCCTGCAATGGCCAGCCCGGCGACGATGCCGCGCTTGTATCCCACCGCAGCCACCAGCCGGCCAGCAGGCAGCGACATCAGGAAGTAGGCGCCGAAGAAGGTGAACTGGATGAGCATCGCCTGCACCCAGCTCAGCGCGAACGCCGCTTTCAGGTGCGGAATGAGGATGTCGTTGAGGCAGGTCAGGAAGCCCCACATGAAGAAGATGGCGGTGACCACCGCCAGTGCGCGGGTGGTCCCCTGCACGTGATGTCCTCGAATGGTCGTTGCTGTGTCCATTGCTTGTCCTTCCAGTCAGTGATCGAAGCCATCCTGCGGTCATGCGTGACATTTGCAGCCATTGTGATTGTCCAGCGCTGTCAGTCCGACGAATGCCCTGACCCGTGCGGGCTGAAAGCTGATCCGCGCAGTTTTGTTCTGCACCGCACAACACTTTCCTGCCCTCGTGTTGGCAGCGCTGTCATCCCTGCAAAACCGCTGCAGATGCCGTCGCACAAGGCGTTGTTTCCGAAGCGACGAGGTTCTGGCAACGATTTCACAGCGCGCCTTGCGACCGCCGACGCGGCGCACTTCATGGCAGTTTGTTGACAACGCTGTCAAGCGTCGCTCCAATCCGGGCCACATGCAGTAGTCCGTGATTGAACGAAGCAGGATCGCCATTACCGAATTCCCTGGGGAGGGAGCTTCCATGAAGACGTACAAGGCAGTACCTCGCAAGACGATGCTCACTTCCGCGCTGCTGGCTGCGCTGGCCGCCCCGGCATGGGCACAGGACGCACCCGGCACCAACGAACCAGTCGATCCGACCACGCTCGATGCGGTGCAGGTCACCGGTATCCGCGGCAGCCTGACCTCATCGATGAACCTCAAGCGCGACAGCCAGGGCGTGGTTGACGGCATCGTCGCCGAGGACATCGGCAAGTTCCCGGACACCAACCTGGCCGAATCATTGCAGCGCATCAGCGGCGTTTCCATCGACCGCACTTCCAGCGGCGAAGGGTCCAAGGTGACCGTGCGCGGCATTGGTCCGGACTACAACCTGGTGCTGCTGAACGGGCGGCAGATGCCGGCGTCGAATCTGGGCAACGGCGGCGGTGGCCTGTCCGGCTCGCGCTCGTTCGACTTCGCCAACCTCGCTTCCGAGTCGATCTCTGCGGTGGAGGTATACAAGACCAGCCGCGCCGACAATCCTGCCGGTGGCATCGGTGCCACCATCAACATCAAGACACTGCGGCCGCTGGAGTCCGAACCAGTGATCAGCCTTGGTCTGAAGGCGGTCAACGATTCGTCCAACGACAACCTGCCGCGGACCCTGCGCGGCTCCAACGTCACCGGTGAGCTCTCGGGCATCTTCAGCCAGCGCTACGCCGACGATCGCTTCGGCGTGACGTTCAGCGCCAGCCACCAGGAACGTGATTCCGGCTTCAACCAGGCCACCGTGGCCGAGGGCTGGGCCACGTTCAAGGGCGACGAGAGCGCGGACTGGCGGGCACTGCCGCTGCCGGGCCAGGGGTATTCCGACCGCATCACCAACCGCCCCGGCCCCGACGACGTCTACGCACGTCCGCAGAACACCGCCTACAACGTCAATGGCGTGCAGCGGCAGCGCACCAACGCGCAGGCGACGTTCCAGTGGAAGCCGGCCGATAATGTCACCACCACGCTGGACTACACCTATGTCGAGAACAAGGTGCAGCAGCAGCGCAGCGAGCTGTCGGTCTGGTTCAACTATGGTCCGGGCGACAGCATCTGGACCAACGGCCCGGTGTCCGCGCCGATCATCTACAGCGAGGACATGACCAATTCGGACGTGTCGATGGGCGGCGCCAAACTGGCCACCAAGACCGACATGCACTCGCTGGGCTTCAACGTCGACTGGGAAGTGAACGACGCGCTGGACCTGTCCTTCGATGTGCACAACGCCGAGTCGGAATCGCGGCCGGACAGTCCCTATGGCTCGGCGGGCGTGCTCGGCGTGGCCGCCTTCGTGCGTGGCACCACCACCGTCGACTACAGCGGCGACCTGCCGATCATCAACATCGCACTGCCGCCGGGCGGCGTGCAGGCCTCCGACGCACTGGTCACCGGCTCGGTGTTCCAGAACAGCTACAACAAGTCCAAGGTGCAGCAGTACCAGGGCCGCGGCACGTTCCGCTTCGCCGACTATTCGGCGCTGGACTTCGGCGTGGGCCACACCCAGGTGGAGAACCGCTCTGCCTCGGCCATCATGCAGCGCAACAGCTGGGGCGGTCTGGGCTCTCCGGCCGACTACGCCGATGACATCTGGTACGCCGACAACATGGGCAAGTACTTCAAGGCATTCTCCGGCCACAACGATCCGCGCCTGACCGGCCAGTTCCTGGTGTTCGACTTCGACCGCCTGATCGATCGCGCGGCCCAGGTCGGCACCGATTCCGATCCGGCCTGCCCGAGCTGCTACTACGCACCGACGGAGTACTCCGAGGACATCCGCACCACCGAGAAGTCGAAGAGTGCCTACCTGCAGTACCGCACCACGTTGGATTGGTCGATGCCACTGCACGTGGCCGTCGGCGCGCGCTACGAGCAGACCGAGGTGGAGTCGAATGCGCTGGTGCGCGTACCGACCGGCATCAGCTGGAGTTCGGCCAACGAGTTCAACATCGACTACGCCGCCGATCGCGGCTTCGTCGGTGGCAAGGGCAAGTACGACTACGTGCTGCCGAACGTTGATCTGAAACTGGACCTGGCCGAGACGCTGGCGCTGCGCGGCAGCTACAGCCGCACCCTGGGCCGGCCGAGCTGGACGCAGATCCAGAGCGGTCAGTCGCTGGCCGACATCGTGCGCACCCAGGGCGGCACCGGCACCCGCGGCAATCCGGGTCTGGAGCCGCTGATCTCGGACAACTTCGATCTGTCGCTGGAGTGGTACTACGGCGAGGCCAGCTATGCCTCCGTGGGCTTCTTCCGCAAGAACATCAAGAACTTCATCAGCGACACCATCGTGCGCGAGAACGCCGGCACCCTGCATACGCCGGTCGGTGGCGCGTACTGGAACGAGGCACTGGCATCGGGCTGCGGCACCACCGACATGCCCTGCATCCGCGACTACATCTTCACCAACCATGCCGGGGATCCTGGCGTGACCTATACCGGGCGCAATTCGGCCGGGCAGATGACCGGCACCATCGTCGGCCAGCCCAACGACCCGGTGGCCGGTTTCGACATCACGGTACCGGCCAACCAGCACTCGGATCACCTCGACGGCTGGGAAGTGGCGGTGCAGCACCTGTTCGGCCAGTCCGGCTTCGGCGTGGCCGCGAACTACACCAAGGTGAAGTCGGGGCTGACGTTCAACAACCTCAGCCTGGGCGACCAGTACCCGATGATCGGCCTGAGCGATTCGGCCAACGTGGTCGCGTTCTACGACAAGAACGCCTGGCAGATCCGCGCGGCCTACAACTGGCGCGACAAGTTCCTAAACGGCATCGGTGGCCAGGGCCCGAACCCGAACTACACTGCCGCGTACGGTCAGCTCGATCTCAACATCAGCTACGCGGTCAGCGAACAGCTGACGCTGAGCCTGGAAGCAATCAACCTGACCGACGAGACCATGCGCACCTATTCGCGGCACACCAACATGCTGCGTTATGCCACCCAGACCGGTCCGCGCTACATGTTCGGCGTCCGCTACAAGTTCTGACCGGCGGCGGAGGGCTCGTGGAGCCGGGTTCATGCCCGGCCCACGCCGCACGGGTGCATGATGCGCGGACCCAAGGCCGCCGGGCACGGGCCCGGCCCTCCATCACGACCAGGATGTCCACGCATGCTGCCCCACCCCCGACCCATCGATGACGTGCGGGACCTGGACCCGGATGAGCTGCCGGCCCGGCTGCACACCTGGACCACGCCGAAGGTGATCCGCGGGCTGGTCGCGCACTGGCCCCTGGTCGCGGCCGCGCGCCGCTCGCCTGCGGAGGCGGTTGCGCACCTGGCCGCGTTCGACCACGGGCAGATGCCGGTGACCGCGACCACGGCAGCACCCGACGCCGGCGGCCGGCTGTTCTACAACGCGGACATGAGCGGCTTCAACTTCCGCCGCGAGCAGGTACCGTTGAAAGTGGTGCTGGCCACGCTGCTGAAGTACGCCACCGATCCGGCGCCGCCGTCGATCTACGTGGCATCGACGACGCTGGACAGCTTTCTGCCCGGCTTCACCCGGGCCAATCCGCTGCAGCTGGGCGTGGACGAACCTCTCAGCAGCATCTGGATCGGCAACCGCTCGCGCATTGCCGCCCATCAGGACGTACCGGACAACCTGGCATGCGTGGCGGCCGGGCGCCGCCGGGTGACGCTGTTCCCACCGGACCAGATCGACAACCTGTACATCGGCCCGCTCGACTTCACTCCCGCTGGGCAGGCGATCAGCCTGGTCGATTTCCACGCACCTGACCTTGATCGCTTTCCGCGCTTCCCGCAGGCGCTGCAGCAGGCGCTGGTGGCCGAACTTGAACCGGGCGATGCGGTCTTCATCCCTTCACTGTGGTGGCACCACATGGAAGGTCTGGAAAGATTCAATGTGCTGGTCAACACCTGGTGGCGGCCGGTGCCGGCCTGGATGGACTCGCCGATGAATGCCCTGATGCTGTCGATCCTGGCCCTGCGCGGATTGCCCGCGGCACAGCGCGCGCAGTGGCGCGCGATGTTCGACCACTATGTGTTCGCCGACAGCGAGGCGGCGACCGCACACATACCGATGCAGGCGCAGGGTGTGCTGGGAACGCTCGACGCGGCAGCGGCCGCGCACGTGCGCCAGACCCTGCTGCGCCGCCTGCAGCGCTGAGGCCGCCGGTCGCGCCGGGCTTCACCCGCGCCGACGCCGTTTCTGGCGATAATGCTGCCTGCATTCCGCCTGCGCCTGCCCGCATTGCGGTCCCCCCCGCCCCATCCTGCTCCGCATGCGCCTGATTTCGCCCCGCCTCAACCTGGGCAAGCTGATCCTGGCCCTCGCCCTGCTCAGCGCCATCATCGCCCTGGCCAATACACTGCTGGCCAGCTACCGCGTGCAACGCGACCAGCTGGTCGGCAACACGCTGGAGGCCAACCGCGTCTATGCCAGCAAGCTGGCCGAGACGACCCAGAACTTCCTGCTGTCCGCCCAGCAGCAGTTGGCCTACAGCGCGACCCGGCTGGGCGAGGCGGACATGGATCCGCGCCAGGCGCAGGGCGAAGCCAGCCGCCTGCAGCTGCAGTCGAGCAGCTTCAACTCCTCGCTGGTCGTGGATGCCGATGGCCTGGTGATCGCCACCTCGCCCCAGACGCTGCAGCTCCAGGGCGAGATCCTGCACAGCGCGGGCAACAATGCGGCACTGGCCTCCCGTCAGCCGATGATCAGCGATCCCTACCAGTCGGCCACCGGCAAGCTGCTGGTCTCACTGTCGCATCCGATTTTCGACGGCCAGGGCCGCTACCGCGGCTATATCAGCGGCACCCTGTACCTGCGCCAGCGCAGCGCGCTGCATACGCTGCTGGGTACGCATTACTATCGCGACGGCTCGTATCTGTATGTGGTCGACCGCCATGGCCGCCTGCTGTACCACGTCGAAGGCGAGCGGGTGGGCGACTATGTGGTCGGCAATCCGGCGGTGACGGCGGTGATCCACGGTGAGCGGGGAGCGCAGCAGGTACGCAACAACCGCGGTGTATCGATGCTGGCCGGCTATGCCCCGGTCGCTGTCACCGGCTGGGGCATCGTCGCCCAGCGGCCCACCGAAGCCACCCTGCAGCCACTGTCGCGGCTGATGTCGGCGGTGATCTGGAACGCGATCCCGCTGGGTGTGTTGTCACTGGTGATCACCTGGTGGTTCGCCCGGCGCATTTCGCTGCCGCTGTGGCAGCTGGCGCGCAACGTGCAGGCCGGCGAGGACACCGGCAACGCGATCAGCCATGTCAACGGCATCCGCGCCTGGTACTTCGAGGTTGCCCAGCTCAAGCATGCGGTGCTGCACAGTTTCAACGCACTGCAGGACCGGATCGGCACGCTCAACCGCGCCAGCCGCACCGATCCGATGACCGGTCTGTTGAATCGTCGCGGGCTGCAGCATGCGCTGGATGCGCTGCAGGCGCAGGGCATTCCCTTCGCGATCCTGGCGCTGGACATCGATCGCTTCAAATCGATCAACGACGGCCATGGGCATGACGTCGGTGATGCCGTCATCGTCCATATCGCCGAGCAGATGCGCCGCCACTCGCGCGAGAGCGATCTGTTGTGCCGCGCTGGCGGCGAGGAGTTCCTGCTGCTGTTGCCGGGTATCGGTACCGAGCCTGCGCGCCAGGCCGCCGAGCGCCTGCGCCAGCACATCGCCGATCACCCCTTCGCACCGGTCGGCACGATCACGGTGTCGCTGGGCGTGGCCCATTTCCCCAGCTTCCATGCCGATGCCGAGCAGGCCCTGCGCCTGGCCGACAAGGCCCTGTACCTGGCCAAGGAACAGGGGCGCAACCGGGTAATCGTCTACCCCCACGCAGACTGAAGCGCAGGCGCGCGGGGCTACGCCAGCCGGTGGCTGGCGGCATAGGGCGGCGTGTCCGGATAGTCGCCACTGGCGAAGCGGGCCTGCAGGGCCTGCCACCAGCCGGGATCGAACAGGTGCCGATAGTGCTCACGCACGGCCGCCAGTTCGCCGGCCGGCAATCCCATGAAGGGGCCGAAGCGTTCGGGGAACACATCGCGCGGGCCAACGTGGAACCAGGGCTCGTCGGCCATCGCCTCTTCCGGCGAGCTCGGCTGCGGCCAGGCACGGAACACACAGTCGCTGACGAGGCACAGTTCGTCGTAATCGTAGAAGACCGCGCGGCCGTGACGTGAAACACCGAAATTCTTCGGCAGCATGTCACCGGGGAAAATGTTGTTGCGCGCCATGTCGGTGATCGCCTGCGCGTAGTCGAGCACCGCAGCGCGCACCGGCTCTGCGCCCTGCTCGCGCAGGTACAGGTTCAACGGGCGGAAACGGCGCTGCACGTAGCACAGCGCCACTTCCACTTCGTCGCCATCGACGCGGATGCTCTGCGCGCACTGGCCCAGCAGTTCGTCAAGCAGCGCCGGCGCAAAGCGGTCGCGCGGGAAGCGCAGGTGCCGATAGGGTTGCGCGTCCAGCAGGCGGCCGACACGGTCCAGGTTGAACACCAGCGCGTACTTCTCTTCCACCTGCTGCCGTGACATCGCCTTCGGCCAGGCGAAACGATCGCGGATGAGTTTGAACACCAGCGGATAGCTGGGCAGGGTGAACACGGCCATGACCATGCCGGGGGTGCCTTCGGCGTGGACCAGGCGCTCGTGTGGATGTTCATTGAAATGGCGGAAGAAGGTGCGGTAGCGCTCGGTCTTGCCCTGCTTGGCACGGCCCAGCACGGTGTAGATTTCGTCGATCGGCTTGCCCGGCAGCAGGCTGCGCAGGAACACCACGGCGTCGCCGACGGTGGCCAGGTCGGCCTGGAAATAGCTGCGCGACACGCCGAACAGGTGGGCGACATCGCGGCGACGGGTCAGCACTGCATCGGCACGCAGGCCCTGTTCGTCGTTGACCAGCGCGATCACGCAGGGCGAGAAGCGATGCTCGCCGAAGACGCGCCCTACCAGATAGGCGCGACGCTCGCGGTAGAACACGGTATCCAGCAGTTCGATGCTGCGTACCGGCGTATCGCCCCAGTGCGCAAGATCATCCTGCACGCGCACGGCGATGGCGGCGGCACAGCGCAGCTGGTGCGCATAGGGAACATCGAAGCGATAGTCAGCCAGCACCCGCTGCAGCGCCTCCACCGGGCGCGTCGGTGAGACCGCATAGGTGTGGCGGGCGACCGGATGGGTGATCGCATCGGACGGCTCGACATCGAAGGCGATGAACTCCACCGCCGGGTCCACGCCGCGAGTGGCGAACAACCGCCGCGACAGCGTGTTGTAGAACGTCTTGTACAGCTCGGCGTCGATCAGCCCCTGCAGCAGGGCGCTGTAGGCGCCGTGCACCTGCAACCACAGCGAGCGCTCGCCGATCGCCTCGCCGGCAAGCCGGCGCAGTGCATCCATCTGCTCGGCGATGCACAGGTCGTACAGGGCGATGCGCTCGACGGCGTCCTGGCGGGCACCGTTCCAGTCGCGCTGCTCGAAGCGCTGCCGCGCGCGGGCGGTGATCGCCGCGAAGCGGGCATGGTACTGCTCGAATCCATCGCGGATGGCGCCTGCGATGCGCGGCGCCAGTTCGGCAGCGATGTCAGGCGTGGACATGCAGGGCTCACCGGAGAAGATGGCTCAACCATACGCCGGCGTGGGGTGGAATGGGTAGAGCCGGGCCATGCCCGGCTCCAACAGGCATCGGCTCAGATGGCCAGCTCGGCCTCCACTTCCTGCACCTTGCGCCGGGCCAATGCCAGATTGGATTTGCTACGGTCCAGCACGATGTAGAAGAACAGGCCCTTCTTCCTGGCCACCGGGCGCATGATGTGGTACGCCCTGCCCAGCGAGATCAGGATGTCCTCGATGCTGTCGTTGAGGTTGAGCGACGCTGCGGTTTTCATCTTCGCGCGGATCACTTCGGTGTTGCCGGCTGCCGCCACTTCCATGTCCATCCCCGCACCGGCTTCGCCCAGCAGCATGCCGCTTTCATAGTCGACCAGCGCCACGGCCTGCGCGCCATCGATACCCATCAGTGCATTCAACGATTCAGTCAATCCAGACACGTTGCACCCCTTGTCGGTGTAGGTTCGAGCCCCTCGTTCCCCTGCGGCCGGGCTCACGGTCCGCCGAGTTCGGCCAGGATCGCCTGGCCACATTCCCTGCTCTGCCACAGCACCTGGCCGATCACGCTGCGCTGGTCGCAGGCTGCCATCAGCAGCAGCGGCACACGCCCTTCACCGTGAATGGCCAGCATCAGCACCTTGCCGCCCGCGGCTTCCAGCATCAGCGTCTGCAGGTCTCCCAGGACCAGCTCGCGCCCTACTGCTGCCGCCAACGCCAGCATTGCGCTGGTCATCGCGGCCAGGCGTTCACCACGCCCTTCGGCGCCGGCGCTGACCAGCGCGAAGCCATCGACACTGGCCAGCACCACGGTGCGCACCCCTTCCACCCGGTGCTGCAGGTCCTGCAGCAACGGCTGCAGGCGTTCGCGCTGGCGTGCATCGGGCAGCAGTGCGGCCTGTCCGTCAGCCATGCGCGGTCACCAGCGCGTACGCTTCGATCTCGCTCATCAGCACATCCATCAGCAACAGCCCCTGTTCGCGGTCGCGCGCATCCAGCGGCAGCAGCGGCAGCGGTTGGCCGTCGATCTGCGCATGTGCTGCCCACTGTTCCATCGCGGCCGCCGGTGCCTGGTCCAGATGGGTCACCGCCACCACCAGTGCCAGCGCCGGTCCGAACGGCCGCAGCACCTGCAGGTAGCCGTCCAGTTCGGCAGCCACGCCGGCACGTCGGCCATCGAGCAGCAGCACCGCGCCGCGCGCGCCCTGCAGCAGGATCGGCCACAGGAAATCAAAACGTTGCTGACCCGGTGTACCGTACAGGCGGAGGCGCTCGCCATTGGGCAGATCGATGTCGGCGTAATCGAGCGCCACCGTGGTCGATGCCTTGTAGGCGCCAAGCCGATCGCTGTTGGCGACGTCGGTGTCCACTACCGTGCCGGCGGCGATGCTGCGCACCAGCGTCGACTTGCCGCTGCCCATGCCACCCAGCACGACCACCTTGTGCTCACGC
The DNA here is from genome assembly GCF_056756445.1 of Stenotrophomonas sp. STEN225. Lineage (NCBI taxonomy): Bacteria > Pseudomonadati > Pseudomonadota > Gammaproteobacteria > Lysobacterales > Lysobacteraceae > Stenotrophomonas > Stenotrophomonas sp. STEN225. The sequence continues at coordinate 6,174 of NZ_JBRRBV010000010.1, read as the reverse complement.
ATTGCGTTCGCTCCCGCGCAGGTGGCGCCACAGCCGGGCCAGCAGCCCATTGTCGTTGCCCGTGCCGCGCATGACCGTCACCGTCGCCGCAGGCGCCGGTTGCAGCTGCGCATAGCCACACAGATAAGCGGCGTGCACGAAATCGCGTACTGCAGCCTGCGGAAGGTCGAGCAGCACGGCACACTCGTCCACCGTACAGGCGCGCTTGAGCAGCAGCGAGCACAGGCGGAAGCCATCGTGATCGTGGCCCAGTACGCGGAAGTCAGGCCAGCGCAGCAGTTTCACCGAGGCGACGCGCAGGCGCTCGTCCAGGGCCTGCCAATGCGGGCTGCGCTGCGCCCACTGCCACAGCAACGGGCGCAATGGCTGCCGGGTGCGATCTGCCGCCTGGGCCTGCAGCTGCGCTGCTGTCAGCGCATCGAGCCAGAGCTGTTCGAACCCCCGCGCAAGGCGTTCGACCAATGCCACGACGGGCTCGTGCAGTGCGATGGCCTGGTCCTGCTCCAGGTCCAGCAGCAGCAGGGGCGCAGCGGCATCCCCCAGCAGCGCGTATCCCTGCCGCAGTGGCAAGCGCTCGCGCAGCAGGCGGGTGATCGCGTGTGCACCATCGGCCAGGCGGATCGGCGCGGGCACGTGTGGAATTACGGGTTCCGGTGGGCGCTGCATGCCACGCAGTGCGCGGCCGATGGCGCCGTCATCGAGCACACGCTGCTGGCCATCGCCGTCGCGCAGCTGGCCACCGGGATCTTCGATCCAGCACTGCAGGCGGGGCCGCTGCTGGCGCATGCGCAGGGCCGCGTTGCGCAATGCGGGCGTATCGCGGATGACCAGCAGATCACAGTCGTCCAGATCCTGGCTGCGGCGGATCTGGCCGTCAGGCAGGGCCGAAGCGATGCGCAGGCGCCTGAGCAGGGCCTGCTCTCCCTGGATATCGGTTCCCACTACCAGCACGCGTGCCATCCGTGTTCCCCGTGCGACCGCCTCCCCGGCGATCTCGCGTCGCCAAGGCTAGGTCATCGCCCGCGGCATCCGTCGTGATCGACCGCTCAGATTGACAGTGCCCGCGCCTACGCACGCATCGGTTCTGCGACGGCCATCGCGGGCAAGTTTCATGCCGTATTGACGGCATTCCGACAGCTGACGGAAGTCACGTTTTCATCGCTTGGGGTCAGATCCCTTTTGCATGGCAAAAGGGGATCTGACCCCGGAGCCAAAAAGAAACCCGCGCCGAAGCGCGGGTTCCGGGGTCACGACCGAACGGCGATGGATCGATCAACCGCGCAGCTGCTCCAGCGCGGCGTTGAAGGTCGCGCTCGGGCGCATCGCCTTGCTGGCCTTTTCCACGTCCGGGCGGTAGTAGCCGCCGATGTCCACGGCCTTGCCCTGCACTGCGATCAGCTCTTCGACGATCTTCTGCTCGTTGTCGGTCAGGGCCTTGGCCAGCGGGGCGAAGCGTGCCTTCAGTGCGGCGTCCTCGTCCTGCGCGGCCAGGGCCTGCGCCCAGTACAGCGCGATGTAGAAGTGGCTGCCACGGTTGTCGATGCCACCGAGCTTGCGCGAAGGCGACTTGTCGTTGTCCAGGAACTGGCCGTTGGCTTCGTCCAGCGCCTTGGCCAGCACACGGGCTGCTGCATTGTCGTAGCGGTTGCCCAGATGCTCCAGCGACGCTGCCAGCGCCAGGAACTCACCGAGCGAATCCCAACGCAGGTAATCCTCTTCGACGAACTGCTGTACATGCTTGGGGGCCGAGCCGCCGGCACCGGTCTCGAACAGGCCACCACCGGCCATCAACGGCACGATCGACAGCATCTTGGCGCTGGTGCCCAGCTCCATGATCGGGAACAGGTCGGTCAGGTAGTCACGCAGCACGTTGCCGGTCACCGAGATGGTGTCTTCGCCCTTGCGGATGCGGGCCAGCGAGAACGCGGTGGCTTCCACCGGCGGCAGGATGCGGATGTCCAGGCCGGCGGTGTCGTGGTTCTTCAGGTACTGCTCGACCTTGGCAATGACCTGCGCGTCATGGGCGCGGGCAGCGTCCAGCCAGAACACGGCGGGGGTGCTGCTGAGGCGCGCGCGCTCGACCGCCAGCTTGACCCAGTCCTGGATCGGGGCGTCCTTGGTCTGGCACATGCGCCAGATGTCACCGGCCTCCACCGCGTGCTCGAACACCACGCTGCCCGCGTCATCGGTGACCTTGACCACGCCGTCGGCGGCGATCTGGAAGGTCTTGTCGTGCGAGCCGTACTCTTCGGCCTTCTGCGCCATCAGGCCGACGTTCGGCACCGAGCCCATGGTGGCCGGGTCGAAGGCGCCGTGCGCCTTGCAGTCGTCGATGACGGCCTGGTAGACGCCGGCATAGCAGCGGTCCGGGATGACCGCCTTGGTGTCCTGCAGCTTGCCTTCGGCATTCCACATCTTGCCGGAGTCGCGGATCATCGCCGGCATCGAGGCGTCGACGATCACGTCGCTCGGCACGTGCAGGTTGGTGATGCCCTTGTCCGAGTTGACCATCGCCAGGCCCGGGCGCTGCGCGTACTCGGCCTTCAGGTCGGCTTCGATGGCGGCGCGGGTGGCCTCCGGCAGCGACGGCAGGCGCGCGACCAGGTCTCCGATGCCGTTGTTGGCATCGAAACCGGCCTGCCGGATGGCGTCGGCGTGCTTGGCCAGCACGTCCTTGTAGAACTCTTCCACGACCACGCCGAACATGATCGGGTCGGAGACCTTCATCATGGTCGCCTTCAGGTGCAGCGAGAACAGCACGCCCTGGCTCTTGGCATCGGCGATCTGCGCGTCGATGAAGGCAGCCAGCGCCTTGCGGCTCATCACGGCGGCATCAACGATCTCACCGGCCTTGACCGCGGTCTTTTCCTTCAGCACGACGGTGCTGCCGTCATTGCCATGGAAGGTGATCTTCAGGGTGCCGGCGTTGGCGAGGGTTGCCGACTTTTCGCTGCCATAGAAGTCGCCCGCGTCCATGTGCGAGACGTGCGACTTCGAATCGGCGGACCAGGCGCCCATGCGATGCGGATGCTTGCGGGCATAGTTCTTCACCGACAGCGGCGCGCGACGGTCGGAGTTGCCTTCGCGCAGCACCGGATTCACCGCGCTGCCCTTGACCTTGTCGTAGCGCGCCTTGTAGTCGCGCTGCTGGTCGTCGGCCGGCGTTTCCGGGTAGTCCGGCAACGGATAGCCCTGGTCCTGCAGCTCCTTGATGGCCGCCTTCAGCTGCGGCACCGAGGCGGAGATGTTGGGCAGCTTGATGATGTTGGCGTCCGGCGTGGTCGCCAGCTGGCCCAGCTCGGCCAGGTCGTCACTGACCTTCTGCTCCTCACCCAGCAGTTCCGGGAACTGCGAAAGAATGCGCCCGGACAGCGAGATGTCGCGGGTTTCCACCACGATGCCAGCGGTGGCGGTGTAGGCATCGACGATCGGCAGCAGCGACTGGGTGGCCAGGAACGGGGCTTCGTCGGTCAGCGTGTAGAGAATCTTGGACATGGGGGACTTGGACTCTGTAGCAGTGCTCAGGGAAAGCCCGGCGGCAGCGCCGGACCACGTGCAACCGTGTCTCGCGCGGGGCCTGGCCCCACGCTTTCCCCCGTCGCCGTCAGGGTGGGCGCGCGGCAGGGGAAACCCCTGCATTGTCGCGTTTTCAGCCGCGCGGGGCAAAGCCGCGCCATACGCGCCGGTACTGCAACGCAGTGATTCACCCGGCTGGGGGTGTCACGCAAAAAAAAGACGCAGCCTCGCGGCTGCGTCCATCGTGAGCCCTGCCGGGAGAGAGTCGGCAGGACTTACTTGACCTCGAACTCCTGCGGCGTTCCGGCCGCCTTACCATCAACCATGACTTCGGCGCGGTACTTGCCGGCCGGCCAGCCATTGGCATTCTTGAAGGTGATGTTGGTGGTCTCGGCACCGCTGGTGTTCAGCGTGGCATTCTGCTCGCCGGCGACCTGACCGTCCTGGAAGGTCAGCTTGGCGCCGACGTTGACGTTGTTGGCAGCACCGTCTGTGCGGACCGACACGATCACATCGTCCTTCGGCGCGAACAGTGCTGCCGGAGCGACGGACTTGTCCGCTGCCGCCGTCTTGCCGACGGAGACGGAGGAGACGGCTACTGCCGCCTCAGACATCGGCGGCGGCGCGCCGGTCATCGGTGCCGGGGCCGTTTCGGCCGGGGCGGTGGCAGCGGGCGCTGCATTGCTGTCGGTCGACTCTTCCTTCTTCTTGCAACCCACCAGGGCGACGCTGCCCAACAGGGCGGTCAGCAGGGCGGTCTGGAGCGGCGTGGTCTTGATCATTCGGTGTTCCTCCCAGGATTGTCGGATGGCGTGCGGGCGCGGCCGGCTTACTTCGGTGGCAGTTTCAGGGTCTGGCCAGGGAAAATCTTGTCCGGGTCATCGAGCACGTCCCGGTTGGCTTCGAAGATCTTCTTCCAGGCATTGGCGTCGCCAAGATGCGCCTTGGCGATCTTCGACAGCGAGTCCCCCTTCTGCACGGTGTAGGTGCCGCCGCTGACCACCTCGGCGGTGCTGTCCACCGAGCCGCTGACGCCGGAGAAGTCCGCCTTCGGTGCCTGCTGGGCGGTACTGTCGACGCTGGCGCTGACGCCGGAGAAATCAGCTTTCTTCTCGGTACTCATCCACAACTCCCGTCTGCATGACTACGTGGTTCGCACGGTGCCATGGCGGTTGTTAAATGGGGATGGTGCAGATGTGAAGCCGCCCCCCCGGGGGGCTGAACAATCGGGAGATGGACACCCCCTGCCCGCTGCTCCACCGGTAGCGCCGGGCCATGGCCCGCGGCGGGGGCGGGGGCCGCGGCGCGCGCCCGGGGGGGCCCCGCGCGCACCCCCCCCGCCTGCGGGGGATCGGTGGGGCCGCTGCGCTCGCCGGGCGTGGCCCCGCGCAACCGTAACCGCCAGCGGCGGTTACTGGCGCAGCTCGCGGTAGGTCGCGGCCGGGGCCGCGATGCCGGGGCTGGCGCGCCATGGATTGATGTCGAGGCCGCCGCGACGCGTGTAGCGCGCTTCCACTTCCAGCCACTGCGGCCGGCAGCGCGCGGAGACCTCGCTGAAGATCCGCTCCACGCACTGCTCGTGGAATTCCGCGTGCTCGCGGTAGCTCACCAGATAGCGCAGCAGGCCGGCCCGGTCGATCTTCGGCCCCCGATAGCGCAGGCTGACCGTGGCCCAGTCCGGCTGGCCGGTAACCGGGCAGTTGGATTTCAGCAGCGCGGAGACCAACGTCTCCTCCACCGGCTGCGCAGCGTCGGCCGAGAGGAAGTCCGCCTGCGGGGGGCCGTAGCAGTCGATCTCCAGGTCCAGGCCGTCGATGGATTCGCCCAGCGGTACCGGGCGCAGTTCGGGCAGGCCGAACGCCACCTGCACGGGTGCGCCGGCACAGGCTGACAGATCGTCGACAAGACGCGCATGCAGTGCCTCGGCACTGTCGATGCGGGTGCTGTTGAGGGAATTCAGGTACAGCTTGAACGACTTCGATTCGATCAGGCACGGCGAGGTGCAGGGCACCTGCACGGTGGCAACGGCCACCTGCGGCTTGCCACGCGGGTCGAGCCAGCTCAGCTCGAACGCATGCCAGCGATCATGGCCGACGAACGGCAGCGCGGTGTCATCGAGGCCGATCTCGGCGCGGGCGGCGCGGCGGGGGATGGGAAACAGCAGGCCGGGATCGTACTGCGACGGGTAACTGACCTCGCGACCGAGGCTGGAATCCTGGGGGGTGTTCATGGTGCGCATTGTATCGCGACGCGGCTGGGCCTCCGGCCGGGCCGGCCAACGGCGGAGCCCCTCCGTGGTGGTTTTGTCGGTTGGTCGTGGAAGGCGGTCTATCGGCTTGGCCGGGTGGGTAGACGGGTCGGGGGACGCCGTAAACCCGTCCTTGGGGGCTTGGCCGCGGCATCCATGCCGCGGACACCCCCGCCCCGCCTACCCACCCGGCCCCTGACAGTTCCCTGCACGCAGCCACCACCACGGGAAAGATCAGAAAAATCAAAATCAAAAGCCAATCCTTCAGACATTCCCGATGTCTGCCTGTGTCGACCAAGGTCGACACCTACCAACAGCCGCGTGAACCTGTCGGGGCCGGGGCGGTGTGGGCCTGCAGGACCGTTGGCGCCATGGATGGCGCCATCGAGCCCCCATGGACGGGTTTACGG
>NZ_JBRRBV010000009.1:0-176080 GCF_056756445.1 Stenotrophomonas sp. STEN225 | reverse complement strand
GGCTGGCGCCTTGTCCCATCGGGACGAGTGCGACTCTCCAAAAGCCTCCCTGGTGAAATTAGCGCTGTGGAACCACCCGATCCCATCCCGAACTCGGAAGTGAAACGCAGCCGCGCCGATGGTAGTGTGGCTCAAGCCATGCGAGAGTAGGTCATCGCCAGGGTTTACACCCAAAACCCCGCTGCTCGCGCAGCGGGGTTTTTCTTTATGCGCGGAAAGCGGCCACTGAGCTGCGATCGCACAAAAAAAGCGGCGCCCCGTAGGGCGCCGCTCTGACCTCGATAGCGTTCAGTCGAGCATGGCGCGACGTTAGCGGGCCGGGGTCTTGGCCTTCATCATCGTGTCGCGGGCGGCTTTGAAGGGATTGCCTTCATACCAGTTCGGCCAGCGGTCGCCACCGGCAAGCTCCTTGCCGACGCCGTACATCAGCTGCAGGTCTTCGACAGTGCCGTCCAGCTTCCAGCTCGCCGCATCGAACTCATCCTTCGGGCCATGGTAGCGGTTGGCGCCGTAGTCGGCTGCTGCCTTGCGGCCGGCTTCCACCCCACCTTCGCGCAGATCTTCGCCACCGTCGGCGTACAGCGCCGGGACGCCTGCCTTGGCGAAATTGAAGTGGTCGGAACGGAAGTAGAAGCCACTCTGTACCGAGCTTTCGCCGTGCAGGGTGCGTCCCTGGGCCGCCGCCAGCGGCTTGAGGATGTCTTCCAGCTCGGAGCTGCCGAAGCCGGTCACCGTCACGTCCTTGGCGCGGCCGGCCACGGACATGGCGTCGATGTTGATGACGCCGGCGATCCTGTCCAGCGGGAACGTCGGATGCGCAACGTAGTACTTGGAGCCGAGCAGGCCGGATTCTTCCAGGGTCACGGCAAGGAACACCACCGAACGCTCCGGCTTCGGATCCTGGTGGGCCATCGCTTCGGCGACTTCCAGGATGCCTGCCACGCCGGTCGCATTGTCGATCGCACCGTTGTAGATGTTGTCGCCTTCCTCGCCCTCGTGCTTGCCCAGGTGATCCCAATGGGCCATGTACAGCACGGCCTCATCGGCACGCTTGGTGCCCGGCAGGACGCCGACCACGTTGCGCGACTGCTTCTGTGCGATACGGCTCTTGAGGTCGACGGATGCGGTGGCTTTCAGCGGCACCGGCTTGAAGCCGCGCTTGCTGGCGTCCTTGTAGGCCTGGTCAAGGTCCAGGCCCGCGGCGGCGAACAGTGAGCGTGCGGCGTCGGCGCTCAGCCAGCCCTGCACCGGGATGCGTGCTTCCGGATCGTCCTTGGCCGGCAGGTCGTACTGCGGTCCGGCCCAGGAGTTCTTCACCACGTCCCAGCCGTAGGAGGCGCCGGCCGTGTCGTGCACGATCAGGGCAGCAGCGGCGCCCTTGCGTGCGGCCTCCTCGAACTTGTAGGTCCAGCGGCCGTAATAGGTCATGCGCTTGCCGTCGAACAGGGTTTCGTCATCGACGTGGAACCCCGGGTCGTTGACGAACATGACGACCGTCTTGCCCTTCCAGTCCTGGCCGGCATAGTCGTTCCACTTCTGTTCCGGTGCATCGACACCGTAGCCGACGAACACCAGGTCGCTGGCATCGATGCTGATCTCGGCCTGGCCGGTACGCGTGCCGACCACCATGTCAGTGCCGAACTTCAGTTCGGTGGTCTTGCCGCCCTGGTTGATCTTCAGCACGGTGGACTCATCGGCCGTCGTTTCGGTCATCGGCACGTCCTGGAACCAGCTGTCGCCATTGCCCGGCTGCAGGCCGATACGCTGCATCTGGTCGCGGATGTAGTTGACCGTCAGCTCTTCGCCCTTGCTGCCCGGTGCTCGCCCTTCGAACTCGTCGGAGGCCAGGGTCTTGACCATCTCGGCGAAGTCGGCGGCATTGATCTCCGGCGAGAACGCATGGCCCGCAGTCGCGGTGGACGGGGCGGTACTGTCGGTGCCGGCGCTCGGCGCCGGGGAGTCATTGCCTTTGCAGGCACTGAGCGCGGCCGCGGCGGCCAGGCACAGGAGGAGTTTGCGGGGCATCATCGGTTCCTGGGAAACAAGGGATGGCCGCACGGTGGTGCGGCCGGGAACGGGGAGTATCCCCGAATCGTTGGGCTCAGTCCGCCGGCGCGGTTTCGCTGTCGAACGGAATGGGATCGGCGCCGCTGACCGGGCCGATGCGCGCAGTGCGGTGCACGTACAGCACCACGTCCCGCTCGAAGTGCAGGGCGCCACTGACCACGGCGTTCGGGCCGATGATGACCCGCGGCTTGCGGACGGCCGTCAGCGAGACGCTGAAGCTGGGCTTGCGCACGCGCACGCCGCCGTCGACCTGGGAGCCGATGCCCACGGTGATATCGCCATTGACGGTTTCCACGTCCTTGCTGACGCGGCTCTCGACCAGGCCGATGCCACCGTTGACGGTCTCCACGCCGCCTTCGATCTGGCTGCCGCGATCACTGAAGATGCTGCCATTGACCGTGCTGACGTTGCCGCGGGCGATCACCTCACGGCCCAGGCGCACCCCGCCGTTGACCGTTTCGATGCTGGCGGTACGGGCGCGGTCGGCGACCTTCACCCCACCGTTGACGGTATCGATGCTGCCGGTTTCGCTGCCTTCGCCGACGCGGATGCCGCCGTTGACGGTATCCAGCTTGCCGTAGCGCTGCCCGGCTTCGGCGGTGATGCTGCCGTTGACCTTGCTGATGTTGTCCTGTGCCCAGGCGGGATTGCTGGCCAGCAGCACGCCCAACAGCAGCGGAATGGATCGAATGTTCATGGGTCCCTCGGTGGATGTGCGGCTGGCAGGCCGCGTGCGTTGATGTCACCATTCCCCAATCGCCCCTGCAACTGCCTGAAGTCACTGGAAAGCCCTTGCGCAACAACGCCTTCCCCTCACGCCGACATCACATCGCCGCTGCCCGCGGCGGGCGCTGCCTGCTGCTGGGGCTGGCCTTGGCATTGGCGCTGCCGCTTCCGTCAGGTGCACAGAACACGCGCGAAACGGAGCGCAAGCTGCAGAAGCTGCGCAGCGAGCTGAAGGGCGTCGCGCAGGAGCGCCGCCAGCTTGAGGGCCAGCGTGGCCAGGCATCTCAGCAGCTGCGCGCGGCCGATGAGAAGGTGGCCCGCAGCGGCCGTGTGCTGGCCCAGACCGAGGCGGCGCTGCGCGAGCAGAACCAGGCACTGGCCGAGGCCGAGCGACGTCGCACGACCCTGCAGTCCAACCTGGCGCAGCAGCATCGCGAACTGGCCGGGTTGCTGCGCGCGGCCTATCAGCTGGGCAACCACGCCCCGCTCAAGCTGCTGCTGTCACAGGACACGGTGGCCGATGCCAACCGTGCACTGGCCTACCACCGGTACCTGCAGCGCGAGCGCGCGCAGCGCATCACCGCATTGACTGCCGATCTCAAGGAACTGGAGGCGCTGCAGGCACAGATTGCCGAACGCCAGCAGCAGCTGCAGGGGACCCAGCGCGAGCAGAAGCAGCAGGCGGCTGCGCTGGCGGCCGATCGTCGCGAACGTGCGCAGACCGTGGCCTCGCTGGACGAACGCTTCAAGGACCGGCGCGAGAAGGAACAGGCATTGGGGCAGGATGCCAAGGCACTGGAAACCCTGCTGGCCAATCTGCGCGCGGCCGCAGCGCGGGCCGAAGCCGAGCGTCGCGCGGCAGCGCGCCGGGCTGCCGCGGAGAAGGCCGCCGCCGAACGCGCTGCACGCCAGGCCGCCGCCGAAGGCCGACCGCCGCCGGCGACCAAGGTGCCGCCGGCCGTGGCATCGGCGCCGGCACCGAAGGTGGGGGGACTGGGGTGGCCGCTGTCGGGCAACCTGCTGGCACGCTATGGCGGCAAGCTGCCGGATGGCCGCACCAGCAGCGGCGTGCTGATCGGTGCCCCGGCCGGCAGCACGGTGACCGCGGTAGCCGATGGCACGGTCGTCTTCTCCGATTGGATGACCGGTTACGGCATGATCCTGATCGTCGATCACGGCAACGGCTACATGAGCCTCTATGCGCATAACGACACGCTGCTGAAGGATGCAGGTGCGCGGGTCAGCCGTGGCGATGCGGTCGCCAAGGTCGGCAACTCCGGCGGCCAGGGCGTGACCGCACTGTATTTCGAGCTGCGTCGTGGTGGGCAGCCGGTCAATCCAGACAGCTGGCTGCAGCGCCGCTGAACCCGGGGCCTGCACGGACTGCGTGGGTTCAACGGGAATTTAGCTGTGCTTCGCGCATAATCGGTGCCTGTGCCTTGGGCACGATGCCACCGTCGACAGGAGTGCTCCATGCGCGCAGCCCGTACCGCCACCCTCTTGCTGGCCCTGTTGCCAGCGCTGTCCTGGGCGCAGCAGACCGCGCCGGCCCCGACCGCTGCGAACAGCGGGCAGGCGGCGAGCAGCGAGGAGGCGGTGACCTCGAAGGTGCCGCTGGAAGACATCCGCCGTTTCGTGGCGGTGTACAACGCGGTGCGCGCGGCCTATGTCGACCCGGTCGACGACAACAAGCTGATGCAGTCGGCGGTCCGTGGCCTGCTGCTCGACCTCGACCCGCACAGCACGTATTTCAACAAGGAAGATGCGCAGGCCTTCGACGAGCAGGCCTCCGGTGCCTACGAGGGCATCGGCGTCGAGCTGCAGCAGCAGCCGGACAACGCCAGCATGAAGGTGATCGCGCCGATCGATGACACGCCGGCGGCCAAGGCCGGCATCCTCGCGGGCGATCTGATCATCGCCATCGATGGCAAGCCGATCAGTGCGATCGATGCCAGTGAGCCGCTGCGGGGCCCGGCCGGCAGCAAGGTGGTGCTGACCATCGTGCGCGACGGCCGGCCGAAACCGTTCGATGTCAGCCTGACCCGGCAGACGATCCGCGTCACCAGCGTGCGCAGCCGCCTGCTGGAACCGGGCTATGGCTACATCCGCCTGAGTACCTTCCAGGCCGACACCGGTTCGGATTTCCAGAAGCATGTGCAGCAGCTGCAGAAGCAGTCCGGTGGAACGCTGAAGGGGCTGGTGCTGGACCTGCGCAGCAATCCGGGTGGCCTGCTGACCGCCGCTGTGCAGGTGGCCGACGATCTGCTGGACAAGGGCAACATCGTCAGTACGCGGGGCCGCATCAGCATCAGCGATGCGCGTTTCGACGCCACGCCGGGCGACCTGTTGAAGGGCGCACCGGTGGTGGTGCTGGCCGATGCGGGTTCGGCCAGCGCCTCGGAAGTGCTGGCCGGTGCATTGCGCGACAATGGCCGCGCACGCGTGGTTGGCAGCCGCACGTTCGGCAAGGGCTCGGTGCAGACCGTGCTGCCGCTGGACAACGGCGATTCGGTGAAGCTGACCACGGCGCGCTACTACACGCCCAGCGGCAAGTCGATCCAGGCCACCGGCATCGTGCCGGATGTGGAGCTCAAGCCTGCGCCGCGCCCTGAGGATGACGCGCTGCCGGCCAGCCTGAGCGACTACAGCGAAGCCACCCTGCCGGGTCATCTGCGCGGCGACGATGAAGGAACCGAAGGTTATCGGGCAGGCGCGGTGTTGCCGGGCGATGGCCCGATCAACGATGCGCTCGCCGAACTGAAGCATCCCGGCTCGGTGGCCGCGCGACTGAAGGCCGAAGCCGCGAAGGCGGAAGCGGAAAAGGCCGCCGACGCGGCGACCGCCAAGCCGGAAGCAAAGCCGGAAGCAAAGCCGGAAGCAAAGCCGGAAGCAAAGCCGGAAGCAAAGCCGGAAGCAAAGCCGGAAGCAAAGCCGGAAGCAAAGCCGAGCCCGGCCCCGGCAAAGCCCTGAGGTAGCGCCGGGCCACGCCCGGCGACGCCGGCCGGTTGCCTAGAACCCGTGCCGCTTGCGCAGGCGGCGCGCGATCGCTGCGCGCACGTACACGCCATACACCACGCCGAACACGAAGCCGCCGATGTGGGCCCACCAGGCCACCATGCCGAAGGTCGGGCCGATATAGGCGAACACCACCTGCAGTGCTGCCCACACGCCGATCAGCAGATAGGCCGGGGCGCGTACGAACTCCAGGAACAGGCCGAGGGGAATCACCACGCCCAGTCGCGCGCCCGGGAACAGGGCCAGGTAGGCGCCGATCAGGGCCGACACCGCGCCGCTGGCACCGATGATGATCTGGTCCGGGCTGCCCATGGTGTAGATCGCCACCAGGTTGGAGACCGCGCCGCCGACCAGGAACAGCAGCAACAGGCGCCATGGCCCCAGTACCCGCTCTGCCGGCAGGCCGAAGATCAGCAGGAAGACCAGATTGCCCAGCAGGTGCGACCAGTCCGCATGCAGGAACAGGGCTGTGAACAGGCGCAGCACGCTGCCGTCCTGCAGGGTGGCCCACCAGTCCAGCGGATGGGTCAGGCCGGTGGAGAGCGCGCCCCAGTCGAGCCACAGGCTGCCCCTGGCATCATCCGGCCGTGAGATTGACCACAGGAAAGCCAGCCACAGTGCCGCAAACAGCACGGGTGTGGCCCAGCGCAGGGCGGCCTTCTTGCGCGACGGAAGGGAAACGAACATGGCGACAAGCCTAGCGCGCCGGGCTCCGTGGCGGGGGCGCTCCTGTTCAGGTTTTGCGACGAAAAAAGCGCCGCCGCTGTTATTGTTTCATTAACGGCTCTGGGTAATACTCGCATACGGCGTCGTATGTCGGGAGGGGAATCCGGCGCGCTCCGATGGGCCCCAGGGCCTGCCGGGCGCAGGCGCACTCAGAGCAACATCACCGCTTACCGGAGAGAGAACTACGATGCAAACCGCTTCCACCATTGCCCGTCTGACCCTGCTGGCCGTCGGCGTTGCCGGTGCGCTGGCCGCCGCCGACGCCAACGCTGCTGCCTTCCAGCTGAAGGAAAACAGCGCCAAGGGCCTGGGCCGCGCCTTCGCCGGCTCCACCTCGACCGAAGGTGACGCCTCGGTCATCGCCACCAACCCGGCCTCCATGCGCCTGCTCGACGGTACCCTGCTGCAGGGCGACGTCAGCGCGATCAGCTTCGGTGCCAAGTTCCGCGGCCGTGGCGAATACGGCAACGGCGCGCCGATCTCGGGTGGCAACGGCGGCGACGCCGGCATGATCGCCCCGGTCCCGGCGGCCTACTTCCACCTGCCGTTCGGCGAGAACGAGAACATGCACTTCGGTGCCTCGCTGACCGTTCCGTTCGGCTTCAAGACCGAATACGACCGTGACTGGGTCGGCCGCTACAACGGCGTCAAGACCGAACTGCAGGCGATCGACCTGGGCGTCGCGTTCTCGTACGACGTCAACCCGTACCTGTCGTTTGGCGCTTCGGTGTTCGCCGAGCGCCTGAACGTCGACCTGACCAGCGCCGTCGACACCGGCACCGCGATCAATGCCACGGCCCAGCGTCAGGCTGCCGCCCGCGTGCTGCAGGCTGGTGGTACTCCGGCCCAGGCCGCTGCCGCTTCGCAGGCTGCTGCCCGCCAGGCGGCCCAGCTGGGCTTCGCTCCGGGCACTGCTGATGGCTACCTGCGCATCAAGGGTGACGAAGTGTCGGTCGGCTATACCCTGGGCATGACCGTCAGCCCGGTGGAAGGCACCAACATCGCCTTCAGCTACCGCTCGGAGGTCGAACACAAGATCACCGACGGCACTGCCGACTTCACCATTCCGCAGAATGCCGCGGCCTTCCTTGCCAATACCGGCACCTTCATCGACAGCAACGGCCGCGCCACCATCACCCTGCCGGCCAGCGCGACCGTCGGCATCACCCATCGGGTGAACGACCAGTGGCAGGTCATGGCTGAAGTCACCCGTACTGCGTGGAGCAAGTTCGACCAGGTCACCGTCGACTATGACTCCAACCAGCCGGACAGCGTGCTGCCGTTCCACTACCGCGATACCACCTTCGCGGCGATCGGTACCGATTACAAGGTCAACGACAAGCTGACCCTGCGCGGCGGCCTGGCCTACGATCAGACCCCGACCACCTACGAGCACCGTGACGTCCGCGTGCCGGACACCACCCGCAAGTGGCTGTCGCTGGGTATGACCTACGCAGCGTCGGACAAGCTGGAGTACAGCGTGGGCTACACCCACCTGTTCACCAAGGATCCGGACATCTACTCGACCTCGGCGACGGCCAACACCGTCATCGGCAAGTACAAGGTCAGTGGCGACGTGCTGGCCGCATCGCTGCAGTACAAGTTCTGATCCAGGCTTCGGCCTAATCCAGTACACGAAGGGCCCCGCGCAAGCGGGGCCTTTTGTTTGTGCAGCGCGCATCCACGCGGGCTGTGGATCTACGACAATGGCCGCATGAACCTGTCCGATCCGAACTTCCAGCTGGAGCTGGCCGCCAACGTAGCGGTCGCGGGCTCGATCCTGCTGGCGGGACGCAACAACGTCCACACCTGGTGGCTGGGCATCGTCGGCTGCGCGTTGTTCGCCGTTGTCTTCGAGCGCTCACACCTGTTCGCCGACATGGTGCTGCAGTTCTTCTTCATCGCCATCAGCGTGCTGGGATGGTGGCAATGGCTGCGTGGCAACCACGGCGCACCGCTGCCGATCACCTCGCTGCGCCCGCGCACGGGAATGTGGCTGCTGCCGACGGCGGCCCTGGCCACGTTCGGCTACGGCTGGATGCTGACCCGCCTGACCCACGCCTATGCGCCCTACGTCGATTCGGCGGTACTGGTGCTGAGCGTGATCGCGCAGATCCTGATGATGCGCCGCAAGCTGGAATCGTGGTGGGTGTGGCTGCTGGTCAATACGATCGCCGTGCCCCTGTACTACAGCCGTGGCCTGCACCTGACGTCGATCCTGTACGTCGGTTTCTGGATCAATGCACTGGTGGCGTTGCGCCACTGGCGCAATCTGATGCGTGCCGAGGCCACGGCGGCACCTGGCTCCCTGTAGAGCCGAGCCCACGCTCGGCTGCGCCGGAAAAGCCAAGCGCGGGCTCGGTTCTACAGCAAGCGAGGCACAAAAAACCCCGCTTCCGCGGGGTTTTTCGTTGACCACATCAACCCGGTGATCAGTCGCCCAGCGTCAGCAGCGAGGCGTTACCACCAGCGGCCGTGGTGTTCACCGTGACGGTCTTCTCGGTGGCAAAGCGCAGCAGATAATGTGGGCCACCGGCCTTCGGTCCGGTGCCGGACAGGCCCTGGCCGCCGAATGGCTGCACACCGACCACTGCACCGATCTGGTTGCGGTTGACATACACATTGCCGACCTGGATGCCGTTGGTGATGCGATCGACGGTCTCGTCGATGCGCGAGTGCACGCCCAGGGTCAGGCCGTAGCCGGTGGCATTGATCTGCTCGATCACCGCGTCCAGCTGCTCACCCTTCCAGCGGATGACGTGCAGGACCGGCCCGAAGATCTCCTTCTGCAGCTGGCCCAGGTTCTTCAGTTCGTACGCGCGCGGTGCGAAGAAGGTGCCGTGGGCAGCCTCGGCGGACAGTTCAGCCGCAGCGATCAGGCGCGCTTCGCGGTCCATGCGTTCGGCATGGTCCTGCAGGATCTTCAGCGCATCGGCGTCGATCACCGGGCCGACGTCGGTGGACAGCAGGCCGGGGTCGCCGACCTTCAGTTCCTTCATGGCGCCGGCCAGCATGGTCATCACCTTGTCGGCGATGTCGTCCTGCACGAACAGCACGCGTGCGGCCGAGCAGCGCTGGCCGGCCGAGGTGAAGGCCGAACCGATCGCATCCTTGACCAGCTGTTCCGGCAGCGCCGAGGAGTCGGCGATGAAGGCGTTCTGGCCACCCGTCTCGGCGATCAGCACGCCGATGGCGGCATCACGCGCGGCCATCGCGCGGTTGATCGCACGTGCGGTGTCGGTGGAGCCGGTGAAGGCCACGCCCGCCACGCGCGGATCGGCGGTCAGCGCCGCGCCGACGGTGGCACCATCGCCCGGCAGGAACTGCACCACCTCGGCCGGCACGCCGGCGTCATGCAGCAGCTTCACGGCGTAGTAGCCGACCAGGTTGGTCTGCTCTGCCGGCTTGGCGATGACGCTGTTGCCGGCAGCCAGTGCGGCGGCCACCTGGCCCAGGAAGATCGCCAGCGGGAAGTTCCACGGGCTGATGCAGACAAACACGCCACGGCCGTGCAGCTGCAGCTCGTTGGATTCGCCGGTGGGGCTCGGCAGCTTCTCGGCATGTCCGAACTGCTCGCGTGCCTGCTTGGCGTAGTAGCGCAGGAAGTCGACCGCTTCACGCACTTCGGCAATGCTGTCGGGCAGGCTCTTGCCGGCTTCCTTCACGCACAGCGCCATGAACTCGGGCATGCGTGCTTCGAGCTGGTCGGCGGCGTGCTCGAGAATGGCGGCGCGGCTTGCTGCCGGGGTGCGGTTCCAGGCCGGCTGCGCGGCCACGGCATTGGCCAGCGCCTTCTGCACGGTGGCGGTATCGGCGGGCAGCCACTGGCCGACCACTTCGCGAGTATCGGCGGGGTTGGTTACCGGTTGCGGCGCGCCTGCGGGGGTCGCACCCGGCACCAGCGGCGCGGCCTGCCACGGCTTCACTGCCGCGTTGAGCTGCCCGGCCAGGGCGCGCAGTTCGTTGTCGTTGGCGAGATTGGCGCCCATGGAGTTCTTCCTGTCGTGGTTCTGGCTGCGCAGCAGGTCAACCGGCAGCGGGATCTTGGGATGCGGAATCGATTCGAACGAGGACACCATCTCGACCGGATCGCGGATCAGATCGGAGATCGGCACGCGTTCGTCGGTGATGCGGTTGACGAAGCTGGAGTTGGCGCCGTTTTCCAGCAGGCGCCGCACCAGGTACGGCAGCAGATCCTCATGCGATCCGACCGGCGCATAGACGCGGCAGGGAAGGCCGAGACGATCGGCCGGCACCACTTCGGCGTAGAGATCGTCGCCCATGCCGTGCAGCTTCTGGTGCTCGTACACGCCGCCGTTGGCAATGCTGCGCACGGCCGCGATGGTGTGCGCGTTGTGGGTGGCGAACATCGGGTAGATCACATCGGCATGCGTGAACAGACGCTTGGCACAGGCCAGGTAGGACACGTCGGTGTTCTGCTTGCGGGTGAACACCGGGTAGCCCGGGTAGCCCTCGATCTGCGCGCGCTTGATCTCGGCATCCCAGTAGGCGCCCTTGACCAGGCGCACCTGCAGGCGGCGACCGGCACGGCGGGCCATGTCGGCCAGGTGGTCGATCGTGTACGGGGTGCGCTTCTGGTAGGCCTGCACCACGACGCCGAAGCCGTCCCAGCCGGCCAGCGAGGCGTCGCAGAACACCTGCTCGATGATGTCCAGCGAAAGCTCGAGGCGGTCGGACTCCTCGGCGTCGACGGTGCAGCCGATGCCGTAGCTCTTGGCCAGCTGCGCCAGTTCCAGCACGCCCGGCACCAGGTCCTTCAGCACGCGCTCGCGCTTGGCATGTTCGTAGCGAGGGTACAGCGCCGACAGCTTGATCGAGATGCCCGGTGCGTTGTTGACGTCGCCGTCGGGACGGCCACCGCGTGCCTTGTGGTCACCGCCGATGGCGTGGATCGCACGACGGTAGTCTTCCAGATAGCGCAGCGCATCCTTCATGGTCAGGGCACCTTCGCCCAGCATGTCGAAGGAATAGCGATAGCTGGCGTTGTCGCCCTTGTGCGAACGCGCGAGCGCCTCGCTGATGGTGCGGCCCATGACGAACTGATGGCCCATGATCTTCATCGCCTGGCGCACGGCCAGGCGGATCACCGGCTCACCCACGCGTCCGACCAGGCGCTTGAACGCGCTGGGTGCGTCGGCACGGGTGGCATCGTTCATCTGCACCAGCTTGCCGGTCAGCATCAGGCCCCAGGTGGAGGCATTGACCAGTACCGAGTCACTGCCGCCCAGGTGCTTTTCCCAGTCGGCGTCGGCCAGCTTGTCGCGGATCAGTTTGTCGGCGGTGTCCTGGTCCGGAATGCGCAGCAGCGCTTCGGCCACGCACATCAGCAGTACGCCTTCCTCGCTGCCCAGATCGTACTGGCGCATGAAGGCTTCGATCGCGCCCTGGTCCTTGGCGCGCACGCGCACGCGGCCGACCAGATCGGCGGCCAGCGCCTGCACCCGGGCCTGTTCCTCGGCGGGCAGGCGGGCCTGCGCCAGCAGCTCACGGACGTGGCTGGCCTCGTCCTTCAGCCAGGCGTCGGTAATGGCCTGGCGGAACGGGTTGGGGGACGCCGGCAGTTCCGGCGACAGCAGCGCGCCATGACGCGGGGCGTCGTGGGCGGCAAGGGAGGAGGAGGGTGCGTTCATGCCGGTCCGGCCAATGGAAAACTTGGCGATTTTAATCATTTTTGCGCCCTCCGGAAGTGCCCCGCGGCCGCCTTCGTGAATGCTGATAGCCCCTAACGGTGGTGGATTCAGTGTGTTCAGCAAGCGCGACACTATTTGTGCTGAATTCGTCATTTGCGGCGCCGGGCGAATGCTGTATTGCAGCATGGCAAAAAGTGTGAATGCACCCTTGCTACCGGTGAGACGGCGGGGCTACCATCGAGACGTTTCCCGCGGCAGGAACGCGGTTGCGACATGATCGAGGTGCTTCCAGCTCCAGATGGGTCAGGTACGCAGCTGCGGCTGCGTCCCCCACGGGCGCTCGATGCCCGGCAGTTCGTCCTGTTGTTCACCGTGTTGTCGGGAGCGATGTGGCTGGTCTCCGCCCTGGGGTGGTTGGCCGGCAATGCATTCGCCCCCCTGTTCGCGCTGCTGTACAGCCTGTTGCTGGCAGCCGCGTTACGTGCCCTGTGGCGCAGCGGCGAACGGCAGGAGGAAATCCGGGTAGTGCCGGCGTATGTGGAGGTCATCCCCATGCCCGGTGGATTGCCGGTGTTCCGGGCTCACCCGCATTGGGTGCGCCTGCTCGCCGACGATGAGAGGGTCCGGCTTGCGTCCAGCGGCCGGCAGGTGGAGGTGGGGAGTTTCCTCGCGCCGGCCGAACGTCAGACGCTCGCAGAGACACTTGAAGGCTTGCTCGCCGCCAGCGATGGCGGCAACCGACGACGCTAAGGGTCTAGGCAATGAAGCAAAGCAGCAGGTGGGGCACGAAGTGCGTTGCAATGGCCGCCGCAGTGGTGGCCGGGGGATGGGTTCCGGCGATGGCATGGGCCCAGGCGGCCGATCCCAAGCCGTGGCAGCTGAACATGGGCAAGGGGGTAACCCAGACCTCGCGCCTGGCCTGGGAGTCGAACAATCTCTCGCTGATCGTCTGCACGGTGATCGGCGTGATCGTGTTCGGGGCGATGGCCTACGCCATCTTCAAGTTCCGCAAATCCAAGGGGGCGGTCGCAGCCACCTTCAGCCACAACACCAAGGCCGAGATCATCTGGACGGTGATCCCGGTGATCATCCTGGTGGTGATGGCATGGCCGGCCACGGCCAACCTGATCAAGATGTACGACACCCGCGATGCCGAGATGACGGTGAAGGTCACCGGCTACCAGTGGATGTGGAAGTACGAGTACCTGGGCGAGAACGTCACCTTCACCAGCCGCCTGGACCGCGAGTCGGACCGCATGCGGCAGAGTGGCAAGGTGCCGACGCGCGAGAGCCATCCCCACTACCTGCTGGATGTCGACAACCGGCTGGTGTTGCCGGTCGATACCAAGGTCCGTTTCGTCATCACCTCCGACGACGTGATCCACGCCTGGTGGGTGCCGGCGCTGGGCTGGAAGCAGGATGCCATTCCCGGCTTCATCAACGAGGCCTGGACCAGCATCGAGCAGCCGGGCGTCTATCGCGGGCAGTGCGCTGAACTGTGCGGCAAGGACCACGGATTCATGCCGATCGTGGTCGAGGCCGTGTCCAAGGAGGAGTTCAGGCAGTGGCTGGCGCAGCGCAAGCCGGCACCGCCGGCCGCAGCCCCGGCCGAACCGGCTGCGCCTGCGGCGGAGACGCCTGCCGCGCCGGCCGAACCTGCCGCCGCCGAAGCGGGTGCCGCCCCTGCCACCGCGGCCAGCGGCGCGTGATGTAAATCCCGCGGCCGCCTGCGGCCGTGGCGACAACCGATTCTGAGAGGTGTTTTGCAATGGCGCACTCGGCAGTTGGGCACGACGATCACCACCACCACCCGGGTTTCTTCGAGCGTTGGTTCTTCTCGACCAACCACAAGGACATCGGCACCCTGTATCTGCTTTTCAGCTTCATCATGTTCATCATCGGCGCGGCGATGAGCGTGATCATCCGCGCCGAGCTGATGCAGCCGGGCCTGCAGTTCGTCAGGCCGGAAACCTTCAACCAGCTCACCACCGTGCACGCACTGGTGATGATCTTCGGCGGAGTGATGCCGGCCTTCGTCGGCCTGGCCAACTGGATGGTGCCGTTGCAGATCGGTGCGCCGGACATGGCCCTGCCACGCATGAACAACTGGTCGTTCTGGCTGCTGCCGGTGGCCTTCAGCCTGCTGCTGCTCACCTTCCTGCTGCCCGGAGGTGCGCCGGCCGGTGGCTGGACGCTGTATCCGCCGCTGTCGCTGCAGGGCGGCTACAACGTGGCCTTCACTGTGTTCGCCATCCACGTGGCCGGCATCAGTTCGATCATGGGCGCGATCAACATCATCGCCACCGTGCTCAACATGCGCGCGCCGGGCATCGACCTGCTGAAGATGCCGATCTTCTGCTGGGCCTGGCTGATCACCGCCTTCCTGCTGATCGCGGTGATGCCGGTGCTGGCCGGTGCGGTGACCATGCTGTTGACCGACAAGTTCTTCGGCACCAGCTTCTTCAACGCCGCCGGTGGCGGTGACCCGGTGATGTTCCAGCACATCTTCTGGTTCTTCGGCCACCCCGAGGTGTACATCATGATCCTGCCCGCCTTCGGCGTGGTCAGCGAGATCATTCCCACCTTCAGCCGCAAGCCCCTGTTCGGCTACCAGGCGATGGTGTACGCCACGGCTGCGATCGCCTTCCTGTCGTTCATCGTCTGGGCCCACCACATGTTCACCGTGGGCATGCCGCTGGGCGGCGAGATCTACTTCATGTTCGCCACCATGCTGATCTCGATCCCGACCGGCGTGAAGGTCTTCAACTGGGTCAGCACGATGTGGCGTGGCTCGCTGACGTTCGAGGCGCCGATGCTGTGGTCGGTGGCCTTCGTCATCCTGTTCACCATTGGCGGCTTCTCCGGTCTGATGCTGGCCATCGTCGCCGCCGACTTCCAGTACCACGACACCTACTTCGTCGTTGCCCACTTCCACTACGTGCTGGTGACCGGTGCGGTGTTCGCGCTGATTGCCGCGGTGTACTACTGGTGGCCGAAGTGGACCGGTCGCATGTACAGCGAGAAGTGGGCCAAGGTGCACTTCTGGTGGTCGATCGTGTTCGTCAACCTGCTGTTCTTCCCGCAGCACTTCCTCGGCCTGGCCGGGATGCCGCGCCGTATTCCCGATTACAGCGTGGCGTTCGCCGACTGGAACCTGATCAGCTCGATCGGCGCATTCGGTATGTTCGTCACGCCCTTCATGATGGCGGCGATCCTGCTGTCCTCGCTGCGCAATGGCGAGAAGGCGGCCGATCGGTCCTGGGAAGGTGCGCGTGGCCTGGAGTGGACGCTGCCGTCGCCGGCACCGGCCCATACCTTCACCACCCCGCCGATCCTGCGCCCGGGCGATCTGGCGCATGACGACATCACGCATTGAGGTGGGGCATGCATAACGAGAGCCCGCTCCAGACCTGTAGAGCCGAGCCCGGCTCGGCTGTCGAAGAGCAGCCGGGCAGGGCCCGGCTGTACGGCGGCGAGACTCAGGGCATCGAACAGCAGCGCCGGCGTGCCCGGCGCACGGCGGTCGTGGTGGGCGCCATCGCCGTACTGGTCTATGCCACCTTCATTCTCAGCGGGGTGATCGGACGATGAGCCCGACACCGGCCAGCACACCGTCGCCCAGCGCCGGCCTGCCGCGCCTGATCGGCGTTGCCGTGGCCGTGTTCCTGCTGACCTTCTCGCTGGTGCCGCTGTATCGCATCGCGTGCGAGAAGGTGTTCGGCGTGCGCCTGGAGCGCGGCCCGGGCAGCGAGGCCAGCGTGGGGGCTGCCACCGCAAAGCGCACCGTGCGGGTGGAGTTCGATGGCGGGGTCAATTCGCGGCTGCCATGGGCATTCCATCCCGAGCAGCTGACCATGGACGTGGTGCCCGGTGAGCTGAACGAGGCGCTGTACTACGCCCGCAATGACGGCCCACAGGCGATCGTCGGTAGTGCGGTGCCCTCGGTCGCGCCAGCACGTGCCTCCGGATTCTTCAGCAAGACCGAGTGCTTCTGCTTCACCGCGCAGACGCTGCAGGCCGGCGAGAAGCGCGACATGCCGGTGCGCTTCATCGTCGATCCGGATCTGCCGCCGGAAATCAAGACGATCACCCTGTCCTACACCTTCTACCGCAACGACGCGCTGTCCGATCGGCTGGCTCCGGCCGCCACTTCGGAAGGCGCGCACGCCGCTCCCTGACCCGGATAACGACATGGCCCAGACACCGACCGACGCCAACGTGTACTTCGTCCCGGCCCAGAGCAAATGGCCATTCGTGGGCTCCATCGCGATGATGGTGACCATGGTGGGCGTGGCCAGCTGGCTCAACGATGCCAGCTGGGGGCGCTGGACGTTCTACATCGGCATCGCGATGCTGGTGCTGACCCTGTTCTGGTGGTTCAGCGACGTGGTGCGCGAATCGCAGGCCGGCAACTACAACCGCCAGGTCGATGGTTCGTTCCGGATGGGCATGGTCTGGTTCATCTTCTCCGAGGTGATGTTCTTCGGCGCATTCTTCGGCGCACTGTTCTACACCCGCCACCTGGGCCTGTCCTGGCTCAGCGGCGAGGGACGCGGGGTGATGACCAACGAGCTGCTGTGGCAGGGCTACTCCGCGGGGTGGCCCACCAACGGCCCGGCGGCGATCGGCGGGGCCTTCCAGACCATTCCGGCCTGGGGCCTGCCGTTGATCAATACGCTGATCCTGCTGACTTCCGGCGTGACGCTCACCATCGCCCACCATGCGCTGAAGGCCGGGCACCGTCGCCAGCTGCTGGTCTGGCTGGGCCTGACCGTGGCGCTGGGCCTGGGCTTCCTTGCCCTGCAGGCGGAGGAGTACATTCACGCCTACAAGGAGCTGAACCTGACGCTCGGCTCGGGCATCTACGGGTCGACGTTCTTCATGCTGACCGGTTTCCACGGTGCGCATGTGCTGCTGGGCACGATCATGCTGATCGTGATGTGGCTGCGCTCGGCAAAGGGGCACTTCACCCGCGACAACCATTTCGCGTTCGAGGCCGCTGCGTGGTACTGGCACTTCGTCGACGTGGTGTGGCTGATGCTGTTCCTGTTCGTCTACGTGCTGTAAGCGCCGGTGCCGGTGGCGTACTCAGCCACCGATGCCGTGCGGTTTGATCCAGCCCATGTAGATGCTCACGA
Organism: Stenotrophomonas sp. STEN225; assembly: GCF_056756445.1. Lineage (NCBI taxonomy): Bacteria > Pseudomonadati > Pseudomonadota > Gammaproteobacteria > Lysobacterales > Lysobacteraceae > Stenotrophomonas > Stenotrophomonas sp. STEN225. The sequence continues at coordinate 158,757 of NZ_JBRRBV010000009.1, read as the reverse complement.
TCACCAGTACGATCAACGCCACCGACACCGCGATGCGGCGCGTCAGTGCGTTGACCGTGCGCTTGGTCTGGCCCCGGTCGACCAGCAGGTAGTACAGCCCGGCGCCCAGGTTCCAGACGATGACGATCAGAAACGCGATCACCAGCAGGGTCTTCAGCGAATCACTCATGCGCGGCTCGAGGGCAGGGTGGATGTGCCTATCTGACCGCGTTTGCGCGGACTTGTCATGATGCGCCAGCACACGCGGGTGATCGGCTGGCTGCTGGCGCTGGTGGCGATCACGGGATTCACCGCGCTGGGCCTGTGGCAGTTGCAGCGCATGCATGCAAAGCAGGCCATGCTGGATGCGCAGGGCCCCGCTGCGGCGCAGGAACTTCCGCTGGCGCAGGCACTGGCGGCGCCGGGCGCGCTGCATGGCGTGGCCGACCATGGCCGCTTCCTGCCGGGCGTGGTGCTGCTGGACAACCAGACCCGGCACGGCCGGGCCGGGGTGAAGATCTATCGCCCCTTCCGCAGCGACGGCGGCAGCGTGCTGCTGGTCGACCTCGGCTGGCGCGCGCTGCCCGCCGACCGCACGCTCCCCGACCTGCCGCCGCCGCCTTCGCCGGTGGCCGTGCGCGGGCTGCTGGCGCCGCCGCCGTCGGCAGGGTTGGCGCTGGGCCCGGCGTTCTCTGCAACCGGTGAGGCGCAGCGCTGGCTGGCCAGCCGGCTGCCTGCCGAGGGCCTGGCGACGGCGCTGGGGCTGCCCGCACTGCCGGAGCGCGTGCTGCGGCTTGATCCGGCGCTGCCCTTCGGTGATGAACGCGACCTCGATCTGCTGCCGAACACGCTGCCCCCGCAGCGCCACCTGGGTTACGCCGTGCAATGGTTCGGCCTGGCGCTGACCGTGCTGGTGGTTGCGCTGGTGCTGGAAGGGCGCAGCAGGCGCGTTCCACGCTAGCGCCGGCCCGACTTCGGGCGCCCGGCATCCCCTGTCCAACCATGAGAAAATGCCCGCATGAACACTGCTACATCCCCGCAGGCGCGCGGTTCCGGTCGCCGGACCCTGGTGCTGTTGTTCGCCGTGTTCTTCGGGGCAATGGCGCTGGCGGCCGTGCTGCGCTTCTCCGGATGGCAGCCTACCGGCCACCGCAACAGTGGACAGCTGCTCAAACCCCCGGTGGACCTGCGCCAGCAGCCACCGACCCTGGCCGACGGCACGGCCTATCCCTGGAATCCGGAGGCGCGCACCTGGCGCCTGCTGGTGGCACCGGCCGGTGCCTGCGACGCGCAGTGCGTCACTTTGTCGCAGGGACTGGGCAAGGTGTGGCAGCTGTTCGGCCATAACGCCGATAATGTCGAGATCCTGTGGCTGGGTCCGCCACCGGCGTCGATCGCCTCGCTGCCCGCGCTGCGGCCGCTGGCACCGTCGCCAGCGCTGCGCGCGGCCCTGCCCGGCGTCGACGATCCGGCTGGCCTGCCGGTCTACGTGATCGATCCGAACGGCTTCGTGATCATGCGCCATGCCCCGGGCAGCGACCTTGGGGGCCTGCGCAAGGACATGGCCACGTTGCTGAAACTGAAGTGAGTCCTGTTTGATGAGCCTTTCCGCGCGTCCGGCGCTGCACCGCAATTTCCACCGCCTGGCGTGGTTCGCCATGATCATGACCGCGAGCACGATCATGTTCGGTGCCTTCGTCCGTCTGTCCGATGCGGGGCTGAGCTGCCCGGACTGGCCGACCTGCTACGGCCGCGCGACCTGGCCGCAGCACATCGAGGAGACGGTTGGCCACCCGGCCGCCGATATCCGTCCTCTGGAAACGCACAAGGCCTGGCGCGAGCAGGTTCACCGCTTCCTGGCCGGCGCGCTGGGCATCGAGATCCTTACCCTGGCCCTGCTGGCCACGCGCAGGCGCCGGTTCGGAACCGCGGCGGTCGTCACCGCCTGCGTGCTGGTGGCTGCCGGCATACCGTTGTACATGATGGGCTGGCATGCGACGGCCAGTGCCCTGGCCCTGAGTGGTGAGGCGATACTGCTGATTGCCGCCTTGCGCTGGAACAACATCGATCTGGCGCGCGCGGCGGTACTGACCCTGGCGGTGGTGATCTTCCAGGCCCTGCTGGGCATGTGGACGGTGACGCTGCTGCTGAAGCCGATCGTGGTGATGGGCCACCTGCTGGGCGGCATGCTGATGTTCGGCCTGCTGGTGTGGCTGGCGTGGCGGGCCACGCATCTGCCGATCACGCTGGCCGAGGCGCCCAGGCTGAAGTGGCTGCTACGTGCCGCCGTGGTCGTGCTGGTCACCCAGATCGCACTGGGCGGCTGGGTCAGTGCCAACTATGCGGCGCTGGCCTGCGGCGGCGGCAGCGCCTCGCTGGACAACTTCCCACGCTGTGCCAACCAGTGGTGGCCGCAGCACAACTTCGTCGAAGGCTTCACCCTGTGGCGTGGCATCGGCGTGGACTACGAAGGGGGCGTGCTCGATGGCGCCTCGCGTATCGCCATCCAGCTGGCGCATCGCCTGTTTGCCATCGTGGTGGCTGCCTACCTGCTGTGGCTGGGCGTGCGTCTGTTCCGCCTGCCGAGCATGCGGGGCTGGGCGACTGCGCTGATCGTGCTGCTGGTGCTGCAGGTCACCCTCGGCATCCTCAACGTGAAGCTGGCGCTGCCGCTGGAAGTGGCGGTGGCGCACAACGGCGTGGCCGTTGCCCTGTTGTTCGTGCTGGTCAGCCTGCTGGCCCGCCTGCGTGCCCCGGACTGATCCGATGTTCTCCAATTACCGCCAGTACTGGGACCTGACCAAGCCCAAGGTCGTCGCCCTGATCGTGTTCACCGCCCTGGTGGGCATGGTCCTGGCCATTCCAGGCGTGCCCAGCTGGGAACAGGTACGCGCGGGCCTGCTCGGCTTCCTCGGCATCTGGCTGGCGGCCTCGGCTGCGGCTGCGATCAACCAGCTGCTGGATGCGCACATCGATGCGCAGATGGCGCGCACCTCGTGGCGGCCGCTGGTGGTCGGCAAGGTCAAGCCGTGGCAGGTGCTGGTGTTCGCCGGCGCGCTGATCGTGCTGTCGATGACGATCCTGGTGCTGTGGGTGAACGTGATCACCGCCGTGCTGACCTTCGCTTCGCTGATCGGTTATGCGGTGATCTATACGGTCTACCTCAAGCGTGCGACCTCGCAGAACATCGTCATCGGTGGTCTGGCCGGCGCGATGCCACCGATGCTGGGCTGGGCCGCCGTCACCGGAATGCAGGGCTCTTCGGACTGGGCGTACTCGTCGCTGCTGGTGCTGATCATCTTCATCTGGACGCCGCCGCATTTCTGGGCGCTGGCGATCTTCCGCCGCGAGGACTACGCCAAGGCGAAGATCCCGATGCTGCCGGTGACCCACGGCGTGGTGCATACCCGCAGGCAGATCATGGTGTATTCGGTGGTGCTGGCCCTGGTCTGCCTGCTGCCCTATCTGGTGGGCATGAGCGGACCGTTCTACCTGGGCGGTGCGATCGTGCTCAACGCGGTGTTCCTCTGGTATGCGTGGCGCATGCTGGATCCGCCGGATGAGCTGTTCTCGATGAAGATGTTCCAGTACTCCATCGTCTATCTGATGGCGCTGTTCGCCTTCCTGCTGATCGACCACTGGATCCTGCCCTGGTTGTAACGGGCGCCTGCCGCCGGGCATGGCCCGGCGCTACCGTGTCCCAGGGAAAGGCGGGCGCATCAGCCGGATGCATGACGGCCGTCGCAGGGAGGACATGCTTGACCTGATCGAGGCGGCACGCGTGCTGCGCAGCCACGCCGTGCGTGGACGGTCTTCCACAGAACTCCGTGCGTTCAATGTCGGCTTCCGCTCGCCGGAGGCGGCACTTTGCCAACCCGCCGAGCCGCTACGGTGTAGGGATCTGCCGCGCTGCTGACTCACCGCGGGCAGTGGATCACAGATACGGATGGATCCGGCAGGCGGGATGGTCGAATGTGGATACACAGGATTTGCGAGATCAATCGCAATTCTGTGGAGCAATCAATGAGATGCCATGTTTCTCTGCCCATCGTCCTCTGTGCTGCGCTTGCGTGCTTGGCCGGCAATGCAACAGCAGAAGTAAAAGCACTGAGTCGGGCCAACTGCATTGGATTCGTCAATGAATCCGTTACCTACGAACGGCCCCAGTTCCGCAACTTCCAGGGCTCTGCCGCATCCAGGCATATCCCGCTTGGAAACATCGAGCCGAAGCATGTCCTTGCTGCTCCCAACAATGGACTGTACTCCTGGCGCTTCTACGCAGGCGATGGCACCGATCCGGAACGGATGGTTGTTCATGGTTACCACACATGGGGGCTGGGCGGGCGTGTATTCACCCAGTCCACGAGCGCAGTCGATTGCCAACTTTCGGAGTGGTGAGCATCATGAAAAGCGTTTGCTTTCTTGCAACCTCACTGCTGATGTCGATGTCGGCCCAGGCATCGCAGACCGATGCAGCTCCTGATCCGGTGGGACGTTGGCTGCACCAACGTGCCATGCAAGCTGCAATGCAGGAGGCCTCGACGACGAGAGGGTCGTTCGTAGGCGCTGGCAGCTACCAGATCGTGCGGCTGGCAGACCTGGATGCCCCCGAAGCGGTGAAGCATCAGCTTCGCGCGGATATGGACCGGTCAGCAGGTGTGGTGCAGGTTGCAGAAGGGGACATCCCAACGCGGGCCGAACTGCTGGCTGCGTTGCCCCGCCGATATCGCTCGGCGTCGGAACTACGCCAGCGCCTGCCGCAGCCCCCCAGCAGCCTGGAAGCAAGCCTCCTGGGACCGGCAGAGCTGATCGGTATGGAGCCCAGTGGCGCTCTGGATGGAGGCAGGTCCTCGGGGCTGAGCCGTTTCTTCCAGCTGGAAGGCATCGGCGTCGTGGAGTTCAGCGAGAACAACTTCCTCGCTGCGGGCACGCATATCGAGGTCATTGCCGAGGCGCAGAACACAACAGTGAAAGGCGCGCTCGCGCACTTGAAGAAGAGCATTGACAGTGCTGGCCGCACCCGCGTCGAGCTTGTCTGGACGGGAGACAGCAAGACCTTCAGCCTGATCGCAACCGGGGAGCGCGGCACCGACGTGGAGCGTAGCGCCCGATTGCTGCACGACATCGCTGCCGCCATCGTGGATTAGCGACGGCGCGAGGGGCGTCCACACGTGGCGTGGCATCAGCCGAGCATGGGCTCTGCTCTGCAGTAGTTCCACGCCATGTGTGGATGAATTTCCGGGTCAGGAGCTGCGCCGTGCGTAGCGCTGCGCGATCACGCCGCAGACGATCAGCTGGATCTGGTGGTAGATCATCACCGGCAGCACGATGGCACCGAGGCTGCCCCCGGCGAACAGCACCTTGGCGATCGGCACGCCAGTGGCCAGGCTCTTCTTGGAGCCGCAGAACACGATGGCGATCTCGTCCTCGCGGTTGAAGTGCAGGCGACGGGCGATGAAGGTGATCAGCGGCATGGCGATACCGAGCAGGACGGCAGCTACCACGGCCACTGCCAGCAGCGACAGCACAGGGGTCTTGCTCCAGAGCCCTTCGGTGACGGCTTCGCCGAACGCCGAATACACGACCAGCAGGATGGTGGCCTGGTCGGTGTAGCGCAGCAGCGCGCGCTGCTTCTCGACCCAGCCGGCGATCCACGGGCGCAGCAGGTGGCCGGCCACGAACGGCACCAGCAGCTGCAGCATGATGCCGCCGATCGCATGCAGCGGGTCATGCACACCGCCGGAGGTGCCGGCCAGCGCGGTCAACAACAGCGGCGTGAGGAACACACCGAGGATGCTCGACAGCGATGCGCTGCAGACGGCCGCCGGCACATTGCCGCGCGCCATCGAGGTGAAGGCGATGGACGACTGTACGGTGGAGGGCAGGGTGCACAGGAACAGCACGCCCAGGTACAGCTCCGGGGTCAACAGCCAGCCCGACAGCGGCTTGAACATCAGGCCCAGCATCGGGAACAGCAGGAAGGTGCAGGCGAGGATGGTCAGATGCAGGCGCCAGTGCAGCATGCCGCCGATGATCGATTCGCGCGGCAGGCGAGCCCCGTGCAGGAAGAACAGCGCGGCGATGGCGACCGTGGTGACATCGTCCAGGACGATGGCGGCGGCGCCCTTCATCGGCAGCAGCGAGGCCAGGCCGACGGTGCACAGCAGGGCGAGGGTGAAGTTGTCCGGTCGCAGGCGCGACCACCAGCGGGTCATGGGGGGCAGACTCCTTGGTGTGGAGGGTTCAGGGCGAGGTGACCGGTGTGGCCAGACGCTGGCGGGTGGCCGCTTCCAGCGACTTCAGGCCGGCGCGCTGGCCCAGCTGAAGCGCCTGTTCCGGGCTGGCATGTTCGTAGCGTGCATTGACCAGTCCGAGCACGGCACCGGCGCGGTTGCCGGACGCGCAGTGCAGCAGCACCGGCCCTTGGCTCTGCTGCAGGGCCTGGTGCACGGCGCGCACATTGGCCGCATCCAGGCCCTCGGCGCCGGCCACCGGGATGCGCACATAGCGCAGGCCCAGCGATTCGGCCGCGCGGGTTTCATCGAAACCACGGTCCTCGTCGGGCTGGCGCAGGTCGATCACGGTGCGTACGCCTTGCGCAGCCAGTTCGCGCAGGTGTGCGGCACTGGGCTGGCCGCCGGCATACAGGCCGGGGCGGACTTCATTGAGCGGGGCATCTGCGGCCAAGGCCGCCAGCGGCAGGTAGAGGGACAGCAACAGCAGGCAGGTCAGGCGCAGCAGCATGGTCCTCTCCGTTGAAACGTTCCGCCGCTACCGGCCCAGGCTGGCGCGGGCCTTGAGCAGCTCGCGCAGTTCGTACTTGTCAGTATTGTCCAGTCCCTGCTGCCGCTGCTTTGCCAACAGCTCTTCCAGACGTTGCTGCAACAGTTGTTTCTCCAGCTGGGCCACGGCGTCGTGCAGTTCCTGGGTCCAGATCGCTTCGCTGCCGGGCAGGGTCTGGGCGGCCAGCGTGTGCAGCGAGGCCTGCTCCTCACGCCCGTCGAAATGCTCCAGCAGCGCGCCGGTGCTGATATCGGGACGCTGTTCGACCAGCGCCAGCAGCTCCAGCAGCAGCTCCACACCCGGCAGGCGCAGGCCCTGGAAGTGATGCTTGCCGCCCAGGGTCAGCGCCAGCGACGGCTGCTGCAGCAGCACGGCGATCGCACCCCGCACCAGGCTGCGCTTGGCCACCGGCTGGATCGACCGTGCCGGAGGGCGCTGCGGCATCGCCGTGCGGGTATTCTGCGTGGCCGCACCGAGCCCGGTCAGCTGCGCCAGCTGCTGCTTCATCAGGTCACCGAACGCGCCATCGGGAATCTGCGCCAGCATCGGTCTGGCCCGCTCGGCCAGGCGTGCCCGGCCGTCCAGCGTGCCCATGTTGATCTCGCGGGTCAGCTCGTCGAAGAAGAACTGCGATAGCGGCGTGGCCTGCTTCAGGCGTTCGTTGAAGGCCTCAGCGCCTTCCTTGCGCACGATGGTGTCCGGGTCCTCGCCGTCGGGCAGGAACAGGAAGAAGGCCTGGCGGCCGTCCTTCATGCGCGGCAGCACCGACTCCAGTGCCTTCCAGCCGGCGCGGCGGCCGGCGGCATCGCCATCGAAGCAGAAGAACACGTCCGGTGCGTTTCGGAACAGCAGCTCGGCATGGTCGGGCGTGGTCGCGGTGCCCAGCGTCGCCACCGCCTGGGTGACGCCGAACTGGAACAGCGAGACCACGTCCATGTAACCCTCGACCACGATCAGCCGCTCGATCTTCTGGTTCGCCTGGCGCACCTGCCACAGGCCGTACAGTTCGCGGCCCTTGTGGAACAGCGCGGTTTCGGGCGAATTGAGGTACTTGGGACCGTCGTCCTTCTCGAACACCCGGCCACCGAAGGCGATCACCCGTCCACGGCGGTCGAAGATCGGGAACATCACCCGGTCGCGGAACTTGTCGTAGACGTGCCCCCGGTCGTTCTTGGAGAACAGGCCGGCACGGTCGAGCAGCTTCATCCGCCGCTCGTCCTTGCCCAGCGCATCGCGCAGGCCGCTGTAGCCGTCGGGCGCATAGCCGATCTGGAAGCGGGCGCGGTTCTGTTCGTCCACGCCACGGCCGTCAAGGTAGGCGCGGGCCTTGTCGCTGCCCTCCAGGTTCTTCTGGAAGAAGCGCGCCGCTGCATCCAGTGCCGAATAGAGTTCGCGGCTGTCGTCCTGCTGCTGGGCGCTGCGCGGGTTCTCGCTGCGTGGCACGTCCATGCCGGCGCGCTTGGCCAGCTCATCCACCGCGTCGAGGAACTCGAGGCGGTCGTAGTTCATCAGGAAGCTGATTGCGGTGCCGTGCGCACCGCAGCCGAAGCAGTGATAGAACTGCTTGGTCGGCGAGACGGTGAACGAGGCCGAGCGCTCGTCATGGAACGGGCAGCGTGCCGCGTACTCCTTGCCCTGTCGCTTCAACGGCACACGGCTGCCCACCACCTCGACGATGTCGGTGCGGGCCAGCAGGTCGTCGATGAAAGCGTCGGGGATACGGGCCATGGGCAGCAGGGCAGGGCGCGGCCGCCGGGGCGCGCAGCAGGGGCGGCAGGTCCCCCTAGTTTACTCGCTGGCGATGGTCGGGCCGGCCTGTTGTTCGCTGCTGCCGCCGGCGCTGGCGGCAGCCCGCTGTGCCCGGGCACTCAGGCGCTCGTCGATCACCGCGGTCATCAGGGCGCCGACGAAGAACACCGCGGTAGCGTAGTAGATCCAGACCAGCGCGATCACCAGGGCGCCCATCGAACCGTAGGCGCTGCCGGGCGCCACGGTGGCGATGTAGACGCCGATGCCGTAGCGCCCCAGGGCGAACAGGAGCGAGGTGATGGCCCCGCCGATGAAGGCCTGGCGCCAGGCCACGCGACGGTCGGGCAGATAGTGGTAGAGGAAGGCGAAGGCCAGCGTGTACAGCAGCAGCGTGGTCACGTAACCGATGGCCGGCAACACCGATGGCAGCTGCGCGAATACCACCTGCAGGGCGGTGGTGGCGGTCATCGACAGGATCAGCAGGAAGCCCAGCGCCAGCACCACGCCGAAGGAGAACACGCGCTTGCGCAGCCAGGCCTGGACGCCTTCCAGGCGCTGGCCGCTGGTATGGAAGATGCGGTTGAGTGCGTTCTGCAGCTGTGCGAACACGGCGGTGGCGCCGACGAACAGCAGCAGGGTGCTCCACAACCCAGCCAGCGAGCCCATGCTCGGCTGGCTGTTGGCGTTGTGCAGCACGGTATCGGCCACGCTGGCCACGCTGCTGCCGGCCACCGAGCCGATCTGGCTGATCAGCGCCTGCTGCGCGGGCGGGTACAGCGAGGCGGTCAACCACAGCAGCAGCACCAGCAACGGCGCCATCGACAGCAGGGAATAGAACGAAACCGATGCGGCCTGGGTCAGGACGTCGATTTCGACGAAGCGCTTGGCCACGGCCATCGGGAAGCTGTCCTGCAGCTTCTCCAGGCGCGATCGGACGATGGGCAGGAAGGTGCGGGGATGCGGCATCTACGGCGTCGGCTGGAGCGGTACGGGCTTCCTTTTCTAGCAGATGCCGGCGTTGCGGCAGGTGAAGTGGAAGCGCGGTCGCAGAATGCAGCGAAGTCCGCGTTATCCTTCTGCCCGGACCGAGGGCGCGCTGGGGCTGCCGCCGCGGTATCCGGGCCCACCGCCGGTGTGCGGGGCCACGACAATCCAACTTCTCTGCAAAAGGACGCGTTATGAAAGGGATGGTCTGCACCACGATGGTGTTGCTGCTGGCGACGAGCGGTTCGGCCGCTGCGGCGTCCACGGCCTGCGAAAAGGCCTTCAAGACGGTAGGGGATCCGCGCAATGGCGCGATGTACATGGCCGACCTGACGGTGCCCGGTCTGAAGGTGCAGAGTGCACTGGACCAGCTTCGCAAGATCGGTGCCGATGACCAGTTCGAGGTGGGCGGCCAGCTGGTGGAAGGCGATACCGGCAACCAGTACCTGATCCAGACCAAGGGCCTGCGCACGCCGCTGGTGCTGATCGGCACCGCCGACCGCAGCGGCCGGGTCACCCTGGCCACCAAGCTGGCCCGCGGCCAGACCATCGCCCAGGAGGATGCCCGCAAGTCGATGTGCGACATGCTCGACAAGCTCAAGGGGGGCAGCCAGGGGGACGCGCTGGCCGCCGCTGCGCGCGCGCAGTATCCGACTTCCGTGGCGGAGGACGTGACCGCGCCGGACCTGTCCAAGAAGATGGGCAAGGAGGTGCGCGATACGATGGCGGCCTACAACGCTGCGGGCAGCTTCAAGGACCTGCTGCTGGGCACCACCACCAACAAGGAAGACCTGGGCGACCGTTCGGCCACCTTCCTGCCGGTGTATGCCAAGTACATCGGTCGCCGCTACCGGATCGACGGCCAGATCTACACGGTCAACTCGAACAGCTACTCCAGCCGTCCGGGTGAGGTCGGATCGATCAACTACCTGGTGACGCCGACCCGTGGCCTGTTGCGGATCCGCCAGAATGACACCTTCAACAACAACAACTACACCATCCGTTGCGAATTCGCTCCGGACCAGGCGGCCAACTTCGCCATGCTGCGCGAGCGCGACTGGGCCAAGCTGGAAGGCGAGGTCAGCGCGGTGGAAGGCAGTTCCATGACCCTGCGCAACTGCCGCCAGGTGTAAGCGCTGGCCTGGCCGCTGCAGCAATGACAAGGCCCGCGTGAAGCGGGCCTTGTCGTGTCCGGCAGGGGCGGTGGCGGATCAGCCAGCCAGGGCCTGCTTGACCAGCTTGGACACCACGCCCATGTCGGCCTGACCGGCGAGCCTGGGCTTCAGCGCCCCCATCAGCTTGCCCATGTCGGCCGGGCCGGTGGCACCGGTTTCGGCAATGGCGGCCTGGATGGCGGCGGCGATCTCGGCCTCACCCATCTTGGCGGGCAGGTAGGCCTCGATGACCACGATCTCGGCACGCTCGATCGCGGCCAGGTCTTCACGGTTGGCCGCTTCGTACTGGCTGACCGAGTCCTTGCGCTGCTTGACCATCTTGTCCAGCACGGCGATCACGGCGGTGTCGTCGAGCTCGATACGCTCGTCCACTTCCTTCTGCTTGATCGCGGCGTTGATCAGGCGGATCACGCCCAGCTTGTCCTTCTCGCCCGCCTTCATGGCGGCCTTCATGTCATCGGTGAGCTGCTGCTTCATGCTCATGGGAGACCTCGTGGTGGTAGTGGGGCAGGGCGGTTGCCCGGGCCCGGAAACGCAAAAAGCCGGCGACGCTCGCGCGTGCCGGCTTCGGCTTCACCGCGGAAGGACGAACCCGCCGCAATGAAGATGCGTCCGATCAGTACAGGCGCTGACGCTTGGTGACGTCGCGCGACGAGCGGCGCAGCTGACGCTTCACAGCAGCGGCGGCCTTGCGCTTGCGCTCCTGGGTCGGCTTTTCGTAGAACTCGCGCTTGCGGGTTTCGGCCAGCACACCGGCCTTTTCGCAAGTGCGCTTGAAGCGGCGAAGAGCAAACTCGAAGGGCTCGTTCTCGCGGACTTTGACGCTGGGCATGGAATCTCCGGGACACAGTAGAACCGGGTCACGCCCGGCGAGCCGCACATTATAGCGGCGAATCAACAAACTGCAAGCACGCAAGCCTGAATGCGGGCCAGCAATACGGATGCAGTGGGATCTGCACGTCACCCCGAGGGGGCGGCAGGGGCGTCATAATAGCAGGCATGCGAGTCCTTGGCATCGAATCTTCCTGTGATGAGACCGGCGTGGCGGTGTACGACACCGACCTGACCGGCAGCGCGGCCCTGCGCGCCCATGCGGTCTACAGCCAGATCGCCCTGCACGCCGAGTACGGCGGTGTGGTGCCCGAGCTGGCCAGCCGTGACCACGTGCGCAAGCTGCTGCCGCTGGTCCGGCAGACCCTGGCCGAGGCGGGCCTGGGCGTGGACGACATCGATGGCGTGGCTTATACCGCTGGCCCCGGGCTGGTCGGTGCGCTGCTGGTCGGTGCCGGGGTGGCCCGTGCCCTGGCCTGGGCACTGGAGGTGCCGGCCGTGGGCGTGCACCACATGGAAGGGCACCTGCTGGCGCCCTTGATGGAGGACGATCCGCCGCAGGCCCCGTTCGTGGCCCTGCTGGTGTCCGGTGGCCACACCCAGCTGGTGGCGGTCGATGCCATCGGCCGCTACCGCCTGCTGGGCGAGACCCTGGACGATGCGGCCGGCGAAGCCTTCGACAAGACGGCCAAACTGATGGGGCTGCCCTATCCCGGCGGCCCGCAGCTGGCCAAGCTGGCCGAACAGGGCACCCCGGGGGCCTACCGTTTCGCGCGGCCGATGACCGATCGCCCGGGTCTGGATTTCAGCTTCTCCGGCCTGAAGACCCAGGTGCTGATGGCCTGGCGTGACAGCGACCAGAGCGACCAGACCCGCGCCGACATCGCGCGCGGTTTCGAGGATGCGGTGGTGGAGACCCTGTCGATCAAGTGCGAACGCGCGCTGGAAGCAGCCGGCACCAATGTGATCGTGGTGGCCGGCGGTGTCGGTGCCAATACGCGGCTGCGTGCCCGCCTGCAGCAGATGGCCGAACGGCTCGGGGGGCGTGCCTGCTTCCCGCGGCCGGCGCTGTGCACCGACAACGGCGCGATGATCGCTTTCGCCGGCGCCCTGCGCCTGCAGGCCGGGCAGCACAACCCGCCGAAGGTTGACGTGACCCCGCGCTGGGACATGGCGACGCTGCCCGCAGTGTGACCCGCGGCGCACCCATCCACACAAGCTGCGACCGTAGCGGCGGACGTGCCGGGATCCGGTCGTTTCAGGCAGTGGTGGTTCCGTGCCGTTACCATGACCGTCTGTTTTCCGGCTGGTAACCGCAATGGACAAGGTTTTCATCGAGGGGCTGACGATCGACGCCCTGATCGGCATCTACGATTGGGAACGGCGGATCCGGCAGGACCTGGTGTTCGACCTGGAGATGGGTTTCGACAACCGGCGCCCGGCAGCGACCGACGATATCGCCCATACCCTCAACTACAAGGCGGTCAGCAAGCGGCTGGAGCAGTTCGTGCGCGAATCGGAGTTCGGCCTGGTCGAGACCCTGGCCGAACGTTGCGCGCAGATCGTGCTCGACGAGTTCGATGTGCGCTGGCTGCGGCTGAAGCTGAGCAAGCCGGGAGCGGTGCGCGGCGCGCGCGCGGTCGGCGTGATCATCGAGCGCGAACGCGGCTGAAACAGCAGCGTCGGCCGGCGGCCGGCAACTTCTTCATGCGAAATGACTGAAACAGGAGACGACTGATGGTGGATGCGGTGGTGGCGGTACAGTGGATGGAGCGGCTGCAGAACACACTGGAACCCTATCCCGGCGCCTACCTGGCGTTGATGATTTCGGCCCTGCTGCTCGCGGCGGGCCTGGCCAACTGGGTGACCAAGCGCATCCTGGTGCGCGGCCTGCGCCGTCTGCTGCAGCGCCTGCCCGGTGCCGAATCCGGGCGTGGCAGCCATCTGATGCGGGTCATCTCGCGGTTGTCCAACGTGGTGCCCAGCCAGGTGATCGCCTCTGGCATCACCCTCATTCCCGATCTGCCGCCCGGGCTGGTCAGCGTCATCGTCAAGCTGTGCATCGTGTGGGCGGTGCTGACCGTCTCGCTGGCCTTCTCGCATGCGCTGGATGCGGCCAACAGCCTGTACGAGCGCAAGCCGGATGCGCGCAACAAGCCGATCAAGGGCTACCTGCAGGTGGTCAAGATCGTGATCTTCGTGGCGGCCGGCCTGGCGATCATCTCCACCCTGCTGGGCGTGGCGCTGGGCCCGCTGGTGACCGGCCTGGGTGCGGCCACGGCCGTGCTGATGCTGATCTTCCAGGACACCATCCTCTCGCTGGTGGCCAGCGTGCAGATCAGTGGCGATGGCCGCGTGCGCATCGGCGACTGGATCGAGATGCCGAGCCAGAACGCCGATGGTGACGTCATCGACATCGCCCTGCACACCATCACCGTGCAGAACTTCGACAAGACCATCACCACCATCCCGACCAAGAAGCTGGTGACCGAGTCGTTCAAGAACTGGCGCGGCATGCAGGAGGCCGGTGGCCGCCGCATCAAGCGCGCGCTGTATCTGGACCAGCACAGCGTCGGCTTCCTGGACGAGGGCGACCTGGCCTTCCTCGGTGAGTTCGCCCTGCTGCGCGACTACCTGCGCGACAAGGAGCAGGAGCTGGGGCAGTGGAACGGGCGCCTGCGCGAACAGGGCGTGGCGGACGTGAACAGCCGCCGGGTGACCAATCTGGGCACGTTCCGGGCCTATGTGGAGCGCTACCTGCGCAGCCACCCGGGTATCCACACCGACATGACCCTGCTGGTGCGACAGCTGCAACCGACCACCGAGGGCCTGCCGCTGGAGCTGTACTGCTTCACCCGCACTACCGCCTGGGCGGAGTACGAGGCCGTGCAGTCGGACATTTTCGACCATCTGCTGGCGATCCTGCCGGCCTTCGGCCTGAGGGTGTTCCAGGCGTCCAGCGACGCCATGTTGATGGCCGGGCAGCGCCAGTCGGCCCGCTCGGAGTAAGCTGCCGTGCCGCCCGCGGGACCGTACGGACCCCGCTGGTGGATGAAACTGAATGCCGAAACCTCTCGCCAAATGGCCCGGGATCGCTAGAATGCCGGGCTTGTAAACGTTTTCATCAAGGACTGCCGGTGGCCTCCGAACGCATCGAATCCCTCATTGCCCAGATGACCGTCGAGGAAAAGGTCGGCCAGCTGGGTGTTTTCGCGGACATGGTCCGCCCGTTCGCCCCGGACGTGAACCCGGAAGCCAACGTGCGCAATGCCGACCAGGTGCTGCAGCAGGTGCGCGAGGGCAAGGTCGGCTCGCTGTTCAACGGGGTGGGCGCCGAACTGGGCCGCCGCATCCAGCAGGTCGCGACCGAGGAGAGCCGGCTGGGCATCCCGGTCATCCTCGCGGCCGACGTCATCCACGGCATGCGCACCGTGTTCCCGATCCCGCTGGGCGAGGCCGCCAGCTTCGAGCCGGACCTGGCCGAGCGCACCGCCCGCGCCACTGCGGTCGAGGCCACCGCCGCCGGCCTGCACTGGACCTATGCGCCTGCCGTGGACATCGCCCGCGACCAGCGCTGGGGCCGTGGCGCCGAAGGCGCAGGCGAGGACGTGGTGCTGGGCTGTGCCTTCGCCGCCGCCCGTGTGCGCGGCTTCCAGGGCAGCGACCTGCGTGCCGCCGATTCGCTGCTGGCCACGCCCAAGCATTTCGCCGCCTATGGCGCGGTGATGGCCGGCATGGAATACAACATGGTGGACATCTCGCCGCAGACCCTGCGCGACGTGCACCTGCCGCCGTTCAAGGCGGCCTTTGATGCCGGTGCGATCACGGTGATGTCCTCGTTCAACGACATCAACGGCGTGCCGGCCAGCGCCAATGCAGAACTGCTCACCGACATCCTGCGTGGCGAGTGGAAGTTCCCGGGTGTGGTGATCTCCGATTACACCGCCGACATGGAACTGGTGGCGCACGGCTACGCCGCCGATGACCGCGACGCCACCGCCAAGGCCTTCACCGCAGGCCTGGACCTGAGCATGCAGAGCGGCTTCTATGCCGAGCACCTGCCAGGCCTGGTGGAAAGCGGCGAGGTGCCGATGGCGGTGCTGGATGAGGGCGTGCGCCGCATCCTGTGGCTGAAGGAAACCATCGGCCTGTTCGACGACCCGTACCGGTCGCTGGACCCGGCCCGCGAAGCGGACGACTCGCACATCGCCGCACATGATGAGCTCTCGCGCGATGCCGCGCGCCGTTCGATCGTGCTGCTGAACAACCGTGACAACGTGCTGCCGCTGCAGAAGACCGGGCAGAAGATCGCGCTGATCGGCCCGTTCGTGCAGGACCGCGAAAACATCGAAGGCTGCTGGACCCTGTTCGGCGACAAGCAGCGTTATGTGGACCTGGAAACCGGTGTGCGTGCCGCCATCGGTGACGCGTCGCTGCTGGAGATCGTGCCCGGTTGCGATCTGGAAACCGCGATCCCCGGGGGCACCGAAGCCGCCGTGGCGGCTGCGCTGCGTGCCGACGTTGTGGTGTTGGCGCTGGGCGAGCCGCAGCGCTACAGCGGCGAAGCGCAGTCGCGCGTGGAGATCACCTTGCCGCCGGCGCAGCAGGCACTGGCCGAGGCGGTGGCAATGACCGGCAAGCCGCTGGTGGTGCTGCTGCGCAATGGCCGCGCGCTGGCCCTGCAAGGTGCGGTGCGCAATGCACAGGCCGTGGCGGTCACCTGGTACCTGGGCACGCAGACCGGTCATGCGGTGGCCGATGTGCTGTTCGGCGACTACAGCCCGTCCGGCCGCCTGCCGGTCAGCTTCCCGCAGGTGTCCGGCCAGCAACCGTATTTCTACAACCATCCGCGCACCGGCCGCCCTGAACTGCCGACGATGTCGGAGTTCAAGGCACGCTGGCGCGAGATTCCCAACGAGCCGCTGTATCCGTTCGGTCATGGCATCGGCTACACCACCTTCGCCTATGGCGTACCGCAGCTCAGCACGGCACAGCTGGGCTGGGACGACACCCTGACCATCACCACCACGCTGACCAACACCGGTACCGTGGCTGGCGAGGAAGTGGTGCAGCTGTACATCCATGACCGCGTGGCCAGCCGCGTGCGGCCGGTGCGCGAGCTGAAGGACTTCCGCAAGATCGCACTGCAGCCGGGCGAATCCACCGATGTGGTGTTCACCCTGCATCGCGAGCAGTTGGCGTTCACCGGCCGCGATGGCGTGCTGCGTGCCGAGCCGGGCCTGTTCGAGCTGTGGGTGTGCGCGTCGTCAGCGGCTGGCGAGCCGGTGCAGTTCGAACTGCTGAAGGGCTGAACGGGAACGGTAGCGCCGGGCCATGCCCGGCGTCGTCACCCACACGCCGGGCATGGCCCGGCGCTACCATCGCTGTGGGTGTGCGCGTCGTCACCCATGGCAAACACGCCGGGCCTGACCCGGCGCTACCATCGGGGTTCGTGATCCGATGGAGCCCGACCATGCGCAAGAGTGCTTTCCTTGCCCCCGCGCTGCTGCTGGCAGCCTGTGCACAGCCGGCGCCGCCGACGGCTCCGGAGGCAACGCCCGCTGCTGCACCGCCGGCCGAACCCGTGCAGGCAGCGCCGGCAGCACCTGCGGCACCCGCGAGCGAACAGACCGAAGATGCGCGCGCGCGCATCGAGACACTGCTCGGTGACGCGGCGCAGTACGAGAAGGTCTTCACTGCCTTCAGAACGGCGGTGGTCGGCGGTGATCGCGCGGCGGTCGTCGAGGAAATACGTTTCCCGTTGAACATCAGCGGCGGAAAGACGATCGCCGGACCGGGCGAATTCCAGCGCAGCTACGAGAAGATCATCACGCCGGCCGTGGTCAAGGCGGTGTCCGCACAGGATTTCGGCAAGGTGTTCGTCAACCAGCAGGGCGTGATGATCGGCGATGGCCAGGTGTGGTTGAGCGGCCAGTGCCTTGATGCGGCCTGCACCCGGACCGAAGTGAAGGTCATCACCATCCAGTGAGCGTGCGGGGTGACGGGCTCTGGCCCGCCACCCTGCGTTTCCTGATCAGGTCTTCGGCGTGAGCTTGAGCAGGCGCGCCTTGCTGCCATCTTCAAGCAGCCACAGCGCGCCATCGGGCCCCTGTTCCACTTCACGGATGCGCTCACCCATGTTGAAGCGTTCCGCCTCGCGCGCGTTGTCGCCCTCGAAGGCCACGCGCACCAGTGATGTGGAGGACAGGCCGCCGATGAAGCCGCTGCCCTTCCACTGCGGGAACAGGGTGCCGCTGTAGATGACGAAGCCCGCAGGCGAGATGACCGGCGTCCAGGTCACCTTCGGCGCGGCGAACTCCGGGCGCGTGTCGTGGTCGGGAATCGGCCGGCCGTCGTAGTGGTCGCCGTTGGATACCACCGGGTAGCCGTAGTTGGCGCCCCGCACGATCAGGTTCAGTTCGTCTCCGCCCGCCGGCCCCATCTCATGCGCCCACAGCTTGCCGTTGGCATCGAAGGCCATGCCCAGGATGTTGCGATGGCCCAGCGACCACACCTGTGCTGCCACGCCGCCCTGTGACGCGAACGGATTGTCCGCCGGCAGGCTGCCATCGTCGTTGAGGCGGATGATCTTGCCGAGGTTGCCGCCCATGTCCTGCGCGGGGTCGAACTTCTGCCGTTCGCTGGAGCTGATCCAGAGCTTGCCGTCCGGACCGAACACCAGGCGATGGCCGTAGTGGCCCTGCCCGCTGACCTTCGGTGTCTGTCGCCAGATCACCTTCAGATCCTTGAGCTGGCCACCGCCGTCGGCGTCCAGGGCGAGCGTGGCGCGGGCCACCGCGGCGCCGCGGGTATCCAGCGTGCCTTCCTCGGCATAGCTGAGGTAGATCACCTGGTTGCGGGCAAAGTCCGGGTGCAGGATGACGTCGCCGAAGCCGCCCTGGCCACCATAGGCGACCTTCGGTACGCCGGTGATCTCATGCTTCTGGCCGCTGGCCACGTCCAGGTGCTGCAGCTTGCCGCGCTTTTCGGTGACCAGCAGACTGCCATCGGGCAGGAAGGTCATTGCCCACGGTTGATCGAAACGGCTGACTTCCGTGGCGGTGAACGGTCGCTGGTCGGTTGCGGCCGCAGCGGGTGCAGCAGCGGTGGCGACAGTACCGGCAGTGCCGGATGCAGGATCGGCGGCGTTGCAGGCAGTGGTGGCGAGAATCGGCGCCAGGCCGAGGGCAAGCAGCAGGGGCGTGCGGGTCATGGGAATCTCCGGGGCGGGGATGCGGATGGCCAAGCGTTCCCTTGTATACCACTGCGGGTGTGACCGTCGTGGCCCGAAGGTCCTGCTACCCCCTGTGCGACGTGGGGCGGATCGTCTAGGGTGGGCACGCCCGGGCAATGCATGCCCGTCTGTCTGCCAAGGATCTGCAATGCACACTGTTCCGACCCACAAGCCGTCTCCCGCCTTCGTCGCCGCTTCCTGGGTGGCGCTGCTGCTTGGCGCGGTGGCTTATCTGATCGGCCTGTTCAACGCCGAAATGGCCCTGAACGAGAAGGGCTACTACCTGGCGCTGCTGCTGTACGGCCTGTTTGCGGCGGTATCGCTGCAGAAGAGCGTGCGCGACCGCGTGGAGGGCATCCCGGTCAGCGGCCTGTACTACGCGCTGTGCTGGTTCGCCCTGCTATCGGCGCTGCTGCTGTTGCTGGTGGGCCTGTGGAATGCCACGTTGCTGTTGAGCGAGAAGGGCTTCTACGCCATGGCCTTCGCACTTGCGCTGTTCGGCGCGGTCGCGGTGCAGAAGAACACCCGCGACCTGATCGCCGCCAACGGCGGCAATGCAAGCGGTCAGGCCGTGCCGCCGCTGCCGGAACACGATTGACGCCCGGATTGCGCAGAGCCGGGACCATGCCCGGCTCTGCCGCAGTGCCGAAGGACAGCCGGGCATGGCCCGGCCGCAGCGGGGCGTGCCCTCAGGTGCCGCGCGGTACGCCCCGGTCCAGGCGCTGGTCGAGGTTGACGGCTTCTTCCCAGCCGCGGCGGACGGCGTTGCGGGCCTGCGCCCACTCCAGCCGGCTCTTGCCGCGCTCGCTCGCCCAGCGCGACTCGAGTTCGGCTTCCACCTCTTCGTACGCGCGGATCATGTCCTGCGCGCGGGCAGCGTGGCCGATGCGATAGGCCGGCTCGTAGTCCTCGAAGAACAGCTGGTTGTCGTAATAGGGTTCAGCGGTGTAACGCTCGCGCCAGAAGTCGGAAACGGCCTGGCGCGGTGCGCTGTCATCCGGCACGCGGCCGGGGATCTGGTACTCGGGGCTCATCGATCGGGCTCCGTGGTGGATGAGCTTCGATCATGCCGCCATGGCGGTTAACAATCCGGTCCGCTCGCGTGAAGGGAAGGTGTCCTCCATCCGCGCCGTCGCTGCCGATCATCAGGCGCCCACATCCTTGCGCGGCAGTTTGTAGATCACTGCGCCGATGGCGAAGGCGACCAGTGCGGCGGCGATGTTCTGCCAGCTGGCACTGGCGAACAGGGCCAGGCAGAGCAACAGGGCCAGGACCGGAATCAGCGGCCCGCCCGGCAGCTTCAGTGCGCCCGGCCGGTCGGCGTAGCGCTTGGCCAGCACCAGCACGGCCGCCGCGGTTCCGATGTAGGCGAACAGTCGCGTGGTCATCGACAGCAGCGCCAGCTGAACGAACGAACCGGACAGCGCCAGGCCGAGGGCGATCAGCCCCTGGCAGAAGATCGCGGCAGCCGGTGTGCGGAAGCGCGGATGGACCTGCGCGAGGATCTTCGGCCCGTAGCCATCGCGGGCAAGCGCGAACAGGAAGCGCGGGCCCATCATCATCGTATTGCTGTTGGTGCCGAGAATGGAGATGGTCGCGCCGACGGTCAGGATCAACGCCAGTGCCTCACCGCCGAATCCGGCTGCGGCATCGGCCAGCGGTGTCGGCGACGACGCAAGCCCGGCCAGGGTGCCCTGCGCCACCACCTGCACCGCGCCGTAGATGACGGTGACGGTGATGATCATGGTGATCAACGCGAATGGAATGTCGCGACGGGGGTTGCGGTACTCGCCGGCTGCCGCCGGGATGTTCTCGAAACCAGCGTAGGCATACAGCAGCAACAATGCGGCCTCACCCATGCGCTGCAGGTCGTGCGGGTCCGGGCGCTGGCCGGAGAACGCCAGCTGCGGATCGATGTAGAACGCGCCGATGGCCACGAACAGCAGCAGCGGCAGCATCTTGCCGATCACCAGCACGATGCCGGTGCGGGCCGCCGAGCGCACGCCGATGATGTTCACGCCGGTCAGGAAACCCAGCGACAGCACGATCACGGCAAGGCGACCCGTGCCGGCCCCGGCCCAGGGCCAGAAGCGCGCGACCGCATCGGCCAGCGCATTGCTGAGTGCGGCCGCCGAGCTGATACGGGTCAGCCAGATCATCCAGCCGATCTCGAAGCCGGCGAAGCGGCCAAAGGCTTCGCGGGCATACAGATAGCTGCCGCCGGGTTCATCGAAGTAACTGGCGGCCTGCGCGTAGCACAGCACCAGCAGGGCCACCACGATGCCGGCGGCGACCACGCCCCACAGGCTGAAGGGGCCCAGCAGGGCGACGGTGGCCGCCGGCAGCAGATAGATGCCGCTGCCGATCACGTCGTTGATCGACAGGCCGACGATCTGCCAGCGGCTGACCGCGCGCTGCAGCTGCGGTTCGTCCGGGGCGCTCAACGCAACGCTCCGGTCAGGGCCGGCAGCTGCCACGGCCCCTGCAGGTTGTCGTACTCCGTCCTGGGCAGCAGGACGAAGACCGCGCGCGTGTCCGGCTTCAGCCAGGCCAGCAGGGCCGTCATGTGGCGCGGCCCCATTGCCGTACAGCCGGCCGTGGCCTCGCCCGGTTTGCGCCAGAGGTGGGCGAAGATGCAACTGCCCTTGCCCGGCCTGCGGCTGCTGTTATGCTCGATCACGAAGCCCTCGCGGTAGCGAACATCGCCCTTGTTGTGCAGGTCCAGCCGCATCGGTTCGGTGGAGCCTTCTACTGCGGCGGTACCTACGTCCGCCGCATCGACGATGCGGTTGTAGTAGCGCGAGGCGGGTACATCCATGCAGTAGTGGCTGGCCGTCATCGGCAGATACGGCATCGCGCTGGCGATCGTCGGCGCGTAGCCGAACGCGGGGCCGATATCGAAGACGCCGGCCGGACTGCGCCCGTCGCCTTCCGTTTTCTGCGGCCCCTGGTTGTGCAGCGACGCACGGCCCACGCCCCACGCGCTGCCCTCACGCCCCACGGCCACGGTGAAGGCCGGGCCGTGCGGGCGCCACGTGTCGTCGCTGCTCCTGCGCTCATAGGCCTGCAGCCGGCCCTGGGTGGCATCCCAGCTGTCGGTGACCACCACGATGGCCTGCAGACTGCGCGCCATCGGCGGCAGCGGGGTGAGCGCGCCAGCGGGCAGCGCGGTGGCCAGAGCGGTGACAGCGAGGGCGGTACGCAGCAGCGGCAGCATCGTGGACTCCAGTGAACCAGGGGTCGATCAGGCGTCGATCAGGTGTTCGATCCGTTCCAGGTTCACCCCGAGCTGGCGGTGGCGGTCCGGGTTGGCATGGCACAAAAGCACGAAGACGAAGTCGAGCAGGGACTGCAGTGAAGCACGGTACAGCAGCTGCGCCACGTGCGGTGCGGGGTCATGGGCGCAGACCACCAGTGACTGGTCGGCATGTGCGCGCAGCGGGTTGGCGGTGTGGCGGGTGATCGACACCACCTTCCCGCCCACGTCCTGGAACTGCCGCGACAGCTGGAACAGCTGCGGCAGCTTGCCGAACTCGGAGAACACCAGCATGGCATCACCGGCCCGCGCCGCTGACAGGTTGGCCATCATCAGGATCGGATCGGCATGGTGCACGGTCAGCATGCCCAGCAGCGACAGGCGCATGGCGAACTCGCGCGCGTACAGGCCGTCATCGCCAAGGCCGTACACGAACACTTTGGGCGCCCTGTCGAGCAGTCGCACGATGGCCTCCACATCAGCCTGCGCATTGGCCAGGCTGGTCTCTTCCTCGGCGGCTGCCCGGCTCAGGCGCAGGCGCCCGGCGATGTCGGCGTAGTCATCGGCGCTCGGCGACGGCGGGCGTGCCTGCGGATCGTGGCCGGCGCGCGCCACGTCCTGGCCGATCGAGTACTTCAGGTCCGGATAACCCTTGAAGCCCAGCTTCTGGCTGAACTTCACCACGCTGGACTGGCTGATGCCCAGCGCGCTGGCCAGCTGCTGCGACGAGTAGTCGCGCAGCAGGTGCGCGTTGTCGAGGATGAAGTCGGCGATGCGGCGTTCGATGGCCGACATCTGCCCGCGCTCGGAGCGGATTTTCACCAGGGGTGGCATGGGGCTCAGCGTGGGTCCGGTTGCAGGAAGGGTAAGCGGGATCAACGGTCGGCGGTAGCGCCCGTGCAGCGGCCTACCAGCGCGGCGGCGTGATCATCTCCAGCCCGCGCACCTCGGTGATTCCCAGCCCCGGCGCATCGCTGATGGTGATCTCCGACTCGTTGAAGTTGACCCCGCCGCTGACCGGGTCGAACTGGCCCAGCGAAGGGCCGTCCAGGTCGACCTTGGTGATCACATCACTCCTGGCCACGGCCAGGTGCACGGCCGCGGCCACGCTGATGCTCGATTCGATCATGCAGCCGATCATGCACGGCACGCCGTAGATGCCGGCGATGTCGGCGATGCGGATGGCATTGGACAGGCC
This sequence comes from Stenotrophomonas sp. STEN225, assembly GCF_056756445.1. Taxonomy (NCBI): domain Bacteria; kingdom Pseudomonadati; phylum Pseudomonadota; class Gammaproteobacteria; order Lysobacterales; family Lysobacteraceae; genus Stenotrophomonas; species Stenotrophomonas sp. STEN225. The sequence continues at coordinate 135,568 of NZ_JBRRBV010000009.1, read as the reverse complement.
ACCGGTCTTCATCAGCTTGATGTTGATGATGTCCGCCGCGCGCTGCTGGATCAGGTCCATCACCTGGCTGGGACTGAACACGCTCTCATCGGCCATGACCGGCGTGTTGACCCGGTCGGTCACGTACTTCAGGCCACTGATGTCGGCGGCCTTCACCGGCTGCTCCAGCAGCTCCAGCACCACGCCGGCATCCTCCAGCGTGCGCATCGCGTGCACCGCCTGCTTGGCGGTCCAGCCCTGGTTGGCGTCCAGGCGCAGCAGGGCGCGGCCTTCAACCGCCGCGTGGATCGCCTTGACCCGCTCGATGTCCAGGCCGATGTCCTTGCCTACCTTGATCTTCAGCGACTCGAAGCCACGCTCGATCGCCGACAGCGAATCGGCCACCATCTTGTCGATGTAGTCCACGCTGATGGTGATGTCGGTGGTGATGACCGGGTCGCCGCCGCCGAGCATCTGGTACAGCGGCGCACCATGCAGCTGCGCCCACAGGTCGTACAGGGCGATCTCCACTGCGGCCTTGGCGCTGGTATTGCGCTCCATCGACGTCTGCACCAGCCCGCACAGGCGGTTGAGGTTGGCAACGTCCTGCCCGATCAGGCGTGGAGCGATGAAGTGGCGGATCGCTTCGATGATCGAGCCATGCGTATCACCGGTGATCACGGCGGTGGCCGGCGCCTCGCCGTACCCGGTGTGGCCGCTGTCGGTGCGGACCAGCACCACCACGTCCTCCACGGTTTCCACGGTGCGCAGGGCGGTCTTGAAGGGGGTCTTCAGCGGCACGCGCAGCATGCCCAGTTCAATGGCGGTGATCTTCATTCAGGGGTCTTGGCCCGCAGGCGCTGGATGTTGGTGATGCGGTCGATGTAACGGACCGTGTCGCTGGCCATCATCGGCTCCAGCGGCGTGACCGAAACACCATTGAGATGGGCCTGCACACGCGTGCCGTCGGCGCCGAACCAGCTGCCGCCGGCCGTATCGTGGATGACCCAGGTGCGGCCGTCGACGTGGCCGATGGCCATCATCACATGGCCGGGGATGTAGACCAGATCACCGACCTGCAGGCCGGTGACGGCACGTTCGCGCGCGGCCTTGCCATCCCTGCTGGTGAACGGCAGGCGATCCAGTGCCGGGCTGATCGCCTGGGCGCTGGTATTGCGCGGCAGCAGCACGCCGAAGCTGCGGTAGATTTCCGAAACGAAGCCGCTGCAGTCGCGGGTATCGTAGTCATGGCCCCAGCCATAGCGCTCACCCAGGAACTTGAACGCCTGCTGCAACAGCCGTCGAGGGGTCAGCGGCAGGTAATCGGCGACCGTGTCCTGCGAGCGCGGCAGCAGTGCCGGAACCAGCTTCAGTCGTCCATCGGCCTCGCGCACGGGCAGCTGCACCACCCATGAGGCGTGAGCCTGCTGGCCGTTGACCGGCGTGGCCGCAGGCCAGTCGGCCAGCACCGGCAGGCGCACGCCCATGTCCAGCTGCAGGCGCGAGACGCGCGGCTCTTCCGGCGTGTAGACGGTGTGCGCGGTGGCGCCGGTGACGATGCGGTACGGGCCGGCGCTGCCATAGCCGAGCACGCTGGTCTTGTCGCCGGTGGCCACGGCGTCCGTTTCGATCCATGCACTGTAACGCTCGCTGTGCACGAACAACCAGCGGCCATCGGTGCTGCGATGGACCACGGCGACCTTGTCACCGGGGAACAGCGCCGATTCCTGGAAGCGATCGATATCGGTATCGCCCACCGTGCTGAAGACCCGCTCGCGGGTCGGGAAGGTGCGCAGTGCGGCACGCTTCACCACCAGCCCGTAGTCGGGCGCCACCTGTGCGGGAATCGCATCCAGGCCGAGGTTGGCTTCGATGGCCTTGCGCACTGCCGGTGCGATCGCCTGCCCCTTGGCGTTATAGAGCGTACGCGTGGGCCAGCTCGACAGCGCCGTGATGCTGCTGCGTACCTGTGCCGCATCCAGCTGGGCGGGCAGGGCGGCGATGTCCTGGATATGGACATCCTCTGCGCGCATCCGTGCGTTCTGCGCCTGGATCTGTGCGCGGTCGAGGATCGGCGCATCGGCATCGTCCAGCCGGGCGGCCCAGTAGTCCGGGGTCAGGTAAGCCTCGTGCAGACCGATCACATACGGCAGCGGCGCGCCCGGATCGGGCGCGGCAGCCTGCACGAAGGCCGGTGCGGCGAACAGGCACAGGGCCAGGGTCAACCGGCGCGGCCACTGCCGGCGCGGTTCGCGGGAAGCCAGAATCATGCGCAGCACACCCTCCTCGAATGCCTTAAGGAATATTTATTCCTTTCGCTCGCGAAAGCAAGAATAAATTATTGACCGGTCCTCCGGCCCGTGTTACACAGCCGTTACCACCCGCTTGGGAAGTGTCGCTGTGGATCCTGCCGTTCGCAAACCGCGTCTGCCTGCCGCCGCCGGCCTGTGTGCCGCGCTGCTGCTGTGGGCGTCGGCCACGCACGCGGCAGACGCGCGCGACAGCCGGCAGCTGCAGGTGATCGACCTGATCGACAGCGGGCGCTTCAGCGACGCCCAGGCGCTGCTGGCGACCGGGCGCGATGCTGCCGACGACGCATTCCAGCGCGAGCGCATGCGCCGCATCCGCCTGGATTTTTCCCTCGACGAAGCGGCGGCCAAAGCGGCGGTGCGTCGCTGGATTCCGGATCTGACCGACGAGGAGTTCGCGCGCTGGGACCAGCTGGGGCTGATCGAGCACCTCGATATCGATGGCAGGCGCGCGTACTTCAAGCGCGCGCCCTCGAACCTGTTCCTGCTCAGCGATGAAGCGCGTGCACGCCGCCGCGCCGATGCACCGATGCCGTCTCCGGGCCCGAATGAAGTGCTCAACGCGCACCACGCACGTGTCGTTGCTGCTGCCGGTCAAAGCGGCCAGGGCTCGGTGCTGCCGCAGCGCATCGCGTTCACGCAGTCGCTCACGGTCAAGGCCGATGCGGTCCCGGCGGGCGAAACCGTTCGCGCCTGGATTCCCTATCCGCGCGAGATTCCAGGCCAGCAGGAGCGCGTGCAATGGCTTGGCAGTACACCGGACAAAGCACGCGTGGCACCCGCCGGTACCCTGCAGCGCACCGCCTATCTGGAAGCGAAGGCCGTCGCCGGGCAGCCCACGCGCTTCGAGATCCGTTATGCCGTCACCCTGTTCGCCCGCCACACGGCAATCGATCCGGCCCGGGTGCAGCCGACACCGGCCGACGCCGCGCTGCAGCCTTACCTGAGCGAACACTTGCCGCATGTGCGTTTCACGCCGGCATTGAAACTGTTTTCCGACCAGGTGCTGCAGGGCGAAACACGCCCCTACGAGATCGTGCGCAGGCTGTTCGCGGCGGTCGATCGCATCCCATGGGCCGGCGCACGCGAGTATTCCACCCTCAGCAACATCAGCGACTACGCGCTGCGTGCCGGCCATGCCGACTGCGGCCAGCAGACGCTGCTGCTGATCGCGCTGCTGCGCATGAACGGCATTCCCGCGCGCTGGCAGTCGGGCATGGTGTTCTCCGACGATGGCAGCGGCTACAACAACCTGCATGACTGGGGACAGGTCTATCTGGCGCCGTATGGCTGGCTGCCGATGGATGTGACCACCGGTGCACTGGCCAGCGATGTACCTGCGCTGCGCGATTTCTACCTGGGTGGCCTCGACGGCTACCGCATCGCCTTCAACGACGATTTCGGCCAGCCGTTCGTGCCGGCCAAACAGCATTTCCGCTCGGAAACGGTCGACTCGCAGCGCGGCGAGGCCGAGTGGGCAGGCGGCAACCTGTACTTCGACCAATGGAGCTACGACTTCCAGTGGCAGGTACTGCCCGCCGGGCAACGCTAGCGCGACACACCACCATCGGCACCATTCAATTCTTGCAGGAGAGAGCAGGGGATGAAGGCATACAACATCAAGCGGGCGGCGCTGTGCGTCGCCCTGGGTACCTGTCTGGGCGTGATCGCGCCCGGCGCCTTCGCGCAGGATGGCTCCGTCGCCGGCCGGCTGGTCAGCGATGCCGGCCAGGTTCCCGCCGGCGCCACGGTCACGGTGCGCAATCCGGCCACCGGCTTCGTCCGCTCGGTACAGGCCGATGCCAACGGCAGCTATCGCATTCCGCTGCTGCCGGTGGGCACCTATGAGATGGAGGTGAGCCTGCCCGGCGGCGGTGCCAGCCGCGTCGGCCAGGTCACCGTCGGCCTGGGCAGCGCAACCACCGTCAATGTGCCGCTGGGTGCGGTCAGTACCCTGGGAACGGTGGAGGTGCGCGCGCCGCAGGTGGTATCGATGGTGGATGTGAAGTCCACCGAATCGGCCACCAACATCACCCGCGAGGAGCTGTCGCGCCTGCCGGTGGACCGTGACATCACCGCCGTCGCGCTGCTGGCGCCGGGCGCAGTGAAGGGCAAGGGCTCGCTGGGCGGACAGGGCATTTCGTTCGGCGGCTCGTCAGTGGCCGAGAACACCGTGTACATCAATGGACTGAACGTCACCGACTTCTACAACCGGGTGGGCTTCTCGTCAGTACCGTTCTCCTTCTACCAGGAGTTCCAGGTCAAGACCGGAGGCTATTCGGTGGAGTTCGGGCGCAGCACCGGTGGCGTCATCAACGCCGTCACCCGCTCGGGCAGCAACGACTTCAAGGCCGGTGCCGAGCTGGTGTTCGAACCCCGCGCATGGCAGTCGCAGGCCCGCGACCGCTATGACGGCCAGGGCAGCCGTTACATCACCGCCAGCCGCGACGACTACAGCCGCAGTGCGCTCAACGTGTTCGCATCCGGTGCCCTGATCCAGGACCGGCTGTTCTTCTTCGGCATGTACGAGGCCCGTGACTACCGGCCAACCTCGACCAACGACGCTGGTACGCGCCTGAGCCAGGGCAAGGCCGATGACCCGTTCTGGGGCGGCAAGATCGACTGGCAGATCACCGACAACCAGATGCTGTCGCTGTTCGGCTTCTCGGACAAGAGCAAGACGCTTACCGATGTCTACAACTACGACTATGCCAGTGGCCAGACGGTAGGCGAGCGCAGCAACCAGATCTACAACACCGTGGGCGGCAGGAACTGGTCGGGCACCTACAGCTGGCAGGTCAACAACGACCTGACCATGAAGCTGATGTATGGCGAGAACAAGCGCAACCGCGCGCAGAGCTCGTTGATGGACGAAAACTGCAACCGCGTGTTCGACAACCGTACCGCCAGCCAGGGCGTGCCCTCGCAGCTGCAGGGCGACCGCAGCTGCACCAGCAGCTCGCTGCTGGAATCGGCACTGGATACGCGCAAGGCCGCACGCGCCGACTTCGAGTGGACCCTGGGCGACCATCTGCTGCGCTTCGGCCTGGACCGCGAAGAGAACACCTCCGACTACAGCCGCGCCTATCCCGGTCCGGGTGGTTTCCGCTACGACATCTACTACCGCACGCCGGGCAGCTCGCTCAATGGGGGCATCGTGCCGGCCAGTGGCCTGGTCGCGCGCACCCGCCGGTATGAAGTGGATGGCTCGTTTGAAACCATCAACTCGGCGTATTACCTGGAAGACAACTGGCAGGTCACCCCGAACCTGCTGCTGAACATGGGCCTGCGCCTGGAAGCCTTCGACAACAAGGGCGGCGACGGCAGCAGCTACATCAAGATCGACGACATGCTGGCCCCGCGCCTGGGCTTCGCGTGGGACGTGCGCGGTGATGGCACCACCAAGGTGTTCGGCAACCTTGGCCGTTACTTCCTGCCGGTGGCCAACGTCATCAACATCAAGCAGGCCGGTGGCTTCCTGGACGAACGCACCTGGTACGAATTCCTCGGCTATAGCGGTGCCGCCAACAACGTGCCGAACCTGGGGGCACAGATCGGGCCGGTCGACAATTCGCAGGGTGATGGCAGCGTGCCGGACCTGCGTGCCGAAGTGAACCGGGACATGGACCCGGTCTACCAGGACGAGGCGATCCTCGGCTTCCAGCAGATGATCAACGAAGCCTGGTCGGTCGGCGCCAGCGTGACCTATCGGCGCCTGCACAACGCCATCGATGACATGAACATCACCGCCACCGGCCAATGCGGTGCCATCGACAGCGTCTGGATCATGGGCAATCCCGGGCGCAGCAATACCGTCTGGGGCGATACCAACTGCGACGGCAGCAACGACGGCTGGATCAGCATCGATACGTCGAAGGAAGGCTGGGCGCTGTATGACGATGACGGCAACTATGTTGGCCAGCGCGGCTGGGTGAAGCCCAAGCGCGACTACAAGGCGCTGGAGCTGCAGGTCGATCGCGCCTGGGATGGCAAGTGGGGCTTCAATGCGTCCTATACGCTGGCCTACGGCCGTGGCAACGCCGAAGGCCCGGTCAACTCCGATACCGACTTCGCCGATGCCGGTCGTACCGAGAACTTCGACAACCCCTGGGTGAACTACGGCGGCTATGGCTACCTGGCCAATGACCGGCGGCATCAGTTCAAGTTCCGTGGCAGCTATGCGTTGACCGAGAACCTGAGCGTGGCGGCGACGCTGGGCGTGCAGTCGGGCAGCCCGATCACCCGCTTCGGCGCCGGCAATCCGTTCGACGACACCGACTTCCACAGCTATTACGTGTGCGTCTCCAACTGCCAGGCGAGCGTGCCGTCCGAGCGCGTGTTCGTGCATTCCCCGCGCGGTGGCGATGGCCGCACGCCGTGGACCTACGACCTCGACGTCAGCGTGTCGTACAAGGTGCCGATCCCCACCGACCTGCGCCTGAAGCTGGCGGTGTACAACGTACTCAACCAGCAGCGTGTGGTGACGGTGGACCAGGACTACGAACCGCAGGACAGCATCGGTACGCCGAACCCGCTGTATCGTTATGGCACCGGCTTCCAGTCGCCGCGCTATGCGCAGCTGACGGTAACCTGGAGCTACTGACGCTGTGCCCGCGCCGCTCGAAGGGGCGGCGCGGGCAATGACACAAGGGAGCAGGCCTGTGCTTCAGCTGATCGTCCTTGCTGCACTTGCCACCTCGCCTGCTGCGTCGGCGGAGCCCGCGCGCTTTGATGCCGATATCGCCACCGTTGTCGCACGCGAGCACCTGCCTGGGGTGGCGGTGGCGGTGGTGGACCAGGGGCAGGTGGTGTACCGCCATGCCGAGGGCATGCGTGGCGATGGCGGTCGCGTTGATGAGGACACGCTGTTCAAGATCGCCTCCAACAGCAAGGCGATGACCGCCGCGCTGCTGGCACGGCTGGTGCAGCAGGGCCGGCTGCGCTGGGATGACCCCGTGCAGCGGCATCTGCCCGGCTTCCGCATGCACGACGCCTGGGTGGGGCAACAGATGCAGGTGCGTGATCTGCTGATCCACAACAGTGGCCTGGGGCTGGGCGCCGGTGACCTGATGCTGTGGCCCGAGCCCAATGCCTTCACCCGCGCCGACATCATCGCCGGGCTTGCGCATCTGAAACCCGTTACCAGCTTCCGCAGCGGCTATGCCTACGACAACCTGATGTACGTGGTCGCCGGTGAAGTGGCTGCTGCCGCAGGGGGCAAGCCCTATGACCAGCTGATGCGCGAGCAGGTGTTTGAACCGCTGGGCATGGCCCGTTGCCAGGTTGGCCGCTGGTCGGTGCGCGATGTCGGCAACGTCGCCCAGCCGCATGCGCGGCGCGACGGCCGCACGACGGTGGTCAACACCGATGGTGAGATCAGCGCCGATCTGCCATCGATGGCAGCCGGCGGCATCCGCTGCTCGCTGCGCGACATGACGCGCTGGATGCAGGTCCTGCTGGATCCCGACCTTGTGCCGGACTGGCTGGACACGCCACAGCGGCGGGCACTGTGGACGCTGCACATGCCGATGCCGCTGGGTGACTTGCAGCGGCGCTGGGACAACGCACACGTGCATGGGTATGGCTACGGCTGGCGCCTGTCGGACATCGATGGCCACTGGAAGGTGGCGCATACCGGCACTCTGTCCGGCATGTATTCGTCGCTGGCCCTGCTGCCCGACCGTGGCATCGGCGTGGTGATGCTGATCAATGGCGAGGGCGAGCAGGCACGTACCGCACTGATGCAGTCGATGCTGAAGGCGTACACCGCGCCGCAGGACCGCAGGCGTGCCGCCGACTACCTCGATGAACTGGAGCGCGCGCAGGCGTCCAAGCGTGCGCAGGGGCATGTGGCGCCTTCGACGGAAGGTGCGCGCGCCGTATCCGGCACGGCCTTGCCGCAGTGGCAGGGCCGCTATGCGGATCCATGGCTGGGAACCGCCTGGCTGTGCCCAGGCCCCGACGGCCTGCGGTTCCGCGTGGAGAAATCGCCTCGCCTGCAGGCCCGGGTGATGCAGCTGCAGCAGCGTTGGCTGCTGCGTTGGGATACGCTGGGTGAGGACGCGCAGGCGTGGCTGCAGCCCGGCGATGGCCCGGTGCCGTCCCTGCAACTGCGCGCGATCGACCCGGACATCGACTTCAGCTATGACTTCCAGGATCTGCATTTCACTCGCATTGGCGACTGCACTGGCGAGCCCCGCGCACGCCAGTGAGGCGCCGCGCATATCGTCGGCCACCGACGCGTCGCAGGCCGGGCTGGTGGAGATCCGCACGGTGTCGCCGGGAATCGAGCTGGACATCCGCTATGCCGGCGCCGGCAACTTCACGGGCGCACGCGTGCCTGGCTATGAAGCGCCGGCCTGTTATCTGCTGGCGCCGGTCGCGACCGCACTGGCACGGGTCGAAGCGGATCTGCGCGCGCAGGGCTTCGCTCTGCGCATCTACGACTGCTATCGCCCGGTGCGCGCGGTGCAGGCGTTCGTGGCCTGGGCACATGACCCCGCGGAGCAGTCACGCAAGTCACTGCAGTATCCGGATCTGGAAAAGCCGCAGCTGTTGAGCGAAGGCTACATCGCCGAGCGCTCGGGCCACAGTCGCGGCGCCACCGTGGACGTCGGCCTGCTGGCGTGCCGGCGCGACACGTGCACGCCGCTGGACATGGGCACCGATTTCGATTTCTTCGGTCCGCGCGCGCACACCGCGGCCGAGGGCCTGGATGACGCACAGCGGGCCCACCGTGCCCGTCTGCTGCAGGCGATGGCCCGGCATGGCTTCAGCAACTATGCGCAGGAGTGGTGGCATTACACGCTGCAGCCCGAGCCGGACCCGATGACCGCCTACGACGTGCCCGTTCGATAAGCACCGGCGGGTTCCGCGCCGCCGATACCCTCCGTCGTACACTGGCCGCCTTTCCCTTCCTGCGCACCCGATGAATCTTCCCCTGCATTTCGGCCTGCTCGGTACCCTGGAAGCTGGCGCCATCGCATTGCTGGTTGGCCTGCTGGTGTACCTGCTCTGGCATCGGCTGTGCCGCCTGCTGCACTGGACGGTAGGCCATGCCATCGGCTGGTCGTGCGTCATCGCCGTGGTGATCTCGGCCGGCATCGATGCATGGAAGCTCTTCTACATGGGAATCGTGCGGCTGGAGTCGCCGCTGTATGCGCGGTTGTTCCTGGCCACCATCCACGATCCGAACGAACTCGGCAGCCGCGTGGTGCTGGAGATTGCCGGAGCGCTCGCCGGTGTGGCGCTGGGATGGGTGTTGTTCAGTTCGCGGTCATCGTCCCAGAACGTCGACTGACGCAGGTTTTTCGTTGCCTGCGGGTTAAATCCAAGGGCGTTGAATGTTCGCCTTATGGGCCGATCACTCCACCCTAACCACCGCGCTAATGCATGCACGCCGGGCAGTGGTTAACCGCGCGTGTGGATGCCGGTCGCGGCGCAAAATCGATTCAGAAACGGGGTGGCAGGGTAGGTGCCGTGCGGAAACAACAGGCCGCGCAACACCACCCCAAGGAGACATCCCTGATGACCATTCGCAACCGCAAGCCCCTGATCGCCCTGATTGTCGCCGCCGGCAGCGTACTGGCCATTCCGGCCATGGCACAGACCGCGCAGCAGCAGGCCGCACAGGCGCAGAATGATGCAGCGCAGGCCCAGCAGGCCGCCGCGCAGGCAGGCCAGGCCGCGAACCAGGCCACTGACGCAGCGGCGGCCGCGTCGGCGCAGGCCAGCGGCGGCGGCCAGACCTGGGCCAGCATCGATACCGACGGCAACGGCACCATCAGCAAGTCCGAGGCACAGGTCAACGCCGGCCTTGCCCAGGTGTTCGACCAGGCCGATGCCAACAAGGACGGCGAGCTGAGCGCCGATGAGTACAAGGCCTATGTGGCCGCCCAGCAGGCCGGTGCCGGCGGCGCCGCACAGGGCCGCTGATCCACCGTTGATTCGGGACAACCGGTGCATGGGTACCCGGGCGGCGCCAGCCGCCCGGGTTTTTTTCGCCCTCGCCGCGCCTGTATCCTTGTCCGATGAACACCTCCACGCCTGCGCCCTCGCGCGCCATCGGCCTGGTCGGTTTTGACGGTGACGACACGCTGTGGAAGAGCGAGGACTACTACCGCAAGGCCGAGCAGGACTACCTTGACCTGCTGTCGCGCTACATCGACGTGCACGACACCCAGACCGCCCGTCACCTGCTGGAAGTGCAGCAGCGCAACCTGGGCGTGTTCGGTTACGGCGTGAAAGGCATGGCGCTGTCGATGATCGAGGCGGCCATCGACATCACCGGCCAGCGCATCGACGCGAAGGACATCCAGCGCATCCTCGACATCGGCCACGACACCCTGCGCCATCCGGTCGAGCTGATCGACGGTGTGCGTGAATCGGTGGCGGCCATCGCCGAGCACTATCCGGTGGTGCTGATCACCAAGGGCGACCTGTTCCACCAGGAACGGAAGGCACCCCCAAGCAGGAGGTGTGCCAAGAACTCTAAGCGATTGAATTGTATGAGTTCCGCTTTGCGGATACGCCGGCGCAAGGGGCGTTCATGTAGCCCGATGGAGCCCGATGTAAGCCAAAATTGCCTCGGTTTTGCCACGATTTCGGGGGCGGCATGATCCGGATCGTGGGGTTCGACGGGGACGACACCCTGTGGCGCAGCCAGGAGTTCTACGACCAGGCGCAGCTGGATTTCGAGGCGATCATCGCCCGCTACATCGACTTGGACTCCGCGGGGCTGCGGGCAACGCTGTTGGCCACCGAGCGCGGCAACCTGGCCCAGTACGGCTATGGCGTGAAGGGCATGATCCTGTCCATGGTCGAAGCGGCCATTGATCTGACGGGTGGTCGGATCGAGGCCAAGGACATCCGCACGATCATGGACATGGGCAAGGACCTGCTGGTTCATCCCGTGGAGTTGCTGCCGGGCATTGCCGAAGCCGTCGAGCAGGTCGCCCAGCGTTTTCGCATTGTCCTGATCACCAAGGGGGATCTGTTTCACCAAGAGCGGAAGGTGGCGCTGTGCGGATTGACCGCGTTTCAGCGCATAGAGATCGTGTCCGAGAAGGACGTGGCCACCTATCGCCGGCTGCTGGACGAGTTCGAGGTCCAGCCCCACGAGTTCGCCATGGTGGGCAACTCCCTGAAATCGGATATCGCACCCGTAGTCGAGCTGGGCGGATGGGGTGTGTATATGCCGTATCACGCCACCTGGGAGCATGAGGTCCTGCACGACTTTGACGGGGCGGGTCGCGTGGTGGAAGTGGACGGCGCAGCTCGGATCAGTGAGGCTTTGGACAGGATGATGTCGGGGGCCTGATGTCCGAACGCATGCTCGATCTGTTGATCCGGCAATGGCCGGGCAAGACGCATTTGTCGGCAGAAGAGACGGCCAAGGTTCTCATGCAGCACCCGTACACGGTGCGCGAGCGGATGCGTAACGGCGAGCTTCCAGGGGCCGTGAAGCGCGATGGCACTTGGAAGATGCCGCTCCCGGACCTGGCCGAGCATTTGGAGCCCACGCCCAAGGCGCCACAGATCCCGTCGCCTCCCGTCATCGTGGGCGGCGCCCGACGCCGCAAGGCGGTCGTCATGAACTACCACCGCGACCGCTTCTGGGCGCAGGTGGCCCGAGCCTTGGGCGACATGGAGGCCGCCGACATGCTGGACCAGGCGGCGCAGTACTTGTACGACGGCGAGGTACGGGAGTACCTGGTCGAGCGCGCTGAGCGGCGCAGATTGCTATTGGCGGGCACAGCCAGGCGGGCCAGAGGTCTTGCGGCGTCTAGCGAATCGCCTGGCGACTTGTAGGCAGTTCGCCTCGCGGCGATGATTTGGCCCTGACCGGGCGGCTTCTTGCGCCCAACGCTAGGGACGGCTACGGCCCACCCTTGCGCTCACTGTTTTCGGGGGCCGAAAGACCATGCGCCGGTCCCCCACCGTTTTTGGGGACACCATGGCCGAAACCACCATCCACCACATCCTCGACGAGCTTGCCGAGGCCGCCACCGACTACCGCGACAAGGGCGGGAAGTTCGAGCGCCTGATGAAGGCGTACTTTCAAGCCGACCCTCTGTATGTGTCGCGGTTCTCCGACGTGTGGCTGTGGAACGAGTGGCCCGACCGCAAGGGCAAGGCTGACACCGGCATAGACCTGGTGGCCCAGGAGCGCGATACGGGTGCCTTGGTGGCCATCCAATGCAAGTTCTATGCGCCCAGCTACACGCTGCAGAAGGGCGACATCGACAGCTTCTTTACTGCGTCGGGCAAGTCGCCGTTTGCCAGCCGCCTGATCGTGTCCACCACCGACAAGTGGAGCAAGCACGCGGAAGACGCCCTGGAGGCCCAGCAGATCCCGTGCGCCCGCCTGCGCGTAGCAGACCTGGAAGACAGCGCCGTTGATTGGTCCAAGTTCAGCCTGGCCAAGCCTGACCAGGTGGTGCTGCGCACCAAGAAGAAGCCCTTCAAGCATCAGCACGCGGCATTGAAAGCGGTGGCCGATGGGTTCAAGTCCTACGAGCGCGGCAAGCTGATCATGGCCTGCGGCACGGGCAAGACCTTCACCTCTCTCAAGATCGTGGAGCAGGAAACGCCCAGCAACGGCCTCGTGCTGTTCCTGGTGCCCTCTATCTCGCTGCTGTCCCAGACCTTGAAGGAATGGACGGCGCAAGCCACCGAGGAGATCCGGGCGTTTGCGGTGTGTTCGGACACCAAGGTGGGCAAGCACTCCGAAGATATCGCTGTCCACGATCTGGCCTTCCCGGCCACGACTGACGCCAAGCGGTTGGGCCAGGTAATGGCCGCGCGGCCCGCAGCAGACACGCGCCGCACGGTGATCTTCTCCACTTACCAGTCGATCGATGTCATTTCCCAGGCCCAGAAGAAGCACGGGGTAGGGGAGTTCGATCTGATTGTCTGCGACGAGGCGCACCGCACCACGGGCGTGACGCTGTCGGGTGAGGACGAAAGCGCATTCGTGCGCGTCCACAAGCCCGACTTCCTGGCGGCCAAGCGTCGCCTGTACATGACGGCCACGCCCAAGATCTACGCCGACGAGAGCAAGACCAAGGCCGACGAGGCGGGCGCGGAAATCGCCTCCATGGACGACGAAACCAAGTTCGGGCCGGAGTTCCATCGCCTAGGCTTTGGCGAGGCCGTCTCCCAAGGCTTGCTGGCCGACTACAAGGTTATGGTCCTGGCCGTGGACGAGAAGTCCGTCACCAAGACGTTCCAGAGCCAGCTGGCCGACAAGAACAAGGAGCTCAACCTCGACGACGTGGTGAAGATTGTCGGCTGCTGGAATGGATTGTCCAAGCGCCTGGCCACCACGGATGGCGACAACACCGCCCAACTCGATCCACACCCCATGCGCCGGGCTGTGGCCTTCGCCAAGGACATCAAGTCTTCCAAGCACCTGGCCCAGCTGTTCCCGGAAGTCGTGGACCAGTACATCGACGGGTCCGATGACGATCTGCTGCGTTGTGAGGTTCAGCATGTCGACGGCACCTACAATGTGCTGCTGCGCAACCAGAAGCTGGACTGGCTGAAAGCCGAGTCCGAGGGCAACACCTGCCGGATTTTGTCCAACGCTCGTTGCCTGTCCGAGGGTGTGGACGTACCCGCCCTGGACGCCGTGCTGTTCCTCAACCCCCGCGACAGTGTGGTGGATGTGGTCCAGTCCGTGGGCCGCGTCATGCGCCGCGCTGAGGGCAAGAAGTACGGCTACATCATCCTGCCCATCGGTGTACCGGCAGACCTCACGCCCGAAGAGGCGTTGAAGGACAACAAGAAATACAAGGTGGTCTGGCAGGTGCTGCAGGCGTTGCGCGCCCACGACGACCGCTTCAATGCGCTGATAAACAAGATCGATCTGAACAACGATCCGGGTGGCGGCAAGATCAATGTCATCGGCGTGGGTGGGAAGAAGCCCGGTACCGAAGGCGAAAAGGGTGATGGGCAGGGCGGTCAGCAGATGGGCTTTGCCTTCCCGCACTTGGAAGAGTGGCGTGAGGCCATCTTCGCCAAGATCGTCAAGAAGGTGGGAACGCGCAAGTATCTCGAGCAGTGGGCCGAGAAGGTTGCTGACATTGCCCAGCGCCACATTGACCGGATCACGCTGCTTTTGGCTGAACCCGACAGCAAGGCCAGTAAGGCCTTCGCCCAATTCTTGAAGGGTCTGCATAAGAACATCAATCCGTCGATTTCAAAGGACGACGCGATTGAAATGCTGGCCCAGCACCTGATCACGAAGCCCGTGTTCGAGGCATTGTTCGAGAACTACCAGTTCTCCAAGAGCAACCCAGTGTCCGTGTCCATGGACAAGGTGTTGAAAGTCCTCGAAGGCCAGGCGCTGGACAAGGAAACCGAAAGCCTAGACAAGTTCTACGCCGACGTGCGCATGCGCGTGGAGGGGGTGGACAACGCCGAGGGCAAGCAGAAGGTCATCACCGAGCTGTACGAGAAGTTTTTCAAAGTGGCCTTCAAGAAGATGACCGACCGGCTGGGGATCGTCTACACCCCCGTCCAGGTGGTGGACTTCATCATCCGTTCGGCCGACGACATCATGCGCAAGGAGTTCGGCCAGGGCCTGGCCGACGAGGGCGTGCATATCCTAGATCCCTTCACCGGCACGGGCACGTTCCTGGTACGGCTCCTCCAGTCGGGATTGATCCCGCCCGAGGCGGCCAAGCGCAAGTACGCGACTGAGCTGCACGCCAACGAAATCGTGTTGCTGGCCTACTACATTGCTGCCATCAACATCGAAGAGGCGTACCACGGGCTGACGGGCGGAGACTACACTCCGTTTGACGGCATTGTGCTGACTGACACCTTCCAGATGGGGGAGGGCGAAGGTCAGTTCGAGGAAGTGTTTCCCGAGAACGACAAGCGAGCCAAGAAACAACAGAAGACCGATATTCGGGTGATTATTGGTAATCCACCATACTCGGTGGGTCAGGCCAGTCAGAACGACCAGAACCAGAACGTAGCCTATCCGCGCATGGACGAGCGGATTGCCGAGACCTATGCAGCTCAAGCTGACGCCTCGTTGCTTCGCAATTTGTACGACAGCTACATTCGGGCTATTCGCTGGGCCAGCGATCGGGTGAAGGATCGAGGTGTTGTTGCTTTCGTCACCAACGGCAGGTTTATTGACGCAGGTTTCGCCAGTGGGTTGCGCAAGTGTCTAGCCCAAGAATTCAGTAGTGTTTACGTCTTCAACCTGCGCGGGTTCGTGAAGGGACGTGTGGGCGACGACGCCAAGAGGGAAGGCGGGAATGTCTTTGACATTCTCACGGGTGTTGCCATCACATTGCTGGTCAAGAACCCGGACGCCGAGACCCACGGGCAGATCTTTTATCACGACATTGGCGACTACTTGTCCAAGACTGAGAAACTGGCCGCAATTCAAGACGCGGGCAGCATATCGGGCTTGGAATGGCACGCCGTTACGCCCAATGCAGAGGCCGACTGGATCAATGTCCGCGACCCAGCGTTTGCTAGCTTTATGCGCCTGGGTGACAAGGATGATCCTCACGGGACAAGGGTCTTCCAGACGTACTCGCTCGGGGTCAGTACTAACCGGGATGCCTGGGTATACAACTTTTCCAGCGTCAAGCTTGAGGACAATGTTCGGAGCACGATTGACTTCTACAACTCGCAGCTGCGGAAGTACGCCAAGGCAGTCAAGAATGCCGTAGGCGATCCGCCTGCGGTTGACCAAGTCATTGATAACAACTCCAAGAAGATCAGCTGGACAGTCAACCTAAAAGAGGATATTCGCAAGCAGAAAGAACACGAGTTCGGGAATGGACAGATCGTGAAATCCACCTATCGTCCATTCTGCAAGCAATATCTGTATTTCAGTCGTGCTTTCAACGAGCGCGTACTGTTACAGCCGAGACTGTTCCCTCGCGCGGATCTGGTCAACCTCGTGATTTCAACCACTGGCGTGGGTGCACGGCGGCCATTCTCGGCGCTGATCACTAACTTCGTGCCAAATTTGCACCTCCAGGACACCGGCCAGTGCTTCCCGCTGTACTACTACGAAGAAGTGCCCAAGGATGACCTCCTGAGTCAGTCCGGCGAAGACGGTCTGGTGCGGCGCGACGCCATCACCGACCAGGCCCTGACCTCTTTTCAGAAGGTCTATCAGGACAAGAACATCACCAAGCGAGACTTGTTTTATTACGTCTACGGGATCCTTCACTCGCCCGAGTACAAGCAACGCTTCGAGGCGGACTTGAAGAAGATGATCCCGCGCATTCCCTATGCCGGCGACTTCTGGGCGTTCTCGAAAGCTGGCCGGCAGTTGGCCGATTGGCACCTCAACTACGAGACGGTCGAGCCGTACCCGCTGGGCCAGGCAGGTGAACTGCCTCTGGGTGACGACTCCCAGTACAAGGTGACCAAGATGGCTTGGGTCAAGAACCGGTTGAACGGCAAGCTGGTGGAGGACAAGACGGCGTTGAAGTTCAATGCCAAGACCATCCTGACCGGGATTCCGCCCGAGGCCCACGAGTACGTGGTCAATGGCAAGCCCGCCATCGAGTGGGTAATCGAACGCTACCAGGTGTCGCCGGACAAGGCGTCCGGGATCGTCAACGACCCCAACGACTGGGCCATCGAACACAATGACCCGGCCTACATCGTCAACCTGGTCAAGCGGATCTGCACGGTGTCAGTGGAGACCATGAAAATCGTCAGGGCGCTGCCGCCTTTGAGCGAGCGGAAGTAGATGGCCTAACGACAGGGGCTGCAAATGAAGGTTGAAGGGAAGAACTTGGTATGACTTTCGCCGGAAGATAGCTACAAGAGGGCGGTTCTGACGGCCCGGAAGGACCCTTTGCGATTGGGTGACCGGTTTGACGGTCTGCTTTTTTGCGGCATATTTCTTCCCGAAGAACGAAGTCAAGGATCAGGATCTTCCATTGGCCGTACGTCACCCCTACTACGAGCTAGTGAAAGAGGCGGCATAGAAAGCTGACTGACGTCAGGGGCGCTTGGGCGGGACGATACACGGCGAGTCAGGAGGGCCAGGTGTGAGCGAGGAAGACGGAATTTACGTTGCCAACAAGGTGCCGGGGCGCATTTATGGTTCGTCCGCGTTCCCCGTAAAGGGGCTGGTCAAGGACGGCGCGCGCTTCACGGAAGTGGTTCGGAAGTTGCGGTACCTGGATAGGGTCTTCCCCGACATCGAAGGCGACGCGCTTGGAGTGGTCAAGCACGAGGTGGTTCTTCGGACCACGCCAACCGGCAAAAGGCAGATCAAAATGCTGTTGGTGGAGGACCCCCGGCGGATCAAGTCGATCCTCCTGCAGTCGTTTGACATGAGCGAAGGAAAGGATAGCCCGAGCCGGAATGCGCACTTCCTGATCACGGGCAAGGAGATCGATGAGCTGGTTGAGCTGGCCATGCTTGCCGTCAACGCCGAGTTCCGGGCCGAAGACAAGTTCAGAATCGGGATCGATCAACTCAGCCGCTTCACGCTATCCAGGGACGCAGCCAAGCAGCTCATCGGCAAGAACGAGCAGTTGCTGGAAGACATCCTGACCAGCGAAGTCACTGAGCGTGATCTGGTCGCCGTTGCCTACAGGCGCCGGCAACTCGACCTGTTCGAGCGACTTCTGTCCGACGACACGTTCTTCGACGAGCAAGCAAGCCAGGTGCGAGGCCCCGAGGAGGTTTGGCAGCGGTTCTTTGAGGCCAACCACTGGATCTTTGGCGGCTCGCTGTTTTTCAACGCAGCAGGCGCAATCGATGAGGGCAAGCTGGAACGTGTGGTGGCCGGGGCAAGCGTGGTAGGCCCAGGAAAGCGAGCGGACGGGTTGCTCAGTACGCGTGGACGAGTTGGCGCGCTGTGCTTTGCGGAGATCAAGACCCATCGCACAAGGTTGCTGCAAAAGAGCCAGTATCGGCCTGGTGTCTGGGGCCCCAGCAGCGACCTGACAGACGCCGTGGCCCAGTCACAAAGGACGGTCCATCTGGCCGAAGCCAATATCCGCGAAGCGCTACGCATTGTCGACGACGAGGGCAATCCGTTGGGGAAGGAAGCCTATCTCATTCACCCACGGTCGGTGCTGGTCTGTGGCGACCTCCAGGAGTTCGTGGCGGAGCACGGAGTGAACCGCGAGAAGTTCGCCTGTTTTGAGCTTTTTCGTCGACACCTTCAGGGTCCAGAAGTGGTCACGTTCGACGAGCTACTCGAGCGGGCGCGCCTGCTGGTAGAGCAA
The DNA here is from genome assembly GCF_056756445.1 of Stenotrophomonas sp. STEN225. Classification (NCBI taxonomy): domain Bacteria; kingdom Pseudomonadati; phylum Pseudomonadota; class Gammaproteobacteria; order Lysobacterales; family Lysobacteraceae; genus Stenotrophomonas; species Stenotrophomonas sp. STEN225. The sequence goes on along the minus strand of NZ_JBRRBV010000009.1, from coordinate 117,051 downwards.
AATGGATAGCCCTTCCAGCTGCCCTCTCTCAGGTTTGTCTTGAACATGCCCGCGTTCCGGAGTTGCGAGCATGACTGATCCACGCCTGGCCCAGCTGGCCAAGTACCTTGCCGATGTCGAATCAACCACCACCCAGGCCGACTTCTGGGCTGGATGGGATCGGGTTGCCGGAGATCTATGCCAGCAGGTCTGGGCTGGCGGCGCAGACCCGGGTATGGGCGAGGCATACACGGAATTGCTAGGGGACGCTGACGACCCTGGCCAAGCCGTACCACCGGAGCATGGCCAGCCATGAGGGACCACAACCGCACCTCGCCAAAAAGGAAGCTCCCACCCTTGGTCAAGGTCAAGCTGGCTGCCATTGCGTTGGTGGCAGTATTGTCTGACCGCATGACTGACAAGGAGGCAGGTCGGTTCCTTCGTGAAGCCACCGGCACTCAATGGTCATTGCTGACCTGCATGCAGTACCTGTCGGGCAAGGAAGCACTGTCAGCAATAGCCGCATTGCCCGATGACTGGGCAGAGGACGGCATGACGAAGGACGCGTTGGGTCAGGCCACCAAGGTGGCAGCGTTCGCCGTGGCCAATGCCCACCCCGAAGGTACGCCGCTTTGTGCCAGCGACCTAGCCAAGCAGTACCAGGGTAGGGGGGCGATCTAGGAATGACGGGTTTGCAGGACGACGAGAAGGCGTTGTTTGAGCGCATGGTCAACGACGCCATGCGCGTGTTCGGGTATGGCCGCCCCAAGGCCGAGAAGCTGGTCAAGGGCGTGATCCCACGGATCCGACACCAGGCCCAGATCCAGAAGGAGCGGCAGAAGAAGGCGACGCGCAAGAAGAAGGTCCATGGTAGCCAGAAGCGGAATGGGCCCATGACACGCGAGGAAATCGCCAAGCTGCCTCCGGTCGTTCCTCCACGTCCCCCGCCGCGCAATGCCAAGGAACGCTTGGAGCGCGCCTTGGGACCGGATGAAGGCGAGCGCAGGCGTCGCAGGGGCAGCCCTGTTGTCCAGGGTGGTAGCCCCGGGCTAGGGCGGCGGCGCTAGCTCCTACCCGCGGGTCCCATGGCAAGATGGCCCCAAGGACAAGGGGAGTGAGGGACTGGGGTAGCGGATGATCGAGGGGATTCTGGCTTGGCAGGCCATCATTTTCGTTTCGATTGCTCTGGGCGGGCGCAAGCGAGGCTGGATCGTCGGGTTCTGGGTGGTCTGGACCCTCCTGCAGGTGTTCGCTCTGTGGCTATCCGTTATCCAGTTCGGCACGATCTGGCTTGCTTGGTCGATATTCGGCAGCAAGACTTCCAGCGCTGTTTCAGCTCCTCAACCGCCAAAGCTTGATCCCGCGGTCGAGGCCGAGCGGCTGGCCAAGCAAAAGCGTGAGGACGACGAGTTCCAAGAGGCGCACAGACAGTGGATTGGCCGAGTGTCTGGGGCTCTGGGCGCTGGGCGATGGATCCCGAACGGTAGTGTCGGGAGATTGCTGGCCAAGTACCCAGCACCTAAGCACGCCCGCAAGACCTGGAAGCAGGCCGTCGGCGAGTCGACACCCGAAGAGACCTTGCGTCTTCAGTTCTACAAGTTGAATGCCCAACACTTGGCGCGCCAGAAGATTGCACGCAAGGACTTTTTCGCCACCGTGGAGAAGAACCCACTCACGGACGAGCAGATCCACGCCTGCGTATGCATGGATGACGCGGTCATGGTCGTGGCCGCTGCAGGCTCTGGCAAGACGTCCACGATGGTGGCCAAGACCGGGTATGCCTTGCATGAAGGCCTGGCCGCGCCGGAGCAGATCTTGTTGTTGGCTTTCAATCGAGCAACTGCCGACGAAGTAGGACAACGCATTGCCGAGCAGCTGAAGGGCGTACCGCAGGTCGAGAAGGTCAGGTCCAACACTTTCCACGCCTTCGGCATTGATGTCATCGCCAAGGCTACTGGCAAGAAGCCATCGCTGGCCCCGTGGGTAGACCCGAGTAATCCCGGCGCCGACGTGCGGGAGGTGGGCGACATCATTCGGATGCTGTCCGAGCAGGACAAGACATTCAAGCGCGACTGGGACCTGTTCCGGACGGTGTACGCCCGAGATGTAGGCAAGTGGGGCCAGCCCGACGAGCCGGAAGCCTACGCCAATGGCGTGCGAGGCTTTCGAACGGCCCGGGGGGAGGTGGTCAAGAGCAAGGAAGAACGCACGATCGCCGACTGGCTGTTCTACAACGGCGTGAGCTACGAGTACGAACGACCCTACGAACACGAGACGGCCGATCACCAATACCGGCAATACTTCCCCGACTTCTACTACCCCGACGCCAAGCTCTACCACGAGCACTTCGCCCTGAACGAGAAGGGCCAAGCGCCCAAGCATTTTCAGGACTACCTGTCAGGCGTGAGGTGGAAGCGGCAGCTTCACGCCAGGATGGGGACAGCACTGTTTGAGACCACATCGCATGGTCTGTTGACTGGCGACGCTATCCCAGCCCTGGAACAAGCGCTGATTGAGCGGGGCGTGCAGCCTGCCTTCGATCCGAGCAAGGAAGTCACAGGCCTGCCGCCCGTCCACGAGCAAGACCTGGCCCGGTCGTTCCGGGTGTTCCAGCAGCACGTGAAGAACAATGGCCTGACCCATCAGGATCTGCTGGCAGCGCTCCAAGCCCAGTCCAAGGACGGCTTTGGTGCACGCCTGCGCATGTATCTGTCCATCTACGAGCGGATTGCGGCCGAATGGGAGAAGCGCCTGCAGCGGGGTAACTTCATCGACTTCGAGGACATGCTGATCCTGGCCGCGGGACATGTGGAGTCAGGCGCATACAAGAGCCCGTATACCCTCATATTGGCTGATGAGTTCCAGGACAGCTCGCGCGCCCGTATCCGGCTGTTGAAGGCCTTATCCAATCAATCCGATCCGCCCGCGCACCTGTGCGTGGTGGGTGACGACTGGCAGGGTATCAATCGCTTTGCGGGCTCGGACATTACGGTGATGACCGAGTTCGAGAAGACGTTCGACAACGCCACGCGCCTGTCGCTTAGTACCACCTTCCGGTGCCCCCAGGATCTTTGCGACGTGTCCAGCCAGTTCGTCCAGGCCAACCCGGCGCAGATCAAGAAGAAGGTCAAGACGACCAACCCGCTGACCAAGACCCCCATGCTGGCCTATGGGTTCGCGAACCAGGACAGCATTGCCGGCTACGTCGAAAAGCAACTGGGCCACATGCACCAGTTGGCAGTTGAAGGAAAGGTGACGCCGGCCAAGGGGTCGCATATCACGGTCATGCTCCTGGGGCGCTACCGCGATGACAAGCCCACTGCGCTGGAATCCTGGCAGCGCAGGTTCGGTGACAAGTTGAAGATCGAGTTCCGCACCGCCCACGGCTCCAAGGGGTTAGAGGCCGAGTACGTCTTCGTCCTCAACGTCGTGGAAGGTACGCGCGGCTTCCCCAGCCAGATCCAAGACGACCCCGCGCTGCAGCTGGCCATGCCGGCGCCAGACCCGTTCCCGTTCGCCGAGGAACGCCGCCTGTTCTACGTGGCCATGACCCGCGCTCGCAAGCAGGTTCGGCTCTATACAACGCTGGGCCAGCCCTCGCGGTTCCTGGTGGAGCTGGCCAAGAAGGAACACATCAGGATCGAGCCCATCGACGGCGAGGCCCTGGAACCATGCCCGGAATGCGGTCGCGGGGTCTTGCAGTTGCGATCAGGCCCTTACGGCGACTTCCACGGATGCAGTCGCTTTCCTGCGTGTACCTTCAAGCGGAAGGTGGACCAAGGCGCGGCCACCCCAGCCCAGCCCAGAACACGTGCCCAGCGGCTACCGGCCAACAGCAAGGCGGGCGACCAATGCCCCGTGTGCAGACGAGGCGTCATCCAGTCGAGGACCGGGCGGAATGGACCATTCTTGGGCTGTTCCCGCTTCCGCGAAGGCTGCAAAGCTACTGGAAACCTATCGAGCTGACGGGGCCGTATAGGGGTTCCGGACGAGGCCATGGCTTGCGCTTGCCGCTCAGCGCGTACCGCACTGTGGTGGCAGTCGCACCCACCCGGATAGCGATTTCCTTCACTGAAAGGCCGTCAGCTTTGTATTGCTGGATGCGGGCTTTGCGCAGTTCAGACACCGGGCCTCCCAGCCCGGCTTCACGCAAAATCGCGGACACCGTAGATGGTGACATCTCCATAGCCTTGGCAATCTCACTCACTGACCGGAAGTGGCGCTTGCATATCCAGCAGACCTTGTCGCGCATCCAGTAGGGATACTTGCGAGGGCGGCACATTACGAGTTGGCCCGAGTCCGCGCCCGCGAAAGAGAAACGACCGTACCCGCAGCAAGGCCAACAGGTAGCGACAGTAGGAAGGCGGGTCCATCGGGCATTCCGGCCAGCATGAAGACCAGGCTGGAGATCATCACGGCTGCCAGATAGGCATTCGCGAATGCTCGGGACTCGCGCTCAAAAGCTTCTTGTTCAATCTTGGTCATGACTGCGGGAGGACTGGGGAAGGTACTCCCAGCATGGCTGGAAAGCCGATTTCGGCAACCCCTGATCTTGCGACACTGCACGCAATCTCATGAACCAGTCGATCAAAAGCACTTGTTCGGGTCATTGCCCCGACCATGCGACTTGTCGGTCGCAGCTCTACCCCCGGATGTTTCTCTTGGCCTGTTCTAGCTACCCGAAAGGTTGCCGGGCGACAGGTAACAGTCGTTAGAGGGAGGCGGCTTCATCTATTGCGCCACCTGCACCGGTCGCAAGTTCGGCCAGGTCGTCCGGAATATACTTCGAGTGTGCGCGTTTCAGGTAGGCAAGTTCACTATCGGAGTCAGCCTGATAGTCCAGTTGCTGACTGAAAAAGTTCAGCCGCGCCCGCGCGTCGTTCAAGATCTCGGACCATGTCTTAGCCCAGACTGTGATGCTCGAATCGTCGCTTTGGAAGACGACACCCTCGGGCCTATCCTTTTGTCGGCTCTTGAGCTTGGCGTACTCATCCATCTCATTGGAGACCACCATAAAAGTCCATTTGGTCCGCTTCTGGTCGAAACGTGAGTCCTTAGCTACGGCGAATGCGTAGCTCTCAATCTGGGCAAGCACTTCTGAGTTGATCTTCTGCTTCGGGCGCTTCAACTCAACTACCAGATACTCGTGGCAGCCTTGGGTTGGCTGAATGGAGCGTGCCAGCATCAAGTCGATTCGCCCACCCTTGTCATCTTCACGCAGGACGGGGTCGTCCGATTCGTCGGCGTCGTCCTCGCGCTTGCCCAGCTTGCCGATATGGATGGCAAGAGCGTCTTCCAGCGTCTTCTCGGATCCTGCCAGGTTGAAGTCCTCCTTGAAGATCCATGACTCCACTTCCAGCGCCTTGTGGAGTTGATCGCGTTCCAGAAGCCGTTTCTTGCTTTCCCTGTTGAAAAGCAGATCGCTAAGTGCTTCCACAAAGTTCAAGCGGTCCGCCACGATCCTGGCCGACGTGATGATCTTGGACAGGGTCGTCTTCTGAAGAAGGGTCGCCAGGTCATCCTGTTCCTCCTTCTTGAGATTGAGTACCTCGTCCATGATCGTGCGAACCGAATCCGGGTTCTCGCGAATGGCCTGTGCCAGCAGCCGGAACGTGAATTTCTTGGATTTGGAGGGGGCCTCATCGAAAGAGGGAAGGTGGTCCTCCACATTCACCGCGAGGATATCGAAGACCTGACGCTCGATCTGCTCGGAGGCGTTGACTTCGGCCTTGTCCTCGTAGGGGTAAATCTTCTCGTCTTTCCAGCGCTGGATCGTTTCACTGCGGTGCTGCAGGATGCGACGCCGGAAATGCTCGCGAACCTTGACTTTGACGGCGCCAAGGATGTCGGCCACATCCTGGTTGAGATCGGACAGGACAAGGGCTCCTTCCTTGTCCAAGTCGCGGAAGTGATCCGATTTCACGTACACCGTGAAGTTGTATCCAGGCGCCTTGATCTGGGGGCCGATCGTGACTTCATGGAGGGAAACGCCTGCCTTGTCGCAAAGCTCGAACACGCGGTCTGTCTGGACCGACCATTCGACGATCGTGATAGACACTGGAACCCGCTTTCCGCTTTGGAGTTCGACTTCGCCTAGGTGGAAGTCTTCCTTGTAGTTCTGGACGGAGGCCGGATCGATCTTTTCGCCGTTGTAGTACAGCGTCAGGCCCGGGCTTTCCGTCAAGTAAGCGGCGAACTGCTTGGTGATCTCCAGTGCTGCCTTGTCGCTCGTCAGGGACGGGAAGTTGGAGTCAAGGTTCTCGATGACGACCTCGGTACCGAGGATCGTGGTGTCGGCATCCGTTGGCTGCGAGGCGCTAAAGCCTGTCAGTTGGCTTGCGCGGCCAGTAATCGTGTAGGTCTTGAATGCCTTTCCATCGAGATAAGTGGTCCGCCATTCGACACTCTCACCTAAGGCAAAAGCACGGAAGCGACCCTTGCCATTCTTGCCGTGGAGCGTCCGGCCCTTATAGCGGTGAGATTTGGCCTTCCATGAGTCGCCCAAACCACCGAACAACGCATCGACTTTGCTTCGGTCTATGCCGTCGCCGTCGTCTGCTACACGGATGGCATGGAGCCCATTGAGTTCATTCGGTTCCAGAATGACCTTGACGTGCTGGGCGCCTGCGTCAAATCCGTTCCAGATTAGCTCCGAGACTGCCGTGATCGGGCTGACGTTGGACGCCAGCGACTTCAAGAAGTCTGGCTTGGCCTCGATCTTGATATCCATGGATTGGTTGTCGGCCATACCGTAGAGCGCTCCCCAAGTGGTAGTTCGCCGTCCTGGCCCGGACAAGCCGGCTGCGGGTATGGGGGAGGTGGCCATGAACGGTGAACGGCTAGAGGATACCGGGGCAGAGTTGTTCGGGCTATGCCCGCTCTGCGGACTCTGGGCCGGGGCCATCTCAAGGCCTGCGACCCCGGTTCGGCCTCATCGTTGACGGCGACCTCGGGGCATAATCCAGTTGTCAGGGGAGATCGGAGCGGGGAATGAAGTCGGAGACTTGGACGATCCAGCAGGTGTTCCAGGATCGGAAGCAGTACAAGGTGCCGTTCTACCAGCGGGCCTACGTCTGGACTTTGGAGAAGCAGTGGCCGTTGCTCTGGGCTGATATCAAGGACAAGGCCGAGGAGCGGCTGGCCAACACCCAGCCTGCGCCGCACTTCCTGGGCGCCATCGTGGTCGAGCCCCAAGAGAAGGTGGGCCTGCGGGGCGTGGATACTCTCCACATCATCGACGGCCAGCAGCGCCTGACCACGCTGCAGTACGTCCTGGCCGGCATCCGGCTGGCCACCCGCGAATTGAACATCACCGACTACGACTCGTACTTGGCGGCGGTCTTGGACAACCCCAATCCCACTACCATGGCCAATGCCGAGGTGGAGGTGTTCAAGGTCTGGCCAACATTCTCCGACCAGAAGGCGTTTGTGTCGGCTATGACCGCCGACAAGCTGGCCACCTTGCAGGCGCGGTATCCCGCTCACTTCACCCAGGCTGGCACCTTCCGGCGTATCGGGATTGTCCACCCGCCCGCGCTCAATGCGATCTGGAACTTCGCCGAATGGGCCAAGGCTTGGATCGAGGCCAATGGCGGGACGGACGCCGTCGAAGCCCTGGTCATGTCGGTGCTAACCGATCTGAAAGTGGTCCTGATCCAGTTGGAGAAGGGCGACGACGCCCAAGTCATCTTCGAGACCTTGAATGGGCGAGGGGCCGAGCTCCATGCCACCGACCTGATCCGGAACCACCTGTTCATGACAGTGGACAGCAGCAAGGAAGATCCGGCGGCGTTGTATGAAGCGAAGTGGAAGCAGTTCGAGCAAGACACCTGGAAGGTCGCCGAACGGCGCGGTCGTATCACCAAGCCGCGCCTGGAATGGCTGATCTTCTCGGCCATCCGTGCCCAGACAGGGCAAGAGGGCGACCTGGCTCGCCTGTACGTCGATTTCAAGAACTTCGCCCAAGGGCTGTCCACCACCGAGCAGTTGGCCATGCTGGACACCTACGGCAAGCACTACCTGCAACTGATCCAAGGCAAGGGCGACTTGCCGGTGGCCCGGTTCGGGCGGCGGCTCCAGCCGTTCGACACCACGACCACCCACCCGTTGGCCTTGCGCATATCGACAGCTGACGTGCCCGACAGCGAGAAGACCGCGATGTTCAACGACATCGTGTCGTACATCGTTCGTCGTGCTGTCTGTGGCCTGACCCCCAAGAACTACAACAACTGGTTCATGTCGGTACTGCGTCAGTGGATCAAGGGCGAGCCCACGCGGGAAGCCTTGAAGGACCTGCTGGCGTCATCACCGAACAGCCCGGCGGCGCGCTGGCCTGAGGATGACGAGTTTGTCCACGCCTTCCAGACGGCACCCACGTACTACGGCAATCTGGACGCGGGTCGGTGCCGAATGCTGCTCACGGAGCTGGAGGGCTGGTTGCGCCTGACCAAGCGCACGGAAGAGCCCATCATCCCCGACCTGTCCAATCTGGACATCGACCACATCCTGCCCAGGTCGTGGTACGAGCATTGGACCTTGCCCGATGGCAGCAAGGCCACGTTTGCCGAGAGCCAGGCCGCCGAGCAGCAGGAGTTGGTGGGATCTGTCCTGTCGGATCACTACCAGGCCATTCGCCGCCGCGCCAAAGCCATTCCCACGTTGGGGAACCTGACGCTGCTCAACCTGTCGGTCAATCGCGAGGCCCAGAACAAGGACTTCGCTACTAAAAAGCAACTGCTGATCGCCAACACTGTGTTGAGCCTCAATGGCGACTTGATGGCCCGCGAAACCTGGGATGAGGACGCGATTGCAGTTCGTGCCAAGCGTCTGGCAGACGCGGCCACGCAACTGTATCCGCGCTGACAAAAGGACTCCCGGATTGCTCCGGGAGTCCACCAGACTATGAGATTCGACCTGCCGATCGAGCGCTTCGTGATGGTCGGCAATTCGCTGCGCTCGGACATCGAGCCGGTGGTCACGCTGGGGGGCTGGGGCATCCATACGCCCTATGCGGTCACCTGGGCGCACGAGACCCAGCACGGCGTGGCCGACGACGAGCCGCGCATGGTCAGCGCCGATACCGCCTGGGACTGGCCGGCCGCACTGGCCGCGATCGAAGCCAAGGCCAGCGTCGCGGCCTGACAGGGCGCGACGGCTGCGGCAGAATCGGGGCATGAATGCTCGCCTGCTCACGCTGCTGATGCTCCTGCTGCTGGCGCCGGCCACCGTGCTGGCACAGCAGACGGCCGAACGCTCGGCAGCCTATGAGGTGGACACCGGCGACCGCTGGATCGACGCCCAGCTGCGCGACATCAACCACTACGCCGAGCGCTACCCCGATGCCTTCCTCGACGAGGTCTCGCGCTATGCCGATGTGCCGCGTGGCTATGTCAGCGCGCTGTTCAGCACCCACGGCTGGCAGGCGGGTGATCTGTACTTCGCCTGCTTCTGGGCCAAGGCCAGCGGCCAGACCTGCCGCGACAGCGTGCGTGCCTTCAGCCGTGACCCGGCCGGCGGCTGGCAGGCCGTGGTGAAGCGGATGCCCAAGGCACCGGACAACCTGCACTACCGCGCCGTGCGCCACGCCATCGTGGCCAGCTATGAGCATTGGGACCGGCCGATCACCCTGGATGCCACCCTGAAGCGCCAGCTCAACCGGTAGCGCCGGTCCGCTCCATGCTGCTCTGCATATCGCCGCCGGCCCCGCGCTCCGGCGACAATACGGGTTCGAGCTGTTCCCCGTTCCCGTAATCGAGTGACTGATGAGCGCCTCTTTCGTTTCGCCTGATGTGATCCGCCGCCTGTTCGCCCAGGCCATGTCCCGCATGTACCGCACCGAAGTGCCGCTGTACGGCACGCTGGTGGAACTGGTGGAGCGGATCAACGCGCAGGTGCTGGCGCAGGACCCTGCATTGGCTGCGCAGCTGCAGCGCAACGATGAGCGCGGCCGGCTGGACGAGGAGCGGCACGGCGCGATCCGCGTCGGCACCGTGCAGGAGCTGGCCACCCTGCGCCGCCTGTTCGCGGTGATGGGCATGTTTCCGGTCGGCTACTACGACCTGTCGGTGGCCGGTGTGCCGGTGCATTCCACCGCGTTTCGCCCGCTCACCGGTGCGGCGCTGGCGCAGAATCCGTTCCGCGTGTTCACCTCGCTGCTGCGCCTGGAACTGATCGAGGACGAGGCCCTGCGTGCGCAGTCGGCGCAGATCCTGGCCCGCCGCCGCATCTTCACCGATGCCGCCCTGGCCCTGATCGACCAGGCCGAGCGCGATGGCGGGCTGTCGCAGCACGACGCCGAGCGCTTCGTAGCGGAGGCGCTGGAGACCTTCCGCTGGCACGGTGACGCCACCGTCGACCTGCCGACCTACCATGCGCTGCACCAGGCACACCGCCTGGTGGCCGACGTGGTCAGCTTCCGTGGCCCGCACATCAACCACCTGACCCCGCGCACGCTGGACATCGATGCCGCGCAGGCGGCGATGATCGAGCAGGGCATGGCTGCCAAGGCGGTCATCGAAGGTCCGCCGCGCCGCGCCTGTCCGATCCTGCTGCGGCAGACCAGTTTCAAAGCGCTGGAAGAAGCCGTGCATTTCCCCGATGACCAGGGCGGTGATGCCGGCACCCACACCGCGCGGTTCGGCGAGATCGAGCAGCGTGGCCTGGCCCTGACGCCGAAGGGGCGCGCGCTGTACGACCAGCTGCTGGCGCAGGCGCGCAACAGCGAAGGTGCCGGCAGCACCGGTGGCGACTATGGCCAGCGCCTGCAGGCAGCGTTCGCAGCGTTCCCGGACGACCATGACACCCTGCGCCGCGAGGGTCTGGGCTACTTCCGCTACCAGCTGACCGAGGCCGGCCGCGCCGCGCCTGGCGGGATTGGTGACCTGCCGGCGGAAGCCCTGATCGCGGCGGGGCTGGTGGTGGCCGACCCGATCGTCTACGAGGATTTCCTGCCGGTCAGCGCCGCAGGCATCTTCCAGTCGAACCTGGGGGGCGAAGAGCAGCGCGCCTATGCCGCACATGCCAACCGCGAAGCGTTCGAGCAGGCGTTGGGCGTGCCGGTGAACGATGAGTTCGACATCTACGAGCGCCTGCAGGCCGAATCACTGGCGAGCCTGCGCGGTTGATGCGTTGGTCGCCGGGCATGGCCCGGCGCTACCAGGGACAATGCAAGGGTAGCGCCGGGCCATGCCCGGCGAAGCGGCGAAGGATGCAGCGGTAGCGCCGGGCCGCGCCCGGCGAAACGGCGAAGGATGCAACGGTAGCGCTGGGCCATGCCCGGCGAACCCTATGCCTCAACCCTTCATCGTGCCCGTATCGAGCCACCGCTGGTGCCAGGACAACGCTTCCGGCAGCAGGTGCGGGGTGTGCTTGCCATAGCTCTCACGGCTGGCGCGGTCGAAGTAGTCCTGCAGCTGCGGGCGGAAATCCGGGTGCGCGCAGCGGTCGATCAGCACCTGCGCACGCTTGCGTGGGGTCAGGCCGCGCAGATCGGCCAGGCCCTGCTCGGTGACGATCACCGAGACATCGTGTTCGGTGTGGTCGACGTGGCTGGCCATCGGCACGATCGCCGAGATGGTGCCGTTCTTCGCCGTGGACGGGCTGAGGAACGCCGACAGGAACCCGTTGCGGGCAAAGTCACCAGAGCCGCCGATGCCGTTCATGATCCGCGTGCCCATCACGTGCGTCGAATTGACGTTGCCGTACAGGTCCACCTCGATCATGCCGTTCATGCCGATGCAGCCCAGCCGGCGCACGAGCTCGGGATGGTTGGAGATTTCCTGCGTGCGCATGATGATGCGCTCGCGGTAGAAGTCGATGTTCTCCTTGAACGTCTCGTTGGCCTGCGGGCTCAGCGCGAAGCCCGTGCACGAGGCATAGCTCAGCACACCGTCGCGCAGCAGGTCGAGCATGCCGTCCTGGATCACCTCGGTGAACGCGGCCAGATCACGGAAACCACTGCTGGCCAGGCCTGCCAGCACCGCATTGGGAATGTTGCCCACGCCGGACTGCAGCGGCAGCAGGTTCGGCGGCAGCCGGCCGTGCTTCACTTCGTGCTTGAGGAAGTCGATCAGGTGCGCGGCGATCTGCTCGCTGGTCGCATCGATCGGGCTGAACGGGCTGTTGCGGTCCGGGCCGTTGGTGCGGACCACCGCCACGATCTTGTCGGGGTCGCAGCGCAGCGCGGTATCGCCGATGCGGTCGTTGGCGTTGACCAGCGGAATCGGCTTGCGATGCGGCGGCAGCGCGGTGCCGTAGTAGATGTCATGCATGCCATCGACGCCGGCCGGCTGCCACTCGTTGACCTCGACGATCACCTTCTTCGCCAGGTCCAGCCAGGTCTTGTTGTTGCCGACCGAGGTGGATGGCACCAGCGAGCCGTCCTCGCGGATGGCCGAGACTTCCACCACGGCGGTGTCGATCTCGCCGTAGAAGCCGAACCAGACGTGCTGCGCAACGTGGCTGAGGTGGATGTCGATGTAATCCAGCTTGCCTTCATTGATACGGTTGCGCGCATCCGGGTCGCTCTGGAAGGGCATGCGCATGGCGATGCCATCGGCCTTGGCCAGCGCACCGTCCAGCTCCGGCGCGGTGGAGGCGCCGGTCATCAGCTTGATCTGGAAGGGCTGGCCCTGGGCATGCACCGCTTCGATGCGGCGCGCCAGTTCCACGGGGACGGCCTTGGGATAGCCCGAGCCGGTAAACCCGCTCATGGCCACGGTTTCACCCGGCTGGATCAGCGCGGCTGCGGCCTCGGCGGAGACCACGCGGTCGCGGAGACGCGCGTTGGCGATGCGATCAACAGACATGACGACAGTGTTTCTGGGGGGAGCCTCGATTATCGGCCATCCCCCGGCGTACGGGGGGGCTACCTTCGTGGAATGGCTTTTCGCGGGCGGGGCTATCCATACCCGCCGGTTCTGTTTTGCAGTGCAGCGTGCAAAGTCCTTTCGCAGCCCGCAGGATGGCCCTGCATCCCGACGTGGGGGAGGGAGCAGAGCCCGCTGGCAGTTCGCTGCAAGCGGGCTTTTTTATTGCCCGCTGCCCAGGATGAATGCGCGCGATGGACGGCGGCGCAGCGACTTCCCGCCGTTGGCAAAGGCGCCCGGCGCCGCGAGAATCAACGCATGACCCTCGCCCCCGCCGAACTGCCTGCCGCGCTGCAGCCCCTGGTTGATCGTGCCCTGTCGCGCCTGGCCCAGGTGGCTCCGGAACCGATTCCGGCCGACCTGCGGCCCCTGCTGACCCACCTGGCCATCGCCAGTGACTTCGCTCTGGACACGCTGGTGCGGCAGCCCGGCCTGTTGTCGCAGTTGGCCCAGCCGGGGTGCCCGCCGTTGCCGACGCCGGTGCTCGACCCGGTGCAGCCCGGTGAATGGCCGGCGCAGCTGCGGCGTTGGCGTGCGGCGATGTCGACCCGCCTGGTCTGGCGCGATCTGGCCGGGTTGGATGACGTGGCGCAGACCCTGGCCGGCGCCACCGCCCTGGCCGAAGACTGCCTGCGGCTGGCGCTGGACGCCCTGCAGCAGGAATTCGCACAGCGCCACGGCGTGATCCGTGATGACGAGGGCCGCGTCGAGCAACTTGTCGTATTTGGCCTGGGCAAGCTCGGCGGTGGCGAACTCAACTTCAGCTCCGACATCGACCTGGTCTACGCCTACCCGCAGGGCGGTGAATCGGACGGACCGCGTCCGCTGGCCGCCGAAGAATACTTCGCGCGGCTCGGCCAGCGCCTGGCCAAGCTGCTGGATGAAACCACCGTCGATGGCTTCAGCCACCGCGTCGACCTGCGCCTGCGCCCGTTCGGCAGTGCCGGCCGCGTTGCGCTGTCGTTCGCTGCGATGGACCAGTACTTCCAGCGGGAGGGCCGCGACTGGGAGCGCTACGCCTGGTTGAAGGCACGTGCCGTGGCCGGTGATATCGCCGCCGGTGAGGCGTGGCTGCAGACGCTGCGCCCGTTCGTCTATCGACGCTATCTGGACTTCACCGCGCTGGACGGACTGCGCGAGATGAAGGCTGCGATCACGGCTGAAGTCGCCCGCCGCGAACTGCATGAAGACATCAAACGCGGTGCCGGTGGCATCCGCGAAATCGAATTCCTGTGCCAGGCACTGCAGCTGATCCGTGGCGGCCGCGAACCGGCCCTGCGTGAACGTCGCCTGCTGGTGGCGCTGCAGGCGCTGGTGGCGGCGGGCCAGATCGCGCCCGAAGACGGCGCATCGCTGGAGCAGGCCTACCTGTTCCTGCGCCGCCTGGAGAACCGGCTGCAGATGCTGCGCGATGCGCAGACGCATGTGCTGCCCAGCGATGCGATCGACCGCGAGCGCATCGCCCTGGGCCTGGGTTACCCCGACTGGGAAGCGCTGCGCGCTGCACTGACCGTGCAGCAGCAGCGGGTCAGCACCGAGTTCGCTGCGTTGCTGGCACCGCGCAAGGGCCAGGCGGCGCCGGATGCGCTGGCCAACTACTGGCGCAGCCTGCCGGGTGGCAGTGACGCGCCGTTGCTGGCCGAAGCCGGTTTCCTCGATGCGAACGGCGCCGATCAGTCGCTGCGCGATTTCGCGCAGAGCACCGGCGTGAAGTCGCTGTCCGACGCCGCGCGCGCGCGGCTGGACCGCGTGCTGCCGGCGCTGCTGCACGCCGCCACGCGCTCGCCGCAACCGGATGCCGCACTGAAGCGCGTACTCGGCCTGCTGCAGGCGGTGCTGCGCCGGACCAGTTATCTGGCCCTGCTGGACGAACAGCCCAGTGCGCTGGCGCGGCTGGTGGATGTGCTGGCGCGCAGCGCGCTGCTGGCCGAGCGCCTGGCGGCCTATCCGTTGCTGCTGGACGAACTGCTGGACGTGCGCGTGTCCGGCCCGATGCCGGATGCGGCCGGCATGCTGGCCGAATGCCAGCAGGCGCTGACGGTCGAAGACCCGGAAGCCGCGTTGCGCTGGCTCAACGAAACCCGGTTGGCCCTGAGTTTCCGCATGGCGATGGCCACGCTGGACGGCCGCCAGGGCGCGGTCGACAGCACCCGCCAACTGGCCGAGCTGGCGCAGGCGGTGGTGGTCACGGTGCTGGCCATGGCCGAGTCCGACATGCAGGCCGCCCACGGCGGCATTCCCGGCGGGCGCTTTGCGATCATCGGCTATGGCAGCCTGGGGGGCCTCGAACTCGGCTTCGGTTCCGATCTGGACCTGGTGTTCCTGCACGATCATCCGGCGGGCGTGGAGGCCAGCGATGGCGCGCGCGCGCTGGAGCCGGGACGCTGGTACGCGCGGCTGGCACAGAAGGTGATGGCCCTGCTCGGCGCGGTCACCGCCGCCGGTCGGCTGTACGACATCGACGTGCGCCTGCGGCCGGACGGCGGCAAAGGCTCGCTGGTCTCGTCCCTGGCCAGTTACACCGAATACCAGCGCGAACGCGCGTGGACCTGGGAGCATCAGGCGCTGGTGCGTGCGCGCGGCGTGGCCGGTGATGTCAGCCTGCTGGCCGACTTCGAGCAGGTGCGTGCGCAGACCCTGGGCCGTGCACGCGACCCCGCCACCCTCTATGCCGATGTGCTGAAGATGCGAGGGCGCATGCGCACCGAACTGGACCGTAGCGATGCCGCGCGCATCGACCTGAAGCAGGGCGCCGGTGGCGTGGTGGACCTGGAGTTCCTGCTGCAGACCGGTGTGCTCGAGCGCAGTGCACAGGTACCGGCGCTGCTGTCACCCCGCGACACGCCGTCATTGATCGATGCACTGGCCGCAGCGGAATTCCTGCCGGTTGCCACCGCGCAGGCACTGCACGCTGCGCATGCCACTCTGCTGGATGTGGGCCTGGCCTGCACGCTGGACCGTCGCCCGCGGCTGGCACCGACCACACCGGCCATCGAAGCGGCCTGCGCAGCAATCAGTGCGGCCTGCCGGGCGGCCGGCCTGCCGTTCGGCTGATCGGCAGCGAGGCCGCCGGGCATGGCCCGGCGCTACCCGAACAGGCGCGCTGCGCCATGCCGGCGTCATCCAAACAAACGCAGCGGTAGCGCCGGGCCATGCCCGGCGGAATCACCGCGCGCTTTCCGCGCGCAGCGGCGCCATCTTCCACAGCAGCGCGCGGAACGGCGCCAGCAGGCACACGCCAATGGCCAGCTTCACGGCCAGATCGCCCGCCGCCCAGCTCACCCACGGCAGACTGGAACCGGCAAAGGCGATCGACCAGAAGATCGTGGTGTCCACCGTCGCGCTGCAGGTGGTGGCTACCATCGGCGCACGCCACCAGCTGCCCCGGCGCAGGCGGTCGAATACGGTGATGTCCAGCAGCTGCGCCACGATGAAGGCCGAGCACGATGCGATGGCGATGCGCGGCGTCGCCACCCAGACCGACAACAGCACCGCCACCGCGAAACCGATCCAGGCTACGCGCCGGGCGGGTCCCGGGCCGAAGCGACGGTTGATCAGATTGCTCACCAGGAACGCGACGGGATAGCTGAACGCACCCCAGGTCAGCCAGTCGTTGATCGGGTACTGCACCAGCACGTTCGACAGCAGCACCACCGCGCCCATCGCCAGCACGGCCAGCACCAGGGCGCGCGGGGTCAGCGGGGCAAAAACGGGGGCAGGACGCACGGACATGGCGAGCCAGGAGGACAAGGGGAATCGCCCATTATCCGCCCGGCCAAAGGCAAATCCAAAACCACCCGTTCAGGAACACACCAGCCGTCAACGGTGGGGCGTTACCCCAATGCCAGCCGCGCCCTGACCTCGGCGGCGATGCGCGCGGTTTCGCGCAGCGGCTCGATGCGGTCGTACTGCCAGTCCAGCCAGCGTGTCTGCAATCGCCCGCGCTCGTGCAGCTGCTGCTGGAAGCGGGCGAGGCGTGCCTGCGCGGTCTCCGCCAGCGCCACCATCACCGGCATGCGCGTGGCGCAGGCTTCAGAGAGCAGGTTCACCGAATCGGGCGATACCACCACACGGTTGGCCCAGCCGAGCAGGCCGCCATACGGATTCACCCCGTCGCCGCCATCGCCCCAGATCACGTGCGGCAGGTCGGCGAAGGTCGCGCGCAGGATCTCGGCCAGTGCCGGCGGGGTGCGTCGCGAGGTGGTGGCCAGCAGGCTGCCGCCTTCGCTGCGGATCTGCGCGGCCAGGGCGCGGAACACACCGACCATCGCCGTTTCGTCCCACGGCGCCAGCGGCGTCGGGCCGCCCACCAGCAGTGCAGTGCGCGGACCGGGCAGGGTGCTGAAGCCGGCGAACGCGGCCCGTCCCCAGGCCAGCCAGTCGTCATCGACCGGGTTGAGGCTGCCGATCAAGGTCAGCACATTGCTGCCGCGCAGGCGATCATGCTCGGGTACCACCACCACGTCCCAGTGGCGGGCGCCGATGCGCGGGTCGAGGATCTGCACCACCTGCGTGCCGCGGGCGCGCAGCACGCGCAGCGCACCGGCGGCCTGGCGGCCACAGCCGATCGCCAGCGCGGGGCGCTCGGCCGCCAGTGCCGCGAACGCATCGCCGTAGCCGTTCACGTCACCGGGCAGGCGCCGTGGTGACATCCAGCGCCAGGGCGCCTGAGGCTGCAGCACCACCGGCCGATAGGTGCCCTGGCGCAGCGCCGAGGCCAGCGCGACCGCCTGGCGGACATTGCCTGCACGGCCATCGGTGACCGTCCACGGTGCGCTCGATCGTTTCACCATTGGCATTAATTCGTTTCAGCCCTGCTGGGTGTTGCAACAGTCGCGACACTCTACACTGCGGCTGGTCGTTTCGCCCCGCGTTGCCCGCGGGCACTGACTCCCCTTCGCCGCCCTGGAGATGCACCGATGTCCCACGCGCTTGACGCCGCCGCACTGGATCAGCTGTTCCGCACCGCCCGCACCCAGAATGCCTTCCTCGACACCCCGGTGGACGACAGCCTGCTGCAGGAACTGTACGAGCTGGTGAAGTGGGGCCCAACCGCGGCCAACGCCAGCCCGGCGCGCTTCGTGTTCGTGAAGTCGGCCGAAGCCAAGGCCAAGCTGGCCCCCGCGCTGTCCGAAGGCAACCATGACAAGACCATGGCCGCACCGGTCACCGTCATCATCGGTTTCGACCTGGATTTCCATGAGAAGCTGCCGTACCTGTTCCCGCACGCCGACGCCAAGTCCTGGTTCGACGGCCCGCAGGAAGGCCGCCACGAGGCCGCCATCCGCAACGGCAGCCTGCAGGGCGCCTACCTGATCCTGGCCGCGCGCGCGCTGGGCCTGGATGCCGGCCCGATGTCCGGCTTCGACCCGGCCAAGGTCGATGAAGCCTTCTTCGCCGGCACCAGCATCAAGTCGAATTTCCTGGTCAACCTGGGGTACGGTGACCCGGCGGGCCTGTTCCCGCGCCTGCCGCGTCTGTCGTTCGACGAAGCGGCGCGCATCGCGTAAGTCGCTGTATCGGTTTCGGGCCCGCCGGTTGCGGCGGGCCATTGCTGCACCCTGTACCCACCCTACGATCCGGAGAGTTCCTCAGATGAGCGCCACCCGTAAACTGCTGCTGCCGCTGGCCCTGACCCTGGCCATCGCCGCCTGCTCCAAGCCGGCCGATACCGCTGCCCCGGCCGCTGATGCCGCCGCTCCGGCCGCCACCGAACAGCCGGCCGCCACCCCGGCTGCCGATGCTGCCGCTGCCGCGCCGGCCGCCGAAGCGATCCAGATCGCCTCGGGCACCTACAAGCTCGACCCGAGCCACACCGACGTGCTGGCGCAGTGGAGCCACTTCGGCTTCTCCAACCCGAGCGCACACTTCGGCAACGCTGAAGGCACCCTGGTGTACGACGCCGCCGACGTGACCAAGTCCACCGTGGAAGTGAAGCTGCCGCTGAGCGGCCTCAACAGCTTCACCGCCAAGTTCGACGAGCACCTGAAGAGCGCCGATTTCTTCGACGCTGCCAAGTTCCCGGCGGCCACCTTCAAGAGCACCAAGGTGGAATCGGCCGGCACCAACAAGCTGACCGTCACTGGCGATCTGACCATCAAGGACATCACCAAGCCGGTGACCCTGGACGTCACCATCAACGGCGGCGGCGAGCACCCGATGGCCAAGGTTCCGGCCGCCGGCTTCGATGCCACCACCACCCTCAAGCGCAGCGATTTCGGCGTGGGCGCCTACGCCCCGAACGTCAGCGATGAAGTGAAGATCCGCATCACCACCGAAGCCACCGGCGAGAAGCCGGCGGCTTGATGCACCCCGCTCACTCGTCGTGAGAAGGCAGAAGGCCCGCTGTGAAGCGGGCCTTCTTTTTTAGCGCCGGGAACGCGCGTTGGCCGCTACCGGGTACGTGCGCTCAGCGCAGCGCGCCCAGCCACGCTGCACACGCCTCGCTCGGGCTCTGCTTGGCCTTCACCGTCATGCCACTCACCCGCACGAAGGTCTGCGCGGCCTGCGCCACCACCTGACGGGCGATCAACGCGGCCTGCCTGGTTGCCGCCTGCTGCTTGCGCAGCTGCACGATATGCACCGACGGCCGGCCCACCGGCGCGTATTTCTGGTCGCGGCGCAGCACATCGGCTACCTGCGCCACTTCGTACTCGGCCTGCAGGAACCGGCGTTCGGCGTCCAACAGATCCCGCAGCGGTGCACGCAGGGCGGCCGGATCAGCGAAGGCCGCCAGCGCGCCATCACAGGCGGCGTCGTCGTTGAAGCGGGAGCGCAGCGCATCGACGCCGGCCAAGGTCAGTTTGCCCACAGGGGCCTCGTTGCAACTGGAAAGGAGCGCGATTGTCGCATCTGCCCGGGTCGATCCGCTGCCGGCGTCATGCGCCGCTCCGTGGGACAAGGGGTCTGACCCCGTGGCATGGGCCGAAGAGCCACCGAGGGCGAACCCGGTCCTACAATCGCCTGCTGTTTCATCCACGGAAGGAAGGCCATGCAGGACGTGCAGTACTGGTTGAACGAATTCTGGGCCGGGTTGAGCGTGCTCGATCTGGCCGTGGGCAGCGTGCTGGGCGCGCTGCTGGGCCTCATGGTTGGCCTGGCCGGCTGGTACGCGCTGCGCCGCCGCGGCTGGTTGCAGCGGCGCAGGCGCTGGCATCACTGGCTGCTGGCCAGTTACGCGCTGCTGCTGCCGCTGGGCACCGCCTTCTTCGGCCTGCAGCTGGGTTTCACCGCGGGCGCGCACCGCGCGCTGCTCCAGCAGATGGACCATTTCCAGCCGCATCTGCAGACGCTCGTGGCCCAGTGGAGCCACGGGTTCACCGACTCGCTTGACGACCCGCGCATGCGCGATGCGCTGCACAGCGAAGGCACGGTGGGCGATGTGGCCGAAGCGGTCGCCTCGGCCTACCTCAGCGAACACCCGCTGCCGGTACTGGATCGCCTGGGTGACGGCGTACTGGCACGCGCCAGTGGCTGGGTGATCGGCAAGGTGCGCGAAGGCGTGCTGCGCGGGCTGGTGGAAGACACCCTGGTGGACAAGGCCAGTGTACTGGGCGTGGAGCCGACGGTGGTGCGCGAAGCGCTGACGATGCGCGTGGACGAACTGCTGCACACCCGCGGCGTGTTGCGGCTGGTGAAAGCGCAGATCAACGGCATGATGCCGGGCGTGTATTTCGGCCTGCTGCTGCCGTGGCTGGTCGTTGTGCTGCTGATGGCGCTGGAAATCTGGGCGGCGCACCGGTTCGGATGGCGACAGCAACGCGTTCCGGTGGCTGCCTGCTGCAGAGCCGGGCCATGCCCGGCTCACGCAGACTGAGGCAAAACGCGGCGTGCTCAGTCGCCGTCGGTATCGTCCGGGTGCGCCTTCCAATAGCCGGTCGAACGGATCCAGTCGCGCGGCACGCCCAGATGGCCTTCGATGAACTTGCGCATCATCCGTGCGCGACGCGATTCGGTGGCGATCCAGTAGAACGTGTCGCCCTCCGGTGCCTCGAAGTCGGTCAGCATGTCTTCCAGCAGCGTGCTGCTGGCCGCCGGGAAGCCATTGCGCTCCAACCAGTGAATCTGCACGTTCTCGTACTGCGGCAGGTCCTGGCGCTCGGCTTCATCGCTCACTTCGATGAAGGCCTGCACCTCGGCGCCCTCCGGCAGCACATCCAGCCAGCGGGCAATGGCCGGCAGCGCGGTCTCATCGCCAATCAGCACGTAGGCGGCGTAGCTGTCGGCCACCACGAACGAGCCGCGCGGGCCGCCGATCACCAGCCTGTCACCCGGCTGCGCCCGTTCGGCCCATGGCCCGGCAATACCCTGGTCGTGCAGCACGAAGTCGATGGCCAGTTCGCCGGCGTCGTGGTCCCACCAGCGTGGGGTGTAGTCGCGTGCCGGCGACGGCTGCTTGCCGTCCGGGTAGCTGCGGCCTTCGGCCGTCAGCACCGGCAGCACCATTTCGCCGCTGGCGTTGGGGAAGAACAGCTTGATGTGGTCGTCGGCGCCGGGCGAATCGAAGCCGGCCAGATCATCGCCACCCAGCACGACGCGGCGCATGTGCGGGGTGACCACCTCGGTGCGCAGCACCGTCAGTTCGCGGAATCTCACATCCAGGCGCAGGCGCGCGTTGTGATGCTCAGTCATGGGAATACCTGTAAAGGTGTCGCGCAGGGGGCGCGGCGTAGGGGGAGACCTGGCTGGAGTCAGTCTGGCTGGGTCGTTGAAGAGGTGGGCTCGCTACCGGTGGTGCCGTTGATCAGTGCCGATGCCTGCGACAGCAGCGCCGCCACCTGCTCGGCCTCGCCTTCGGCCCAGCGGCCGTGGTGATGCACCAGCGCCCGCTTGAAGTCACGTAGGGCGCTGGCCAGCGGCGGCGGCAGCGATGCCTTGGTGATCTCGCGGGCGCGATCGAAGGCCCGTCGCTGGGCCAGGCGCACTTGGGTGCGCTGCACCTTCAGCTCGAACTCGCCGGCGGCGGTGATGCGGAACACCCGGCGGCCATCCACTTCCTCCGATGCCACCCAGCCGGCCTGCTCGAAGCTCGCCAGCAGCGGGTACATGGTGCCGGCGCTGGGCGTGTAGGCCTGCAGGAACTGGTTGCTGATCAACTGCATCAGCTCGTAGCCATGGCGCGGCTGCTCGCCGATCAGGGCCAGCACCAGCAGGCGCAGGTCGCCCCGGCTCAGCACGCGTGGCTGGCCATGGCGGCGGGGCACGGCCGATTCGCTGGAACGGGTTCTGGGGGAAGGGGAACGGCTCATTTCGATATATCGGTAACGAGTATCGAAACGATATATCGATAGGGCAGGCGCCGGCAAGCATCGATCCGGCCACAACCGTGCTGCGTTTGGGCCACGTACACAGAAAGGGCGCCCTTGCGGTGCGCCCCGGGGACCACTGTGGAAGGGAGCGAGGCAGCCAGACGGCGGGCCGTTGCGGCAGTGCCAACACTCGCCGTCACCTTGCGCGGCCGGCGCAGCTCGGTCCAGAGCCGGGCGCGACACCGCATCAGTCATTCAGCTGCGGTGCCCCCGGCGCAGGCCCACACGCGGTCGGCCGTGCCCTACAACGGTCATCGCCCTGGGTAACACTTCGTTCTGCACATGCGCCAGGCGGGCAATCGCGACGTGCCCGAAGCGGTCCGAGGCCCGCCGCAGCGGCCTGCAGCGCGCCTGCTGGCCCGCCGAAGACAGGCGGGACATGCCTTGCGGACACTGGCTGCATGCGTCCATACGCCAGCGTAGCCAAGTGACGAAAGCCCTTGGTGCGCTACACTTTGCGGTCTAGATATCTATACAACAGTCGCGCGCGTGCGTGCGGTTATGGGAGCGCTAATGAACTGGTTGAACGAGGTGCTGAACAACGACCCGAATCCTGTGGAAACCCAGGAGTGGATCGAGTCGTTGAAGGCCGTTATTGATGTCGAGGGCTCCGAGCGCGCGCATCAGCTGCTGGAAGGCATGGTGGAGCTGACCCGTCGTTCGGGCGCCTACCTGCCGTTCTCTCCCACCACCGAATACGTCAATACCATCGAGCCGCAGTTCGAGGCCAAGAGCCCGGGCAATGCCGAGCTGGAATGGCGCATCCGTTCGATCATCCGCTGGAACGCGATGGCCACCGTGGTCCGCGCCAACCGCAAGCCGGGCGACCTGGGCGGCCACATTGCCTCGTTCGCCTCCGGCGCCACCCTGTACGACGTGGGCTTCAACCACTTCTGGCGCGCCCCGAGCGACAACCACCCGGGCGACCTGCTGTTCATCCAGGGCCACAGCGCCCCGGGCATCTACGCCCGCGCCTTCCTGGAAGGCCGCATCAGCGAAGAGCAGCTGGACAAGTTCCGCATGGAAGTGGACGGCGGTGGCCTGTCCTCCTACCCGCACCCGTGGCTGATGCCGGACTTCTGGCAGACCCCCACCGTGTCGATGGGCCTGGGCCCGCTGGCCGCCATCTACCAGGCGCAGTTCATGCGTTACCTGGAAAACCGTGGCCTGATCGAGAAGTCCGACCGCAAGGTGTGGTGCTTCATCGGCGACGGCGAGTCGGACGAGCCGGAAACCCTGGGTGCCATCGCCCTGGCCGGCCGTGAAGGCCTGGACAACCTGATCTTCGTGGTGAACTGCAACCTGCAGCGCCTGGACGGCCCGGTGCGCGGCAACGGCAAGATCATCCAGGAACTGGAAGGCGTGTTCCGCGGCGGCGGCTGGAACGTCATCAAGCTGCTGTGGGGCGGTTACTGGGATGCCCTGCTGGCCAAGGACACCAACGGCGTCCTGAAGAAGCTGATGATGGAAACCGTCGACGGCGAATACCAGAACTGCAAGGCCTTCGGCGGCGCGTATACCCGCGAGCATTTCTTCGGCAAGTACCCGGAGACCGCCGCGATGGTCGCCGGGCTGTCCGACGACGACATCTGGCGCCTCAACCGTGGTGGCCACGACCCGCACAAGGTGTACGCCGCCTACCACCAGGCCGTGAACACCAAGGGCATGCCGACCGTCATCCTGGCCAAGACCGTGAAGGGTTATGGCATGGGCAGCGCCGGTGAAGCGCTGAACCCGACCCACCAGACCAAGAAGCTGGACGACGAAGCCGTCAAGCACTTCCGCGACCGCTTCAACATTCCGGTGACCGACGAGCAGCTCAAGGACGGCCAGGTGCCGTTCTACAACCCGGGCCCGGACTCGCCGGAAGTGCAGTACCTGCAGGAGCGCCGTGCCGCCCTGGGCGGTTACCTGCCGCAGCGCCGCCGCAAGGCCGACAAGAGCTTCAACGCACCGAAGCTGGAAACCTACGAGCGCCTGCTGAAGAGCAGCGGCGAACGCACCTACTCCACCACCATGGCGTTCGTGCAGAGCCTGAACATCACCCTGCGCGACAAGGAGCTGGGCCCGCACATCGTGCCGATCGTGGCCGACGAAGCCCGCACCTTCGGCATGGAAGGCCTGTTCCGCCAGATCGGCATCTACGCGCCGTTCGGCCAGAAGTACAAGCCGGTGGACGCCGACCAGCTGATGTTCTACCGCGAAGACCAGAGCGGCCAGGTGCTGCAGCAGGGCATCAGCGAGCCGGGCGCGATCAGCTCGTGGATGGCCGCCGGTACCAGCTACTCGGTCAGCAACGTGCCGATGCTGCCGTTCTACATCTACTACTCGATGTTCGGCTTCCAGCGCGTGGGCGACATCGCCTGGCAGGCCGCCGACATGCGTACCCGCGGCTTCCTGCTGGGTGGCACCGCCGGCCGCACCACGCTGAACGGTGAAGGCCTGCAGCACGAAGATGGCTTCAGCCATCTGGTGGCCGGTGGCATCCCCAACGTGCGCAGCTACGACCCGACCTTCGGCTACGAAGTGACGGTGATCCTGCAGCACGGCACCAAGGCGATGATGGAAGACCAGGTAGACGAGTACTACTACCTGACCCTGATGAACGAGAACTACGCCCACCCGGACATGCCGGAAGGCGCAGCCGAGGGCATCGTCAAGGGCATGTACCTGCTGACCGACGCCGGCAAGCCGAAGAAGGGCGAACTGCGCGTGCAGCTGCTGGGTTCGGGCACCATCCTGCGCGAAGCCATCGCCGCCGCCGAGCTGCTGGACAAGGACTTCGGCGTGACCGCCGATATCTGGAGCTGCCCGAGCTTCAACGAACTGCGCCGCGACGGCTTCGATGTGGAGCGCCACAACCGCCTGCATCCGGAAGGCGAGCAGCGCAAGGCCTACGTGACCGAGCTGCTGGAAGGCCGCCAGGGCCCGGCGATTGCCGCTACCGACTACGTGCGTGCGTATGCGGACCAGATCCGCGCGTTCGTGCCGATGTCGTACACGGTGCTGGGTACGGATGGCTTCGGCCGATCGGATACCCGTGCGAACCTGCGTCGCTTCTTCGAGGTTGACCGGTACTACATCGCGCATGCCGCGATTGCGGCGCTGGCGAAGGAAGGGAAGATGACCGCGAAGGATGTTGCCCGGGCGATCAAGCAGTACAAGATTGATCCGGAGAAGGCTAATCCTGTTGGGGTTTGATTAGCATCCGGATTTGGCGAAGAAGAGGCGACCATTGGTCGCCTCTTTTTTTGTGCATAATCAATCAATCGGTTCAGTCATAGCAAGGAGCAGGGGGATGACTATCGTTGCGACGCCGGCTGATGATCTCGAGGGGCAGATTCTTGAGAGCGGCTGGCTAATTGGCGCAAAAATTGGAAAGAAGAAAGGTGGTACTGGTTCAAATTTCGGAGTGTGCTATTCCGCCACAAGAGGTTCTGAGTTGGCCTTCTTGAAAGCCGTAGATTTTAGGACGGCTCTCGCCCACTCCGACCCAGTTCGAGCAATGCTAGCTCTTAGTACCGAGCTTACATGGGAGAAGGATGCACTAGAGTTCTGTGCAGAGCAGGGTCTCTCAAAAATTGTCAAGCTAATCAGTCACGAGTATTTTAATCCACCGGGCAACATTGATCCGGGTATGAGGGTCTCGTGTTTAGTCATGGAGGTCGGCGCGGGGGATCTCAGAGGCGAGCTTTCAGTGAATGCGCAACGTCCATTTTCCTGGGTGTTGTCCGTGATGCGAGACGTTTGCCTTGCAGTCGATCAACTTCATAGGAAGGGCGTCTGCCACCTCGATGTTAAACCTTCCAATGTGATTGCAATGGAGTCATCCGATTGCCAGAACGTGCCCGTAAAGCTTGGTGATCTTGGTCGCGTGATTAGAAAGGGCGTCGCCGGCCCCTTTGATAGCTTCAACTGGCCGGGGGATAGGGGTTATCAGCCTCCAGAAAAGTGGTATGGTTTTCGTTGCGCGAACTGGAATGATGAACGAGAGGCCGGAGATGCTTTCCTTGTCGGGAGCCTATTCGTGTTCCTGGTAACTCAGATTCCGATGTCGACGATGATCTACAACGAGTTGCCCGATCCATACAAGCCTGAGTCGTATAGAGGGACCTTTGGTGATGAGTTAATAAATGTGCTGAGGCTTGCGCAAGTGCGCGCTTTGACTGCTCATGTTATTCCATCTATACCAGGTGTTTTTCGGGATGAGCTTGAGAAAATGCTACTTGAGCTGACGCATCCGGATCCCCGTGTGCGTGGAAATGCTCAGGCTCGTAGAGCCGGCGCAGTGGGTATTGATCGTTACCACCAGCGGTGGTACCAGATGGCTAGACGGATGAAATATGATGAATCGAGGGCGGTCGTATGACGTACGCGCTCTCGCGCCGTAGGCTTCTTCCCAAATGGCGTCGCATTACATCGACTCTTAACATGGCGGAGGCACAGCCGGAAGATCGAGCTGGCGTTCGTCCTATTGCTCTGGACAAGGACGATCTTCAGCGGGCTATTGATGCGTGGCACAGAAATCCGACATCAGGCCATATGGGTGATGTTCTCTCTTTTGCCGTTTCAACCGAGAACGTTGACGCGGTACGAGATGTACTACAAGTTGCGTTAAATCAGGGGGCCGGCCTTTCTTCTACCCAAAAGAGATTTGCAGAAAATCTTCTTGGGGCTAAATCTCAATATGAAGCGGTTAGCGGCGTTCTGAATAGTGCTAGATACTTGGCAGAGCGGACGAGACAGGTGAAGCTTTTGTTTAGTGCGGATCCAGGAAATCCCCTTGTTCTGCTCGATATGGCTCAGCTTCGCTTGGCCCAAGGCAACGTAAAAGGAAGTGAGAGGCTACTTCGATCGGCCAAGCAATTTTCGCCGAATGATAGGCTTGTGCTGCGCATAACATCCAGATTTCTAACTCACATAAATAGGGCCGATGAGGCCCACCATCTATTGGCAAGTCATGCGAGGACAGCAAGTGACCCCTGGTTAATGGCAAGTGAAATAGCACTTTCCCAGGTTGTTGGAAAGAGCTCGAAATTCATAAAAATTGGTCAGCGAATTCTCAAGGAGAAATCCCGATCAATCAAGAGCACAACGGAGCTTGCCGCTGCTTTGGCTGGTGTGGAATTGGCTTCCGGAAATTATAAGCGAGCGCGTGAGTACTATAGGGGTTCGTTACTTGCTCCGAACGACAATGTTATGGCCCAAGTCGTCACAGATCAGAAGATTCTCTCTCTTGATGCCTCATCCTCCGTTTTGCATTCAGGCGGGGTGAATCCTTACGAAGCGAAAGCGCTAATATCCTGGAGAAATGTAGACTATGTCGGGGCGCTTGAAGCCGGAGTTTTGTGGCACACGGAAGAGCCATATTCAAGTCGCCCGCTGCAATTTCTAACTTCCTTCCTAAGTGCTAGCGCAAACTATGAGGACGCGATAATGCTTGCTCGTAGGGGACTTGTTGCTGATCCTGACGATATTGGACTTGAGGTCAACCTAGCCTATGCACTTGCAGCAACTAATGACCTGGTGGAGGCCGAGCGTCTGGCGAAGAAGGCCAAGTCGTCCGACCCTCTGAAATTTGCTGCTCAAGCGACGGCTACATTAGGCTTGATCGCCATGAAGCGGGGGGACTTCGTTCGCGCGGATGAGTGCTACATGAGTGCACTTGACACATTTTCGAGAAGTAATGACAAGGCACTTTATTCAATCTGCCAGGCATACTACGCTCGAACGGCGTTTGACTGTGGTCACGAGAACGTGAGTGATATTATAGATGCTGCCGTTGAAGGTTACAAAAATAGCCCCGTGCCTGATTCTGCATTCATACTAAAAGGTCTCGGTGCAGATATATCGAGGCGCGCAGAAAGCGAGGCTGGAGTAAAGCGCGCTATGCAATGGGAATTTGATGTAAAGAAAGCAGAGCTGATTAAGAGAAATGTCTTGGTTGATGTGGGTGCGCCAATAATAGTAAATAAAAGATAGGCGGCATATTAATTTTGTGTTTAAATACTTCGCGTGGAGTTTATTTAAGGTCTATTGAAACACTCGCCATCGGTTCTCAAGCCTAGCTCGATATTTGATTTCAGATAAGCTGTGCGCGACTAGTGCTGATTGGCGAGTTGGTTGCTGGAAAAGCTCTCGTCGTTCAGTCGCTCGGATGCTTGGTTAGTGGCGGAAAGTTTGAATTCATGGGGGCGGACTGGGGCACCTGTCAGGTGCCTATTCGATGTAATCAAAATTAGAGCTGTCTGCGGCGAGATCTTCCAGCAGCGTCCAGTTGATTCCTCAGGCGAGTTCTCCATTCGCCCGCGGCAACTGAGGCGCCGAGTCAGCAACCGAACTTTGATAACTACCAGAGCCAGCCCTTATGCGGCGGCCTATATCCGCACCTGCAACCGCTCAGTAACCTGCGCAGTCAATGCCACACAAGCCATCTTCAACCCCTCCATCACCCGATCCCCCACGTACTCCTCGGGCGCGCCATTCTGCCGCGTGCGCTCCGCAGCCAGCATCAGCTCTGCCACCACGCGCAATCCCGCCAACGCGCAATCTGCATCCGCCAGCTGAAGACAACGCCCCGGTAACTGATGCCGCTCCGGCCACGGTTGACCGTCCGCGGCCGCACCCTTTCCGATGCGACGCAGGTTGGAGACAAATCCGTTGGGATCGGGGGATGCGTCGCGCTCGGGCTCGGGCTCGGTATTGGCCGGATCGTACTGCGCGTGCAGGGAACGGAAATCCGATTCGTTCATGGCAATGCTCCGTACAGGACAAACAGAGTCGCCACCGATGGAGGTGGCGGGACGATGCGTGGCTCGAAAACCGGGATGATGTAGCGTCATTGAACCGGCGAGTCCTGAGACTCCCACGCACCGCCCGCCATGAAGGCCGACGGATTGCCAGCCGGCACCCCAAACGAGGTGCCGACTGGCAAGCGTAAACAACTGACGCGTACATCATCTCGGGTTTTCGACGCCCGGCCACCCGTTGTCGGTGGCGCGCCAATCTGCTCACGCCTGCGCCCTGAAATCCAATTGGAAATTGCGGAGAAAACACGCAGATCCACAGAGCGGAACTATTGTCGCAGATGGCCGGCGTGCCGTATGCGACGACAATCTCCGCAATCGAACTTCAAGCAAGCTTTCTACGACAGGAAAGATCGTAATCAGCCTGTGCGCCCGCACAGAACGCTACCGCCTGCCGATCGCGCTGGGCCTCCTGAAATCCTCCGTCCACACCGAAATCGGGCCAACGTCATCGCCCCGCAGCCGGAAAGGCGAGCCAAAAACGACACTTCGGCCGTCGTCCTCGGCGCCACGCCTCTCTCCAGCCTGCTACCATTGCCCCGCAACCCAGCCAGCCCACCCCGTGCAGACACACCCGGGGCGGGCCGTCGCCGTACGGCCCAGCGAGCCAGGACACCCTTCCGTGCCCTTTCAAGGATGCTCGCATGTTCCGTCATTCCGCTTTCCGCTCGGCCGCCCTGGCCCTTGCCATCTCGCTCAGCGTCGGCGCCCCGGCGGCCTTCGCCGATAACGCGCCCGCCGCCAGCACCGCCACTGCGGTGCAGCGTCAGGCCATCGCCAAGGGCCTGTACGAACTGGCGTACAGCCCCACCCAGAACGCCGTGTTCGTGGCCTCATCCGGTGGCTTCGGCGATGACGCCGGCCCGTCGCAGGTGCTGCGCCTGAACCCGGCCACGCTGGCCGTGGAAACCCGCATCCCGCTGGAGCGCAAGGCGTTCGGCGTGGTGCTGGATGACGCCCACAACCGCCTGTACGTCGGCAACACCGTTGATACCTCGGTAACCGTGGTCGATACCGCCCAGAACAAGGCCGTCGGCATCGTGCAGCTGATGGAGAAGAAGGTCGGCAAGGACGGCAAGGCCGCCTACACCCACGACCTGCGCGAACTGGTGGTCGACAGCCCGGCCAACCGTCTGTACGTGACCGGCCATTCCAGCGAAGGCAGCGTGCTGTTCGTGGTTGATACCACCACCCTGAAGGTGATCAACACCATTCCGGGCCTCGGCAACGCCAAGGCGCCGGGCCTGGCGTTGGATGCCGCCAACAAGCGCGTGTATACCAGCAACCTGCTGGCCGACGTGGTAGTGGTCGGCACCGACGCCAACAAGGTGGTGGCCCAGCACAAGATCAGCGCCGAGCAGCCGATGAACATCGCACTGCACCCGGACGGCAAGCGCCTGTTCGTGACCGACCAGGGCTCGGAGATGATCCGCAGCTACATGACCAAGAGCAGCGCGGGCTTCACCAGCAAGCACCCGGGCCAGCGCGTGCTGGTGCTCGACCGCACCACCGGCAAGGAACTGGCCAGCATCCCGACCGACGCCGGCCCGCTGGGCATCCTGTTGGACGCACCGCGCAAGCGCCTGTACGTGACCAACCGCGATGGCGGCACGGTGACCGCGTACGACAGTGACAGCTACCAGAAGGTGGCCACCTACCCGGTGCCGACTCACCCGAACAGCCTGGCGCTGGATGCGAAGAACAACGTGCTGTACGTGAGCATCAAGAACGGCGAGAAGGATGCCAAGGACGCGAACGAGAGCGTGGCGCGCATCCAGTTGTAACGGCTGGAGGTGGCCGCGCTGGGAAGGCGCGGCCACCTGTTACAGGCATGGGAAGTCGCCCGATCCACTCTCTCGAATAGCCAATCCACGTACCCGAGTTCTGTAGCCGTGGGGAGCTGATGGCGGACGCGAATCGATTCCACCGGCCTGAGAGTTCTGGCCGACGCCATCCCGGGCGACAAGCAGGAAATCACTCTGCGTGATGCCTGCCGCGCTGAGCGAGCTCTGCTCAGACGGGTAGCGTCAGTCTTCCATCCAGGTTGAAGGTGCGGTAGGGCTACGCGTCGGTCGCGTAGCCATCATCGGTGCAGATAAGGAGAAGTGCGCCATGAAGGGACGCATCAGCTTCTGTCAAGGGTGGCAGCTTTTGCCGCGGCCTTGTTTACAGCAGGACACTCCAAGAAGCCGGCAACACGATCCGTTGGTATGGTTGATATTTCGCCGACTTCGTCCTTCAGCCTTACGTAGTACATGGAGGACGTGGCCGCGCGCATTCTCAACGGCTTGGTAATCTTCTGCCCTCTGTCGCTCCAGTCAATGACTTTGGAGAAGTCAGATTTGTCGCCGGTAATGGCCAATCGAAAGCACTTCATTCCACCGGAGCCGCTGCTTGAGACGACATGGCCGGCCAACCAGCCCCCAGTGACCGGCACGATGCATATCGCAACGATGATGGCCAGACTCGCATAGAAGGCTCGTGCTGCGATCATGCCGTCCTTGCTGATATTTTCAATGAGAAGAACGGCGCAAAGCTGCGCAGCACCGACGGCCACCATGGACACGAACAGGAGGATGAACATCAACCAGAAGCTTTCTATATCGGGAAACCATGTAACCATCCGCTGTATGACAAGCAGCGCCAGGAGCATCTGAACGTAGCCGGATGCCGCTGCATACCAGGCTCGCTCGAACCAGTGACGCTTCGTCTCCTTTCGGCCAAGCAGGAAGGACGCCGCTACGAACGCTGCGGCTCCAAGCGCGATGCTGAGGGGAATGGCCCACTTGTCATGACCTGGATATCGGGCCGAAAGCACGAGCGCGGCAGCGAGAATCGCGCCAGGAAGAATCAACGCGATCAGCCAGCGCTTGGTATTCCGCACTCTCTGTTTGGTGGAAAGCGCGCTCACCCTGATGCTCCCGTCCTCTTCGGTGACTGCTCCTTCGAACATGACCATCAGCGGCGTAAGAGCTAGCGCGAACAGTGCCACCGTAATGGCAGAGATGATGACCAGAAGCGAGGGCAGTCCGGAGATCACGTCGGACGAAAGAATGCTCAGGGGAATGCGCTCTGCCTGCAGGTAATAGGTCAGGCTGAGACTAGGCAGCACAATGGCGGCTGCGGCGAGCTTTGCCGGATGCCTTTCGCTCCAGGAAAGTGCATGCGAGAGCTGCTGAAGCCAAAGGCGGGAGACGGCGTCCTTACTAGGTACGTGCTTGTTTTCGGGCTCAGCAGTCACTGAACATTCTCTCCGGATCAGAATAGGAGGCGAGCCATCATCGTGTAGTTGGCTCGCTATCTACATCGGCTCACGCGTGAGAATCATTAGCAGAAGAGCCGGCTGATACTCCATTTTCGATGAGTCGCAATCGGCACTGCTGTGGTGGATTGCGGAAGAAGATATCCGTCGCAATCAACCCCTTTCACCCCAGTTTCCTGCAACTATTCGCAAATAGACGCGCGTACCGTGTTGCATCCGTCACTGCTTGCTAGCGTCCCGTCGCAGCAACAGGCGACGGAGGATGCATGTCACGGAGAGTAATCGTCGTCGGCGACAGGACGACCGGCGGTGGCGAGGTGCTGACGGGCTCACCCTTCACCGACATCAATGGAATGGCCGTCGCCCGCGTGGGCGACAGGGCGAGTTGTCCGAAGCACGGTGGATGCTTTGTCATCGTCACGGGCGATGTGACGTTCCTCGACGAAGGCCAACCGCTGGCACGCGAGGGTGATTCGCTGGCCTGCGGTTGCCGGCTGCTGGCGACCCGGCAGAGCACGGTGCATTTGCAAAGTGGCGGTGGCCCCGCGCGGTCGGCGGCGACGTCGTCACCCGCGCCGCAGGGCGCGATGGCGCCAGCGGAGCTTGTGGCGCCCGGCACGACAGCCCACCCAGTGGCCACGCCACACAGGCAAGACATCGAGCTCCACTACCACTACGGCGACCTCGATCGCACGCCGGTGCGCGGCGTTGGCTTCCAGCTGACACTGGCCGACGATAGCGTGCACACCGGCACGCTGGACGAGAATGGTCGTGCACGCATCCCGCAGGTGACGGTCGGCGCGATGCAACAGGTACAGCTGCTGTTCCAGCCGGAGCAGGACGACGATGACGACTCGCCCATCCTGGCCGCGCGCCAGCGCCTGAAGCGGGCACTGGATGCCATCGTCCAGCGCACCCATGCTGATCTCGCGCCCGAATGGCAGCAATGGGAGCAGGCGGGAACGCTCAAGCGCTGGGGCCTGTTGCAGGGTAACCAGGCGCTGGGCAGCGCGCAGGGCGCATGGGACTACGTCGTTGGCACGGTGGAAACAGTCGTGGACATGGCCGTGTTGATCTACACGACCGACCGCGAGATACGCGAATGGACGCGCCTTCTGCTGATGGGCGACCGCGACGCGCTGGACCAGCGCATCGCAACGCTGCGCGCGGCCGGCGGCACCGTAATGGCCGCCGCCAGCGAGGCCAAGGCGATGTTCAACCTGTTGATCGAAGACCCGGCGATCGCCGAGCAGCTACCCGCGTTCGCGCGCGACTGGTGGAATGCACTGCCACCGGATGAGCAGGTACGTGTCGAATCGCGCTTCGGTGCGCAGATCGTCTTAGACGTGGTGGTCTCGATCCTGCTGGCCGCGGTCACGGTGCAGCTCGGTGGCGCGGGTGGGTTCGGCTACGCCGCAGCGAAGGCCGGCAGGACGACCGCGCGCGTGGGCAAGCAGATCCTGCACCTGATGGAGGAGGTAGAAGAGGCCTTCAAGGATCTGGGTCGGGCGCTGAAGCACCGCAAGCGGAGGCAGGCGGACAGCAACCGGCGTCCGGATGGCAACCGCACCGTGGAGACCATACGGCTGCCCAGGCGCATGCCGCGTAAGGCCCTACCCTGCTTCAGCCCCCAGAAGCTGCCGGCGTCCAAGTACCCCGAAATGGACAGGCAGTTGAAGGGGCAGGAGCAGGGGCTGAACGACATGAGCGTGGAGGACTACCTCAATGCGCGTGAGGCGTTTGATCCGAAGAACCGGGATAGAAGGGCTGCCAAACAGGCAAGAGAGGACTTCAGAGGCGAGATAAAAGCTAGAAAAGCAAAAGAGCTCATGCCGTCAGTCGGCTCCGCGAAAGAGGCAGATCGACTGGCCGATGCGTATGCCGAGGAAACGATGAGAACCTTGAATGCCCTGCATAATCCCGATCTCGTAGCAGGTGGCAAGGACACCATCGCCGACTTCGGCGACGGTGAGGTCAACCACACCATCGGTCGTCAATGGAATCATGCTAAGAAGGGGCAGACCACACGCATTCAGGACCTGGATGCCGCGGCAATGCAGGTTCCGGCAGGTGAGCGACGTGCCACAAAGATGAACGGTGGATTGGAGCGCTGCAGATGATCAAGATGGTCGATGAGGAATTCGAGTACTTCTACTCGGATAAGGGTTTTGGACCGGCCGTTGACGCTCGGCCAGCTGCCCCGGCAAAGCTGCAGCAGTACCGGGGTAAGGTTCCCGACAAGCTGCTGGAGTACTGGCAGGCGTACGGCTTTGCAGGCTACGGGCGCGGTCTGTTCTGGGTGACCGATCCAGATGACTACGCGGAAGCCCTCAATGCCTGGCTCTACGGAACCGAGTTCTATACAGCCGATCGCTACCACGTCATCGGCCGTAGTGCGTTCGGCAAACTGGATCTGTGGGGAGAAAGGACCGGCCGTAGCCTGACCATCAACTGCCCATGGGCAACAATCTTTCCATCTGATGAATCCAGCTGGATGAATGAAGGGAGGAGAGACTTTCTGATTTCAACCTGGCTGGCCTTCAAGGACAAACGTGGGCTTGAGCAAGCCGACGACAACGACGACCCCCTCTTTGATCGCGCAGTGAAACAGCTCGGCCCCCTGGCTCACGACGAAATGTATGGCTTTGTCCCGGCGCTCGCACTCGGTGGGCCGTGCCGCCTGGATCACCTGCAGAAGGTCAAGGCCGCCGAGCACCTGTTGTTCCTGGCCCAGCTGGGTGAACGCCGGGTCATGGTGGATGTTGTGAAGCACGCGAAAGACCTTGGGCTGTGAAAGCAGCAGAGGGACAGAGTTGCCCTCCGCTGCATGTCCCCCCCAACCTCAATCCACCCCGCGGTGGTCATAGCTGATCACCCGCTCCACCTGCCAGGTGCCGTCCACGCGTCGCCACACCTGCACGAAGCGCGCCTGCCCCACCCACCGCTCCACACCGTCCTTGCCGCGTTCGTAGAAGCGATGGTCACCCATCTCCAATGCACGCTCGTCGTGCAGCGGGAACACCTGCAGCGAACGGTCCACCAATTCGCGGCGCAGGCGCCAGCCGCCCTGGCGCGCGCTGTCGCACATGCGGGCCACGCTGCGCCGGAAGTCCTCGCGGCTACTGGCCGACTTGCCGTCCTTGTCATGGAAGAACTCCATGTCCTCGGTGGTCATCGCCGCGGCCCGATCGGCATCGCAGGCCTCGAACGCCACCGCGAACAGCTGGGTATCGGCCTGGCGGATCTGCTCGCGCAGGGTATCGGACGGCGCAGGGCTGGCGGCAAGGCCGGCGGCGAGCAGGGGCAGGGCGAACAGCATGGCGCGTCTCCGTGGATGTCGGGCGCACAGTGGCACGCTGCGGGGGCGGTCGGCGCACGCGTGCGACGAAGCCGCGTCTGCCGGGTACGAACGGCCGGGTTCTGGGTGCGGGTGCCGGGCGCCAGGCGTGTAGGGCATGTCATGGCGCGGGCGGATTCCCTCACGGTCGCCACAGGCGGCGCTGCCTAGGCTGGTGCCATCCTTTCACCAGGAGTTCCCATGCCTGCTTCCCCCATCCGGCTGCACATCGAAGACACCGGCGGTGAGGGCCGCCCGGTCATTCTCATCCATGGCTGGCCGCTCTCGGCCGAGGCGTGGAAGGATCAGGTGCCGATCCTGCGGGATGCGGGCTATCGCGTGATCAGCTATGACCGGCGTGGCTTCGGTCGCTCCGAGAAGCCAGCCGACGGCTATGACTACGACACGCTGGCGGCCGATCTGGCCGGCATCATCGAGCAACGCGATCTGAAGGAGGTCACGCTGGTCGGTTTCTCGATGGGCGGCGGCGAGGTGGCGCGCTACATCGCCAATCACGGCGAGTCGCGCCTGCACAGTGTGGTGTTCGCGGCTGCGGTGCCGCCGTACCTGCTGCGCACCGACGATAACCCGGAGGGCCCGCTGACCCAGGACAAGGCGGACGAGATGCGCACCGGCCTGGGACAGGACCGCGAAGCCTTCTTCGATGGTTTCACCCGCGATTTCTTCAGCGCCAACGGCAAGCTGATGGTCACCGAGGCCGAGCGCCAGGCGGCGATTGCGCTGTGCCACCAGTCCGACCAGGCGGCGGCGCTGGGTTGCATGAAGGCGTTTGCCACTACCGACTTCCGTCGCGACCTGCAGAAGGTGAGCGTTCCCACCCTGGTGCTGCACGGCGACAGTGATGCCACCGTGCCACTGGAGGGCTCGGGCAAGCGCACCCAGCGCGCCATACGGGGCAGCGAGCTGGTGGTGCTGCAGAACGCGCCGCATGGCTGCAACACCAGCCACACCGACGACTTCAATCTGGCGCTGCTGAACTTCCTCAAGCAGTAACCGGCCTCTACACTCGTCGCATGCGCCAGACCCGCACGCCACCGTGGAAGAAGCCCAACCCGAAGGGCAAGAAGTCGCAGCCGTTGTCGCCTGCACAGAAGGAGGCGGCGCGGCAGCGCGCGGAGGAGAACGGGCGACCCTATCCGAACCTGGTCGACAACATGTGGGCGGCCAAGCTGCCGCGCGGTTAGCGCGGCGTTGGGCGGCCCGCTGGTGCGGGGGCGAGCAGGGGCGTCCAACCGCGTTCGCGCCAAGGTGCGAACGTGCGTGGATGGACCTGCACCGCACCGGCGGCCAGAGCGCCCCGCGCTGTCAGTGCGGCCTGCAGCTGCTGTGTCTGCATCGGCTGTGCGAACGCGACCTGCAGCAGGTCACCCTGCTGTCGTACCTGTACCGGCAGAACGTCGCGCGACTGGATTGCCAGCGGTGGGCGGCCGATGGTGTAGTCCATCTCGACCGTGCGTGCGCCCTGTGCGATGACAGGCTGCCACGCCTGCAACAGCGCGGCGTGCCGGGATGCGGGCAGGCGCACCTGGGCGATGCTCGCCGGGTAGCCGACGGTGCTTTCAACCATCACCTGGAAGCGTGCGCCGTCCGGCATGACGACGGCCCATACCGCTGCCGTGGCGAAGATCGGTATGCAGCCGACGAAGTACCAGCGGCGGGGAACCGCTGCGGCAACGGGGTAGCTCCACTGCGGATGACGACGTTGCAGGCGCCGTAGTGCCTTGCGTTCGCGACGGCGCGGTGGTGTGGCCGCAGGCAGGAGGGGCGACGTCACCGGTGGCAGCTTTGCGCGCTGGGTCTGGATGACACGCGACACGGCGTAGGCCGCCCCTGCGATCATCAACAGGCCGGTGCCGTAATGCACCAGCAGGTACAGCGTCAGCATCCAGCGCACTCCATGCAGCGGTTCTTCCTCGGTGGACATCGTACCGCCGAGCACACGTGTTGTCGCATCCGCCAGCCGACAGCCGTGATCGGCTTGGTTACGATGACAGACCGCCGACACGAGTGTAACGATGACATCCACTCCGTTCCCTCAGGGCCGCACGCGCGCCCCGGGACTGATGTTGCTTCTGCTGCAGGTGGTCGCCGTGCTGGGCCTTGGCCTGGCCGCAGGCTATTTCCATCACCGTGTGGATCTGTTGCTGGAGCCGGTGACGGCTGCCTGCGGTGGCCCGGACCCCGCGGCGCGACTGCGGATGGCTGAAGTGTTGATGGCGCGTGCCGGCGCACTGGATGATTGGCAGCCGCTGCGGTGGTTGCCGGTAGCCGGCATGGCGCTCGCACTGCTGGGTGCGATGGCCATCTGCGTGCATTGGTGGCACCGGGTACGGCGGCCCCTGCGCACCACCGCGTTGGGGCTGATGGCTCTGCATGCCAGCGCCATGGCGCTGGCGGCGTGGACCCTGCATCTGTACGAAGACGCGTGGAACAGCGTGGTCAGGCTGTCTCCGACGGCGTGTCTGGTTGATCTGACCCAGCAGGGACGCATGCCGCTGGAGCAGGCCCAGGAAGTGGTCTTCCATATTTTCACCCGCGCGCACGCGCCGCTGCAGCGCAATCCGGATGACCTGGCCCTGGTGCTGGTGGCGCTGCTGACGGCCGCGATGGTGGGCGGTGTTGCGCTGTGGCGGGCCGCGGCTGCGGAAGAGGGGCGCTGACGGCGCTCGCGCGCTGGGCTACAGTCGGCGTTCCTGCCGACACAAGGATGGTCCATGCGTACGTGGCTGTGTGCCCTGCCGTTGCTGCTGTTGTCGCTGGCGGTGCACGCCGCGGAGGTGGACCGGCGCATCGCGGTGACCATTGATGATCTGCCGTGGGCGCGCGTGGGCACCATCCTGCCTGCGGATCTGCAGACGCGCCATGCGGCGTTGATGGCGCAGCTGCGCCAGGCCGATGTGCCGGTGGTGGGCTTCGTCAACGAGAACAAGCTGGAGGTTGATGGCCAGGTGCAGCCGGCGCGGGTGCAGATGCTGCGCGATTGGCTCGACGCGGGTTATGGGCTGGGCAACCACACCTATTCGCACATGGACCTCAACGCGCAGGGCGTGGCTGCCTTCCAGCAGGATTTCCTGCGTGGCGAACAGGTGCTGCGGCCACTGCTGGCCGAGCGCGGCCAGCGGCCACAGTGGATGCGCCATCCGTATCTGCGTGCGGGCCGGACGGCCGAGGACCGCGCGGCAATGGACGGATTCTTCCGCGACCACGGGTACCGCGTGGCGCCGGTGACGGTGGACAACGGCGAATGGGTCTGGGCCTTCGCCTACGCCAACGTGATGAATGAACAGCCGCCGTCCGCGGCCCGCGAGGCTACGCTGGCGCAGCTGCGCAAGGGCTATGTGCCGTACATGCTCAACAAGCTGGACTACTACGAGCGGCAGTCGCAGGCGCTGCTGGGCTATGCGTTGCCGCAGGTCTGGCTGATGCATGCCAATGAACTGAACGCGGCCACCTTCGCCGAACTGGTGGCGGCCACCCGGCGGCGCGGCTACCGCTTCATCACGCTGGAAGAAGCCATGCGTGACCCTGCCTATGCGCGCGGCGCGGAAGGCTACAACGGCCGCTACGGCCCGAGCTGGCTGCATCGCTGGGCGATGGCCGAGAACAAGCCGAAGGACTTCTATGCCGGCGAACCGGTGGTGCCGGCGTGGGTGATGACGCTGGCGAAGGTGGATTCGGAGTAGCGCTCAGCGCTTGACCGCCAGCACGCCGTCCAGCGCGAGCTCGGCCTTGAATCCGGCCTTTTCCAGGCGCTTGGCCACTTCGCGCGGCACATCGCGGCCGCTGGTGAGCTTGTTGGGCGCGCCGGTGTAGTGGAACAGGCGGCCGCCCTTGCGCAGGACGCGGGCGAGATGGTCGTAGAACACCTGCGAATACAGTTCGCCTGCGATGCCGAAGCGCGGCGGATCATGCAGGATCGCATCGACGCTGTTGCTGGCGATCTGCTCGATCTGCTGCGAGACGTCGCCCTGGCTGAAGTGCAGGCGACCACCGGCAGCGGCCGAGTCGGGATCGGGCGACCACGGGTTGAGCGTGCGCAGCCACATCACGTCGGCGTTCTTCTCGAACGAGTGGATCTGGCCGACGCCGGCCTCCAGTGCGCAGGCGGCGAAGTAGCCGAGCCCACCACAGGTATCAAGCAGCGCCTTGCCCGCCGGTGCAACCAGCTCGACCTTGCGGCGCGCGTCCTCGAACGGCGACAGCTTCGAGGTGGGCAGCATCTTGATGCCGTCGATCTCGAAGGTCGGCGCACCCCACTCGGTAGGCACCAGTTTGATCAGTGAACCGCTGTAGCGTGAGATGGGAGCGAAGTCTTCGCCCTCCCAGTAGTACAGCGTGCGGTCCTTCAGCTTGCCCGGCCACGGGTAGTGCTGGCCGCGGAAGCTGAAGCCGTCAGCATCCAGCGTGACCGTGTCCTGGCTGCGCCCCAGGTCAAGCGAGCCCTGCCACTCGGGCGCGCCCTTGTCATGGGCACGACGCAGGGCATCGGCGCTGTCGCGGGTCAGCAGAGGGCCGGTGTAGTGGGGCACGGCAGGCATCGGGCGGTTCGGGGGAGGGCATGGTACCGCAGCTGCCATGAAGGATAGAAAGAGCGGTGTCGGATCCCAACGCAGCTGCCGGGCGCATTTTCACGAGTGCATACCCAGCCCGCCGCCGGCCCTTCAATCGTCCCTTCCCCCTGAGACGGTTCCATATCCATCGAGGCGCAGAAGGCCTGATGATAGAGCTTGGTGGCTTCCGACTGGTCACTGTATCGATAGATCAGGCGTCCAAATCCATCTGGCTTGAGATGCTGATCAACCTGGATGTGTGCTCCGTCGAAGTCTGGCCACGTTGTACGACGAACGATGATGATCTCGCCCTTGGAGTCCAACTCGGTTCTGTCGACACTCAAGGGTGTTTCTGCGAACGCAGGTACAGCCATGGCCGTCGCTAAACATAGGATCAGCGTGCGTCTGCTCATGTGTGAGTCTCCGTTTCATGGTTGCGGAGACAGTAGGCTCAACAATATCCGGCATCTTGATTGTGACCAAAGTTGTGTCTGATCGAATTTGAAACTTTCCTCATTCGCTTGAATCCCTGCACTTCGATCAATCGCACTTCACCGCATACACCGGCCCGGCACCGATCAGCATCAGTGCCATGTAGTCGCTGTCACTGGCCTTGCCCTTCAGCGTGGCGCCCCTGTTGAAGTGGAAGAGGCCGAAGCCGCCGGCCATGCGGATCAAGGCGCTGTCGATCTGTGCCGCATCGTCGCGGAAGTAGCGGCTGATCTCGCTGGAGGTGGCCTTGTGCAGCCCGTTCGGGTCGCGCTGCCATTGGCCATCGCGGTTGAAGGAAACGAAGTACTGGCTGCCTTCGCGCTCGATGCGGAAATCGGCGGTCCTGCGCGGGCTGGTGGCGAAGCAGCCTTGCAGGGCATCGGAGGAGAACGGCAGCCGTGCATCGCCACCACAGGCGGTGAACAGCAGCAGGGCACCGGGCAGCAGCAGGCGAAGCGCGCGCATGGGATGTCCCGACGAGGCAGGTGCGGCTAGTGTAGGCAGCAGGCGGGCGTGGCCCGTACAGAAATTCGGCAAGAGGACGCGTGCAATGGCACAGGGCAAGGCACCGTGGTGCGGCGTGGCCAGTGGATTGGGCCTGGTCGTGGGGTGGGCTGCAGGCACGCTTGCGGCACAGGCGGCGGTGGCCGCGGGAGGCAATGGCATCGCCGCGGGCCTCGGGGTGGGCGTGCTGGGCTCGGCACTGGTGGGCTGCGGGCTGGCGGTGGCATCGCGGGTGCGGGGTGAGCGCTGGCCCTGGATCGGTATCGTGGGCGCGGTGCTGAGTGCGCTGCCGTTGCTGATGTACCTGCTGCGGATGATGCTGAAGCTCTGAAGCCGGGGCGAGGGCTCGGCGCTGTCAGGACGGGCTGTGATGGATCTCGACCGTCACGTGCACCAGCCCCTCGTGGATCGCCAGCGCCTGGCGCACGGTATCGGCATCAAGGCGGGCGTCGCTGGTGACCACGCTGGCGCTGACCGCGTACTTGCCGCGGCCCACCTGCCAGACGTGCAGGTCGGCCAGGCGTGCCGGCCATGGGCCCTGCTCGATCACCTCGCGGACCTCGGCCACCACCGGCGCGTCCATCTGCGCGTCGAGCAGGATGCGGCCACTGTCACGCAGCAGGCCGACCGCCCACACCGTGACCAGCACGGCGCCGACCAGACCCATCACGGGGTCCAGCCAGGTGAGGCCCAGCAGCTTGCCGCCGAGCAGTGCGACGATGGCCAGCACCGAGGTGGCCGCGTCGGCCAGCACGTGCAGGTAGGCCGAGCGCAGATTGAGATCGTGGCCATGCGAAGGGGCATGAACGTGATCGTGGTGATGCCCGTGATGATGCGCGTGGTCGTGCCCATGCGCATGATGCGCGTGGCCGGGGCTGTCGTGCAGCCACCACGCACAGAGCAGATTCACGCCCAGGCCGACCACGGCGATGGCGATGGCTTCGTCGTAATGGATCGGCGCGGGAACCCACAGCCGCTGCACGGACTGCGCGGCCATCAGCGCGGCGACACCCAGCAGGGCAATGGCGCTGGTATAGCCCGCCAGGATCTCGATCTTCCAGGTGCCGAAGGCGAACCGCGGGTCGTGCGCGTAGCGCCGTGCACAGCGGTAGGCGAACACCGAAAGGCCCAGCGCCAGTGCGTGCGAGCTCATGTGCCAGCCGTCGGCCAGCACGGCCATGGAGTTGAACCACCAGCCGCCGACGATCTCCACCAGCATCATGCCGACGGTCAGCCACAGGGCGCGGCGGGTATTGCGTTCGGCAAGGGGATTGCCATCGTCGAAGCGATGGTCGTGGCGACGGGCAGCGGCGAGCGTGTCCAGATGCATGGAGTGACCGGCGGGTGGAGTTGATACCCCCATAGGGTATACGATCCACCCATGGCACATGTACACAGAAATCGAAAACAGCTGCTGACCCGGGTGCGCCGCATTGGCGGCCAGGTGGCGGCATTGGAGCAGGCGCTGGACAGGCCCGAGGGTGAAGCGGGCGACTGTGCGGACGTGCTGGTGCAGGTTGCGGCGGTGCGTGGTGCGGCCCACAGCCTGTTGATGGAGTTGCTGCACGAGCACCTGCAGGAGCATGTGGTCGGGGCTGAAGACCCGCAGCAGCGGGCGGCGGAGGCCGAGGTGCTGGTCGAACTGTTGCGGCGTTACGGGAAGTAACGCCGAGGGGGCCGTCGGCGATGCTCAGCAGTGGCGGTGCCGGCGCCGCGCGTTCCAGACGTGGGTGGCGGCCAGCAGCAGGCTGCCGGTGACGGTCAGCGGCGTTTCCCAGGCATGCGAAGGCAGCTCGAGCGCGCCGGCCAGCAGCAGGCCCAGGCCGAGACCGGCCGCAGTCCAGGCCATGACGGGCAGGCGATGGCGGCGGTCGGCCCGCCACAGGGCGTAGCCGGTGAGCGGCAGGGCGATCGCCACGAACAGCAGATGCACCCATTCGGCCTGGGCCCAGGCGCCGAACAGTGGCAACGCGGCGGCAAGCAGGGGCAGCGCCAGGCAGTGCAGCAGGCACAGGCTCGACAGGGCGAGGGCTCCGGCATCGAGCAGTGCGGGGGAAGGGGACTTCATGGGGAGGTTCCTTGCGTAACAATTGTTATACAGTAACATTTCTTTCCCGCAGCCAGAACGCTCCGACATGAACACTGTTTCCCGCGCCGACCGCCGCCTGCCCGTCACCGTGCTGTCCGGCTTTCTGGGGGCCGGCAAGACCACCCTGCTCAACCACATCCTGCGCAACCGCGAGGGCCTGCGCGTGGCGGTCATCGTCAACGACATGAGCGAGGTCAACATCGATGCGCAGCTGGTGCGCGACGGTGGCGCCGAACTGCGCCGCACCGAAGAGACGCTGGTGGAATTCAGCAACGGCTGCATCTGCTGCACGCTGCGCGAGGACCTGCTGCAGGAAGTGCGGCGGCTGGCTGACAGCGGCCGCTACGACTACCTGCTGATCGAATCCACCGGTATCGGCGAACCGATGCCGGTGGCCGCGACCTTCGCGGTGCGCGATGAGCAGGGCTTCAGCCTGAGCGACATCGCCCGGCTGGACACGATGGTCACCGTGGTCGACGGCAGTGCCTTCCTGGCCGACTTCGGATCGACCCTGCGCCTGGCCGAGCGTGGCCAGCAGGCGGGACCGGACGACGACCGCGGGGTAGTCGACCTGCTCTGCGAGCAGGTCGAGTTCGCTGACGTGATCGTGGTCAGCAAGATCGACCAGGTGGAGGAGGAAGTGCTGCAGGAGACGCTGGCCGTGCTGCGCGGCCTCAACCGCGATGCGAAGCTGCTGCTGTCCAGCTTCGGTGATGTACCGCTGACGGAACTGCTCGATACCGGCCGCTTCGACTTCGAGCGGGCGCAGCGCGCACCGGGCTGGGTGAAGGAGCTGCGTGGCGAGCACACGCCGGAAAGCGAAGCGTACGGCATTGCCAGTTTCGTCTACCGTTCACGGCGGCCGTTCCATCCGGCCCGTTTCGCGCGCGCGTTGCGCAGTGGCATGCCCGGCGTGATCCGCAGCAAGGGCTGGTTCTGGCTGGCCAACCGCATGGACTGGGTGGGCGAGTTGAACGCGGTTGGCGCGGCAACGCGCACGCAGGCCGCAGGCTTCTGGTACGCCGCGCGTGATCGCGTACGTGCAGGCCTGGAAGACACCACGCCGCTGCTGCCGCCGACGCCCCTGCCGTACAGCGATGTGGGCTGGGCGCGCCAGCAGGCCAACTGCTGGAGCGCTCCGCTGCCGGGCGTGGAGGACTTCCCGGATCGCGACGCGCATGCCGCGATGGCGCGGCTGTGGCACCCGCTATGGGGGGACCGTCGGCAGGAGCTGGTGGTGATCGGCGTGCACATGGACGAGCGCGCGGTGCGCGCGGAACTGGACGCGTGCCTGCTGGATGACCAGGAGCTCCGCGCCGGCCCGCTGCTGTGGCAGCAGCTGCCTCAGTCGTTCCCAGTGTGGAAGCGCTGACGGGAGGGGTTCAAGGGCGTGGGTCGTGCCATTGCCAACCGTCTGCCGTCACCTGCAGCACCTGCGTGGGCCGCAAGGCCTGCAGCAGGTGACGGTCGTGGCTGACCATCATCAATCCGCCCGGCCATGCATCCAGCAGCTGTTCCAGCGC
This sequence comes from Stenotrophomonas sp. STEN225, assembly GCF_056756445.1. Lineage (NCBI taxonomy): Bacteria > Pseudomonadati > Pseudomonadota > Gammaproteobacteria > Lysobacterales > Lysobacteraceae > Stenotrophomonas > Stenotrophomonas sp. STEN225. The sequence goes on along the minus strand of NZ_JBRRBV010000009.1, from coordinate 72,314 downwards.
CTGCAGTGCCCCCAGGTCCAGGGCATTGCCGGGCTCGTCGAGCAGCAGCAGCTGGGGTGCCGGGTCGGCATGCAGCACGCTGGCCAGTGCGCCCTTCACCCGTTCGCCGTCGCTGAGGCTGCTGGCGGGACGCTGGATGCGCTGCGCATCCAGCCCCAGCAACGCCAGGCGCGTGCGCAGCTCGCCAGGATCGGCGGCGGGGTTGGCGGCCTGCACGCTGTCCAGAATGCTGCGCGTACCGCACAACCCCAGCAGCTGCTGGTCCAGCAGGGCCAGCGGCGCCAGGCGCTGCACGGCGCCACTGCGCGCGGGCAGGTGATCGGCCAGCACACGCAGCAGGGTCGATTTGCCACTGCCGTTATCGCCGATCACGGCGATGCGTTGCCGGCGACGGATCTCCAGCTGCAACGGCAGGCTGCAACCGTACGGCAGTACGAGATCAGTCGCCTGCAGCAGGCGCGTACTGCCACGTTCGCCCTCGCCTGCAAACAGGGCCAGCTCGGGTGTGGCCTGCACGGCCGATGAAGCGGCGCGCAACTGCGCGGCACTGGCCTGCAGGCGCTCGTTCTGGATCTGCTGCGCACGCCCGTGGCTGGCTTCTGCGCGCTGCTTCTGCCGGCCGAGCAGGATCGGTGCCTGGTTGGCCTGCTTCGCCTCGCGCGTGCCGCGTGCCTGCCGCTGCTGTTGGCGTTCGTGCTGCTCGCGCGCGCTGCGCTGCTGCCGCCGGTGCTGCGCACGTGCGTGGTCAAGCTGTGCGTCCGCTGCGTCCCGCTCGGCGGCGCGTGCCTCGGCATAGTGCTGCCAGGGGCCGCCGTAGCGACGCAGGCCGTGCGCGTCCAGCTCGACGATCTGCTGCATGTGCGATAGCAGTTCGCGGTCGTGGCTGATCACCAGCAGACCGCCGGTCCACTGCTGCAGCTGCGCGTAGAGCTGCTGCCGATGGCGGGCGTCGAGGTGATTGCTGGGCTCGTCCAGAATCAGCCAGTCGGCGCCACTGGCCCAGGCGCCGGACAGCGCCACCTGCATCGCCTGGCCACCGCTGAGGCGGGCCGCCGGCTGCGCAGGATCGAGATCGTCCGGTAGCTGTTGCGCCTGCCAGTGCTGTGCCAGCCGCTCGCGCAGATCCCAATGCTCGCCGATGCAGGCGAAGTCGGCCTCGTCGATGCTGCCGGCTTCAATCCGCGCCAGCGCCGCCAGCTGCGGGCCGACGCCGGCCAGCTCGCCGACGCTGCCACGGGGTGGGTGGCCGGGCGTGGGCAGCAGGAACACGTTGCCGCTGCGGTGCACGTCGCCGCTGTCCGGCGTGATCTGCCCCGCCAGCAGGCGCGCCAGCACGCTCTTGCCGGCACCGTTGGCGCCGACCAGGCCGGTGGCGACCGGTTCAAAGGAAAACGACAGGTCTGAAAACAGCGACCGGCCATCGGCCAGTCGATACGACACGCGATCGAGCGTGAGGAAATGTGCGGTCATGCGACCTCCATGGATGCCGTGTTCTCCCCTGCGCGCAGGGGCGGGAAGCGTCGGGCCGTCTAGTTCGAAGACGGCGGCATCAATGGCGCATCGGTCGCGAGCCTCAAGGAGGAATGAGCGGCCAGTATAGCGCCGGCGGCTGAACGATCGCGCTGCGGCGTGGCTACGGCACGGTGTCCAGGCGCGCGCCGACGAAGTCGATGAACACGCGCAGCTTCGGCAGTACGTGGCGCCCCGAGGGCCACAACAGGTGGAAGGTGCCGCAGGAGTGCACGTACTCGTCCAGCACCGTCACCAGGCGCCCGTCGGCCAGCGTATCGCGCACTGAATGCACGGGTACGAAGGCCAGGCCGACATCGCGCAGGGCCAGGGCCACGCGGGCTTCGATGGTGTTGGCGACCATGTGCACGGGCAGTTCCTGCACGGGTTCGCCTTCGGGCCAGTGGATCGGCCATGGCTCCAGCTTGCCGCTGCTGGGGAAGCGGTAGTGCAGCAGCGTGTGCTGCAGCAGGTCGGCCGGGGTGCGGGGCGTGCCACGCCGCTGCAGATAGGCAGGCGAAGCAACGACACGCCGGGGAAACACCCCCATCCGACGCGCGTTCATGCGCGAATCGCTGGGCTCACCCACGCGCAGCACTGCGTCGAAGCCTTCTTCGATCACGTCCACCAGGCGGTCACTGAAGTCCAGGTCGAGGCGGATGTCCGGATACGCCGCCATGAATTCGGCCATCAGCGGCAGGGTGAGGTCGCCGACCAGCGGCAGGCTGATGCGCAGGGTGCCACTGGGCGTGGCATGCGGTTGCGCCAGTTCGGTACGCGCGGCATCGCGCTCGTCGAGGATGCGCCGGCAACGGGCCAGGAACAGCTGGCCCTCTGCGGTGAGGGTGATGCTGCGCGTACTGCGGTGGAACAGGCGTACGCCCAGGGCCTGTTCCAGCCGCGCCACGCATTTGCCCGCCGCGGAGGCGGAAATGCCCTGCAGGCGGCCGGTTTCGACGAAGCTGCGGGTGTCGGCTGCATGCACGAAGGTCTGCAGGTTGGCGAGATTGTCGAGAACGGACATGGGCGTGGCAGGCAGGGGAGCGGCATGATGGCCGTCCGGTTCCGGGCATCATGCCCATTGCGGACTCCCCGGTCCATGATGCGCGGAGCGGCAACCGGCTTTTTGCCGGCGTCCAGGCTGCCTAAGGTGGCGGCCTCTCCTCCCACGGACTGCCGCCATGAATGCCGCTCTTTCCCCAGTGACTGAACCCGCCCTGCCGTCGGTGCAGCGCCTGCTGCAGCAGGTGCACCCTCATCGGCTGGTCGGTGCGGTCGTGCAGGTGCGTGTGCACGGGGTGCTGCGCCACGCCAGCGCCACCGGCCTGGCCGACCGTGAACGCGGCGAACCGATGCGCCGTGACCATCTGTTCCGCCTGGCATCGGTGAGCAAGCCTCTGCTGACGGTGGTGATCCTGCGCCTGGTCGCCGAGGGCGTGCTTGATCTGGATGCGCCCGTGCAGCGCTGGCTGCCCGATTTCCGGCCGGCGCTCGCCGACGGCAGCACCCCGGCCATCAGCCTGCGCCAGCTGCTCAGTCACAGCAGCGGCCTGGGCTACCGCTTCCTGGAAGCCGATGCGCACGGCCCCTACGCGCGGGCCGGCGTCAGTGATGGCATGGATGCCAATCCGCTGTCGCTGGCCGACAACGTGCGGCGTATCGCACAGGTGCCCCTGCTGTTCCCGCCGGGCAGCCAGTGGATGTATTCGCTGGGCGTGGACGTGGCCGGGGCGGTGGCCGAAGCCGCAACGGGCGAGACCCTGCAGGTGCTGTTCGAGCGCCTGCTGGCGACGCCGCTCGGCCTGCGCGACACCGCCTTCGCAACCAGCGACGCGAGCCGCTTGGCCACGCCCTATGTCAGCGACGACCCGCTGCCACACCGCCTGCGCGAGGGCGAGGTCGTGCCGGTGTTCCCGGAAACGGTCGGTATCGAGTACAGCCTGGCCCGGGCCACCGATGCCAGCCGCTATCCATCGGCCGGCGCGGGCCTGGTCGGCACGGCCGACGACCTGATGACCGTGCTCGAGGCGCTGCGCGACGGGCAGGCGCCTGCGCTGCTGCCGGCCCCGCTGCTGGCGCAGATGGGCACGCCGCAGGTGGGTGAGGCGGGGCCGCCGGAGCCGGCAGGCTGGGGCTTCGGCCTGGGATTTGCCGTGCTGCGCGATGCGGTTGCCGGCGCAACGCCGCAGGCGCCAAGCAGCTGGCGCTGGGGCGGTGCCTACGGCCACAGCTGGTTCGTCGACCCGGCACGGGGCCTGAGCGTGGTGGCGCTGACCAATACGCTGTACGAGGGCATGGACGGTGCATTCGTGGATGAACTGCGCGATGCGATCTACGCCGATCTGGAGGCTGCACGATGAGTGGCCACGCGATCGATGCGGCCGCACCCGCGGGTGCGGCCTCGCGCCTGCCCTGGGCCGGCCTGCTGGCGCTGGCCGGCGGTGCCTTCATCACCCTGCTGACGGAAACACTGCCGGCCGGGGTGCTGCGTCCGATGGGCGCCAGCCTGGGTGTGAGCGATGCGGCGGTGGGTCAGCTGGTCAGCGTATACGCGCTGGGTTCGGTACTGGCGGCGCTGCCGATGACCGCGCTGACCCAGCGTTTGCCGCGTCGTCCCCTGTTGCTGGCCGCGATCGCCGGCTTCGTGCTGGTCAATACGCTGACCGCGTTGAGCAGCAGCTACGCGCTGATTCTGGCGGCGCGCTTCCTGGCCGGCGTCAGTGGCGGCCTGCTGTGGTCGCTGGTGGCAGGTTACGCCGCGCGCATGGTGGTGCCTGAGCTGCAGGGACGCGCCATCGCGGTGGCGATGATCGGATCGCCGTTGGCCCTGTCACTGGGCGTGCCAGCCGGTACCCTGCTGGGCCAGCAGATCGGTTGGCGCTGGGCGTTCGCCCTGATGAGCGTGCTGGCGGTGCTGCTGCTGGTCTATGCGCGCTGGGCCTTGCCGGCCCTGCCCGCAGCCGGCTCCGGACGGCGTGTGTCGCTGGCTGCGGTATGGCGCATGCCGGGCGTGCGCAGCACCTTGCTGGTGATGGCGCTGTACGTACTCGCGCACAACGTGCTGTACACCTACATCGAGCCTCTGGCCTTGCAGGCCGGTGCGGGGGCCTGGCTGGACCGCCTGCTGCTGGCGTTCGGCATGGCGGCCCTTGTCGGTATCGCGATCGCTGGCTGGGGTGTGGACCGCCACCTGCATGCGCTGGTCTGGAGCACGGTGCTGGGCTTCATCGCCGCCGTCATGGCGCTGCTGTTGTGGCCGGTGAGCGCGACCGCACTGCTGCTGGCGACGATCGTGTGGGGTATGGCGTTCGGTGCGGTGCCGACCCTGTTCCAGACGGCACTGGCGCGGCGCGCCGGCGCGGCGGCCGACCTTGCGCAGTCGATGCTGGTGACCGGCTGGAACCTGGCCATTGCGGCCGGCGGCGTGGCCGGTGGCCTGGTGCTGCAGTCCGGCGACGCGCGCCATCTGGGCTGGCTGCCGCTGCTGTTGCTGGCGGCAAGTGCGGTGTGGCTGATCGCACGCCCGAAGGCCTGGGCGTAACGCTTACGGCAGTGGCTCCTGTTCGATCGGTACGCTGCGCGGGTTCTGCATCTGTTCGCGCGCTGCGCCGTAGCGCTGCTGCCGCTTGTGGTGGAACGCCACGAATTCGTCACGTGGCAGCGGCCGGGAGAACAGCCAGCCCTGCCCGAACTGCACCTTCTGACCGTGCAGATAGGCCAGCTGCGCTTCTGTCTCCACGCCTTCGGCCACGACCCACAGGCCCAGCTCGCGCGCCATGCCGATGATGTGCGGGGTGACCGGGCTGGTGGCACTGTCGGTGCCGATCGCATCGACGAAGGACTTGTCGATCTTCAGCGCATCCAGTGGCAGCTGTGCCAGGTACTGCAGGCTGGAATAGCCCACGCCGAAATCGTCGATGGCGACGCTGTGCCCGGCGCGGCGTGCCGCGGCCAGCATCGTGCGGGCGCGGTCCAGGTCGAGGAAGCCGCGCTCGGTGGCCTCCATCCAGATCTGCTGCGGCAGGATGCCGCTGCCGGTCATGTGCTTGGCGATCATCTTCAACGCGCGGCCGCTGCTGATGTCTTCGGCCGCAAGGTTGATCGCCACGTGCGCGCTGCGATCGCCGACCAGCAGTTCGCGCAGGTCGCGCACCACGTTCTCGATCACCAGATCGGTGACATCGCCGATCATGCCGGCCTCTTCGGCCAGCGGAATGAACAGGTCCGGACGCACCTGGGTGCCGTCCGGACGCTGCCAGCGCACCAGCGCTTCGGCGCCCACGCAGATGCCGGTGTCCAGTTCGATGATCGGCTGGTAATGCAGGTACAGCTCGCGACGGCGGATGGCGGTGGCCAGTTCACCCCGCAGCGACAGCCGGCGGCGCGACAACCAGATCACCAGGCCGGCACCGGCGGCGGCCAGCAGCACGCCCAGCGGCACGAACAGCCACGCCTGCTGGCGGAAGCTGGCGGTGAGCGCGGTCCGCGGGGTGGTGGCGATGGCCAGCCATTCTTCATTGCGAGCGGTGGCGTACAGCGTGTTCTGGTCCAGACCAATGCCGGGATCGCGCAGCAGGGTCTGCAGCAGCGCCGGATCCATGTCGTTCTGCCGGGCCAGCAGGCGGCCGTCGGGGCTGGCCAGGGCCAGCCGCACGTTCGGATCAACGATGACATCGACGAAGCGGCGGGGATCGACCAGTACGTCGTAGGAGCCATACAGGATCGACAGCACCTTGCGGCGGCCGCTGGTCTCGGGACGCACATCGACCGCGATGCCGGCGCCGTCGCTGGTGACGTGGTCCGGCCTGGGCTGGTTCACGTCGGACAGGAACGGCCCCCATGAGGTGCACCGCAGTTTGCCGCCTTCGAAATAGCCCAGCTGATCGGCCGAAGGGGTGGTCATCACCAGCGTCTGCATGCGCCGGATGTGCTCCGGGCTGCAGGCGGGGAGTGCGGTGGCCTCGGCTGATTTCAGTGCGGCCAGTGCTTCCTGGTAGGACAGGTCCGCGCGCCGCAGGGTGCGCTCGGCGATGTCGTGCAGGCGCTGCTGCTCCACGCTCACGGCGCGGTCCCACGTGGCGTAGGCCATGACGGCGATGGGAATGGCCGCCGCCAGCAGCGCCAGCGCGGTTCCCCCGATGATGATCCGCAGTCGGCTCACGTCCGGGGCTCCAGCAAGGCAGGCAGGGCAGGGCGCATGGTCGGGCCGATCCTTGGGCAGATGCGGCTATCTGAGCATGCCGCCGCGCCGGGCGGAATGGGACGAATCAGGTATTCGGTCACATTGTGGTGAAAGCGGCCAACTTTGCCGGATTCAGCCCGTCCCCAGCTGGCGCAACCGGCCCGGGAGGACTACCGTCGGACGCTTCGCCCGCCGATTCCGCGCCATGACCGACCCTGCCCAGCCCCCCGAGCATCTGCGCCGCAGCCTGTCCAACCGCCACCTTCAGCTGATTGCCATCGGCGGTGCCATCGGCACCGGTCTGTTCATGGGATCGGGCAAGACCATCAGCCTGGCCGGCCCGTCCATCGTGTTCGTCTACCTGATCATCGGCGCGATGCTGTTCTTCGTCATGCGCGCGATGGGGGAACTGCTGCTGTCCAACCTGCAGTACAAATCCTTCATCGATTTTTCCACCGATCTGCTCGGGCCCTGGGCCGGCTTCTTCTGTGGATGGACCTACTGGTTCTGCTGGATCGTCACCGCCATCGCCGATGTCATCGCCATCGCTGCGTACGCACAGTTCTGGTTCCCCGGACTGGATGCGTGGATTCCGGCACTGATGTGCGTGCTGTTGCTGCTGGGGCTGAATCTGGTGACAGTGAAGCTGTTCGGTGAGATGGAGTTCTGGTTCGCGCTGATCAAGATCGTGGCGATCTGCGCGCTGATCATCACCGGCGCCGGCCTGGTGGCGTGGGGCTTCACCTCGCCCAGCGGGCACACCGCCTCGCTGGCCAACCTGTGGAACGACGGTGGCATGTTCCCGATGGGACTGGTCGGCTTCTTCGCCGGTTTCCAGATCGCGGTGTTCGCCTTCGTCGGCATCGAGCTGGTGGGAACCACCGCCGCTGAAACCGCCGACCCGGAGCGCAACCTGCCCAAGGCGATCAACTCGATCCCGGTGCGCATCATCATCTTCTACGTGCTTGCGCTGGTGGCGATCATGGCAGTGACGCCGTGGCGGCAGGTGGTGCCGGACAAGAGCCCGTTCGTGCAGCTGTTCGTATTGGCCGGGATCCCTGCCGCCGCCAGCCTGATCAATTTCGTGGTGCTGACCTCGGCAACGTCCTCGGCCAACAGCGGCATCTTCTCCACCAGCCGCATGCTGTATGGCCTGGCGGAAGAAGGCCACGCGCCGCGCGGCCTGTCGAAACTGTCGCGCGCGGCGGTGCCGGCCCGCGGGCTGCTGTTCTCCTGCCTGTGCCTGCTGGGCGGCACGCTGCTGATCTACCTGATTCCGAATCTGGTGACCGCCTTCACCCTGGTGACGACGCTGGCGACGGTGCTCTTCATCTTCGTCTGGTCGCTGATCCTGGTGGCCTACATGGTCTACCGCCGCCGTTACCCGCAGCGCCACGAGGCCTCGATCTTCAAGATGCCCGGTGGCGTGGCGATGTGCTGGGCGTGCCTGGTGTTCTTCGCGGGCGTGCTGGTCCTGTTGAGCCTGCAGGCCGATACCCGCCAGGCCCTGATCGCGAGCCCGGCGTGGTTCGTGCTGCTGGGCGTGGGCTACGCGCTGCGCAGCCGGATGGCCCGCTAGGGGCGCGGCCGCCACCGCATTCACCCATCGTTAGCGGGGGCGGCCGGATGATCCGGCCGCCATGACCCGCCGCCCCGTCCTCGCTGCGCTGATGCTGCTGCCCCTCCTGTGGGCCGGGACGGCGGCTGCGCGCACGGTGTACCGCTGCGTGCAGGGCAACACCGTCAGCCTGGCCACCGCGCCGGAACCCGGTTCGCGCTGCACCGCGCGAGATATCGACGACAACGCCATCCAGACCCCGAACCTGTGGGGCAACATGGGGGTGTTCAGCGGCGTGCTGTACGAACGTGAGCAGGACGGCCGGCTGGTCTATTCCACCCGCAATCTGCCGGGCTCGCGGGTGTTCCTGAAATTCACCGTGGCCACGCCGCCGGGCGAGCCTGCGCATGAGGGCCTGGGCCGGGTCGGCAAGCCGCAGCTGGCACCGCACGCGCGGCAGTTCAGGGCGGCAGCGAAGGCGACCGGTGTTGATGATGCCTGGCTGCGTGCCATCGCCCACGCAGAAAGCAACTTCGACGCGCTGGCGGTGTCCAGCAAGGGCGCCCAGGGCGTGATGCAGCTGATGCCCGAGACCGCACTGGAGTACGGGGTGAGCGACCCGTTCTCGCCACAGCAGTCAATCGACGGTGGCGCGCGCTACATGCGCGCGCTGCTGCGCCGCTACAACGGCGACCGCACGCTTGCCGCGGCCGCGTACAACGCTGGCATCGGCGCGGTGACCCGCTACAAGGGCGTACCGCCCTACGCGGAAACGCTGGCCTACGTGGACAAGGTGATGGCGTTGTACACGCGCTATCGCGAGGCGATGGGCATCCGCATCGAGGTGCCGGCAAAGTAGCCACTCGTCGGACGGTGATTGTGGTCGCCCCTCGGCCGCGGCAGGATGGCGCTGCACGGGTGGGCGGGGGAGCGCCGGCCCGGGCGTCGAGGGACAATCCGGCCTGCAGCATCGAATCCACAGGGGGATGTGCATGAAGCCTATCAGGAGCGTGGTCGCGGCATTGCTGTTCGCGATCGCATGCAATGGCTGTGCCAGCAAGAACGTGTTGTATCGCGATGCCGAACGACGACAGGACGCAACCGCGCTGTTCCTGGACCGTGAGGGCAGTCTCTACCCCGCAGCCAGCGTGGCGGTGCCGGTGCAGAAGATGCTGGAAGGGGCACGCCCGTCGTCGGCGGAGTTCGCGACGCTCCGGCATCTCTACCAGCAGTCGGCGGTGCCAGGTGCTGCCTCGGCAGCGGCGTGGCGCAGCCTGCTTGCCGATACCGGGGTGACGCCCGACGCCGCCTTCACTGACACCTGGCAGCAGATCCAGCAGGTGCTGCGTGCGCGCGCCTCGCAGCAGCTGGATCGTGCGGCGGAGGACGGCCGTGTGGTGGTGCTGCTGGTGCACGGCTACAACAACGACTACCGCGAGGCGGCCGCCTGGTACGAACGGGTGGAGCGTGATTTCCGCGAGCGCGGGGCGGCCAGCGGGCAGACGTTGTCATTCGTGCGCGTGTACTGGGATGGCATGCATGGCAACGCGTTCCTGATCTGGGGCGCCGCCCAGCTCAACGGGCCCTACGTGGGGCTGGAGCTGCGCAGGGTGCTGGCGGGTGTGGACAACAGGGACATGCCGTTGCGGGTGTTCACCCACAGCTCGGGTGCGTACGTGATGAACAACGCATTGGGCAACGGCTCTTCGCCGCTGCGCGGCATGCAGGACGCCTACTACCGTCGCGCTGCCGGTCTGGATGGCTATGGATTCCCGACGCTGCGCAACCTGCGCATGGCGATGCTGGTACCGGCGCAGCCGCCGACGGCGATGGCCAACTACCATCATCCGCGCCTGGAGCAGACCTTCGGCACGATCCCCGACCGGTTGATCCTGGGCCTGAGCCGGCACGATTTCGCCACCGGCAAGGGCCGCCGGCTGGGGTCGTGCAGGATGGCGGGCAACACCTGCATGGCCACCCACATCCGCTATTCCTGCGCAGCGGTACGGCGCGACCTGCGCAGCAGCGAATCGCACGGGCGAAAGCAGGTGTGGGCCGTCGCGTTTCCGCAGCCCGCGCTGAAATCGCATCCACATCCGGTAGCGTCCTACATGCAGGATGGCGACTGGAAGCTGTTCGCCGACGCGCTGCTGCTCGACACCGCGCTGGAGCCGGCCAACCAGGCTGCGCTGTGCGAGCGGAGGGTAGGGCCGCTGAAGCACAGCGATGCCTGGCCTGACGAAATCAAAGTGCGCGCTGCAACAGCACCCGAGCGTGCGGCTGAGGCCGATGCGGGTTGGCATTGGTGGAACTACTGGCTAAGTTCGTCGCTCCCCGTTGAATGATGGAACACGATGGCGCGGCGATACTGGATGGCGGCGGTTGCGGTGGCAACCGCCGGTGCATTGGCGGCGACCTTCTGGCTGCCGGACGAACCCCACCCCGAGACACCTGCGGTACCGGCGCCGACGCCGCTGGCATGGACCGCGCAGATCGAACTGCTGGCCGGTGATGGCCATCCGGGTGATCGGGATGGGGCCTCCGCGCAGGCGCGCTTCGCCGATCCCTACGCGCTGCTGCGGCTGGCCGATGGCAGCGTCTACTTCACCGATGGCGGCGACAACAACCGCATCCGCCGCCGCCTGCCCGATGGCCGCGTCGAGACCGTGGCCGGGCAGGGCGAAGGTCGCGTCGATGGCCCGGCACTGCAGGCACGCTTCCACACGCCGTCCGGCATCGCCGCCGATGCACAGGGCAATCTGTACGTGGCCGACACCGGCAACCATGCGATCCGCCGCATTGGCGTCGATGGCCAGGTGACCACGGTGGCCGGCGGCGAGCAGGGATACGCCGACGGTCCCGGCGCGCAGGCACGTTTCGATGCACCGATGGGTATTGCGGTGGATGCGCAGGGGCAGATCTACGTGGCCGATACCTGGAACGACCGGATCCGGGTGATCGGCACCGACGGCAGTGTGCGCACCCTCGCCGGGGGCGATCGGCCTGGTTTCATCGACGCGGCAGGAGGCGAGGCGCGGTTCGATACACCGGTGGCGTTGGCCTTCGACGCGCACGGAGCCCTGCTGGTGGCGGATCTGTTCAACAACGCGGTGCGTCGTGTGGGTGCCGATGGCACGGTCAGCACGTGGGTCGGCAGTGGCGGGGTCATCAACGGGCCGCTGTCGCTGGCCGCGACCCATGATGGCGTGCTGTATGTGGGCGACCTCGAGGGACGCGTGGTGCAGGTCACCGCACAGGGCCACCAGATCGCACTGGTCGGTAATGACCGACTGCCGCGGCTGGCGCGCCCCAGCGGCCTGGCGCTGGATGCGGACGGCAGCCTGCTGGTGGCCGACGCGGCCGGATACCGGCTGCATCGGCTGCGGCCGCTGCCGGTGGGCGAGCTTCCGGCCCCTGCGCTGGTTGGACCCGCCGCTGATGCAGCGCTGCCGGACACGGCCGGGCGCTGGCCGCTGGCACCGCAGGAGGGCTGGCACGAAGTGGTCGGCACGCTGGGTGAGGTGCGGGGCAATTTCAGGGGTGAGAGCCGGCACCATCTGCACGGCGGCTTCGATGTGCGCGGCGATGTCGGCCAGACCGTGCTGGCCATTGCCGAGGGCAAGATCAGCAGCCCGGTGGCCAGCTGGAGCCTGGGCGGGCAGGGCGAAGGGCTGGCGGTGGACCGGCTGAAGTACATCCACATGCGGGTGGGCCGCACGCCGCGCGGGGAACCGTTCGACGCGCGCTGGCAGGCGCTGTATGACGACCAGGGCGCGCTGGAACGCATCCGCGTGCGCCGGGGCACGCGCATCCACGTGGGCGATCGCCTGGGCAGCATCAACAGCCAGGCGCACGTGCATCTGGCGGTGGGCACCAGCGGCTTTGAAACCAACGCGGTCGCACTGGGGTTCCGCAACTTCGCCGATCACTTCGCGCCGCGCATCACCGATGTGGCGCTGCTGGACGCCAACGACCAACTGATGACGGCGGGGAGCGACGGCAGCGTGATGGTCGCGCGGCAGGGACGGGGCGTGCAGATCGTGGTCGAGGCCTGGGACCAGGTCGACAACAACCTGGCCCGGCGCAGGCTGGGCGCGTACCAGGTGGGCTACCAGATCCTGGATGCGGCCGGTCGGCCGCTGCAGGGCTACGAGCAGCCGCGCTGGAACATCGTGTTCAACCGCATGCCGCCGCAGAATGCCGCCGTAAAGGTTGCCTACGCACCGGACAGCGGCATCACGGTGCACGGCAGCGCCGTCACCCGTTTCCGCTACCTGGTCACCAACACCGTGCGCGATGGCCTGATGGAGACCGGCCGCTGGCAGCCGGCAGCCCTGCCGCCGGGGGACTACATCGTGCGTGCCAGCGTGCGCGACTACAGCGGCAACGAGGGTATCGGCAAGCGCGAGGTCAGAGTACGGCTGCTGCCATAGCGGGCGGGGCGCCGCAGCGCTCGCGCTCGGCGTCCATGTCCTCCAGCGGGCGCACTTCGATGCTGCCGAACCGTGCCCACGGGAACTCGCGCGCGATGCGCATCGCCTCGTCACGGTCGCGCGCGACAATGAGATTGAAGCCGGCCAGCAGTTCGCGGGTTTCGGCGAACGGGCCATCCAGCACCCGGCTGTGGCCATCGCGGACGCGCAGGGTCTGCGCGGTATCCACCGGCTGAAGTTTCTGCGCCAGCAGCAGCGTGCCTTCGGCCTGCAGCCTGTCGGCGTGGGCCAAGCAGTCGCGCATCAAGGTGTTGAACGCCTCGGTCGGCAGGGCCTGCAGCAAGGCAGGTTCGATGTAGATCAGAAGCAGGTACTGCTGCATGGCGCGATCCTGGCGGGGCGGGGCGGACCTGCATGATCGCGCAGGTTTGCGCCGGGGCATGTTGCAGCGCGGGAGACCGGTGCCCGATGCCCCCCCCAAAAAAAAACTTTCAGAATTTGTCGATTCCCCGTCCCCTCGTTCGTTGTAACAGTGAAGGGCGCGCACCTGCGCCCCACGGGAGACCCACATGAAAGTCATGGTGATCGTCAAAGCCAACGCCGATTCCGAAGCCGGACGCCTGCCCAGCGAGCAGGAGCTGACGGCCATGGGCGCCTACAACGAACAGCTGGTTGCCGCCGGCATCATGCTGGCCGGTGAAGGCCTGCATGCCACCGCGCGTGGCCGCCGCATTCACTTCGGCGGCGCTGGACCGCAGGTCGAGAGCGGCCCGTTCGCGCCCGTCGCCGACCAGATCGCAGGCTTCTGGCTGTGGAATGTCCGCTCGCTCGACGAGGCTGTGGAATGGGCCAGCCGCGCCCCCTTTGGCAGTGGTGGCACGCTCGAGGTGCGCCCGCTGATCTCCGCCGAAGACTTCGGCGAAGCCTTCACCCCCGAATTACAGCAGCAGGAACAGCGTCTGCGCGAGCTGCTCGAAGGCTGAGCCCCACCGCGCCGCGAACACTCGACATCTTCAACCGAACGGAGCACCCCGATGAAACTGATTCCCTTCCTTGGCTTCAGCGGCCAGGCCCACGAGGCGATGGCCTTTTACGCCAAGGCCCTGGGTGGCCAGGTCACCTCGGAAATGAAGTACCGCGACATGCCCCCCTCCGACGGCTCGCCGGGGTGCAACGAGATGCCGGCCGACACCCTTGACCACGTGGCCCACAGCCAGCTGGAAATCGGCAGTGCCATCCTGATGGCCGCCGACGGCCCCGGTGCCGGCGAAGGCGGCTCGACCACCATCAATGTCGATGTCGACAGCATCGAGGAGGCCGAGCGCGTGTTCGCCGCGCTGGCCGATGGGGGCCAGGTGCAGATGCCGATCGCCGAGACGTTCTGGGCGCACCGCTGGGGCATGTTGACCGATCGCTACGGCAAGCCGTGGATGGTCAACTGCATGAAGCAGCCCTGATCGCCCGCCTTCTTTCCATTTCCCAGGGAACCTGAGCAATGAGCACACCGCAACCGCAGATGATCTTCGTCAACCTGCCCGTGCAGGATCTGGACAAGTCCAAGGCCTTTTTCGCCGCACTGGGCTACCGCTTCAACCCGGCGTTCACCGATGAGAACGCGGCCTGCATGGTGGTCAGCGACAGCATCTTCGTGATGCTGCTGGTCAAGCCGTTCTTCCAGCAGTTCACCACCAAGGCGATTGCCGACGCGCAGGCGCAGACCGAGGTGATCACCTGCCTGTCCGCCGACAGTCGCAACGCGGTGGACGTGATGGTGGACAAGGCGCTTGCCGCCGGTGCCAGTGAACCGCAGCCGGCGCGCGACGAGGGTTTCATGTACCAGCGTGGCTTCCAGGACCTGGACGGACATCTCTGGGAAATCGTCCACATGGACGGCGAGCCGGGCTGAGCGGCCACGCCCGACGACAGGAGAACGCTCATGGCTTACGTCGATGCCTATGTGCTGCCGTGCCCCGAGGACAAGGTCGCGGCCTATCGCCGTCTTGCCCGCAAGGCCGGTGCGGTGTGGAAGGATCACGGTGCGCTTCAGTACATGGAATGCGTGGCCGACGACGTGGAACCCGGCACCTCGACCTCGTTCCCGCGTGCGGTGAAGGCCAAGCCGGGCGAGACCGTGATCGTGGCTTTCGTGGTGTTCCGATCGCGTGCTGCACGTGACCGCATCAACGCGAAGGTGATGGCCGATCCGCGCCTGGCCGGCATCGGCCCGAAGGACATGCCGTTCGATACCCGGCGGATGTTCTGGGGTGGCTTCAGGCCCATTGTCGAAGCGTGACTGCCGGTGCTTGTGCGGCGGGAGCGTGCATGCTGTGATCGGCGCATGCACGAGCCCGCCCTGACCCAGCGCCTGGAGACTCTCTGGCGGATGGAATCGCCAGTGTTGATCGCGCGCCTGGCGCGACTGCTCGGCGGTGATGTCGGCCGTGCCGAGGAACTGGCCCAGGACACCTGGCTGGCCGCGCTGGAGCGTTGGCCGGAGCAGGGCATCCCGGACAATCCTGGAGCCTGGCTGATGACCACTGCGCGCAACCGGGCCATCGATGTACTGCGCCAGCACCAGCGGGTGGCGCAGCAGCATGCGCAGTGGGGCGAGGCACTGCATCCGGCCGCGCTGCCGGCACCGGACGACAGCACCGCGCTGGAAGACGATCTTGGCGACGATCTGCTGCGCCTGATGTTCGTGGCGTGCCATCCGGTACTGCCCGCGGACGCGCGCGTGGCGCTGACCCTGCGCCTGCTCGGCGGGCTGACCACGAGCGAGATCGCGCGCGCGTTCCTGCAGCCGGAACCGACCATCGCCCAGCGCGTGGTGCGCGCCAAGCGCACGCTCGCGCAGAAGCAGGTGCCCTATGAAGTGCCGCGTGCCGAAGCGTTGCCCGCGCGCCTGGCCTCCGTGCTGGAAGCGATCTACCTGGTGTTCAACGAAGGCTACGCCGCCAGTGCCGGCGATGACTGGATGCGACCAGCGCTGTGCGAGGAGGCGCTTCGCCTGGCGCGCATTCTCGCCCACCGCATGCCGGCCGCCGCCGTGCTGGGACTGCTGGCACTGATGGAACTGCATGCGTCGCGCGCCGCGGCGCGGGTGGATGCGCAGGGCCGGCCGGTGCTGCTGGACCAGCAGAACCGCGCACGCTGGGACTGGCTGCAGATCGAACGCGGGCGGCAGGCGCTGGCGCGCGCGCTGTCGGCCGGCGGTAGCGACGATCCTTACGTGCTGCAGGCCTGCATTGCCGAGTGCCATGCAACGGCGCGCCAGGCCGACCAGACCGATTGGGCGCGCATCGCCGGGCTGTATTCGCGGCTGCTGCAGATCCAGCCTTCGCCTGTGGTGGCGTTGAACCGGGTGGTGGCCATCCTGCGCAGTGAGGGCGCGTTCGCTGCCTGGGCGCATCTGCAGCCGCTGCTCTTCGATGACCGTCTGCGTGACTACGCACCGTTGCAGGTCGTCCGTGGCGAAGTGCTGCAGCACCTGGGTCGGGTCGAAGACGCCCGGCAGGCGTTCCAGGCCGCTGCCGCGCTCACCGACAACGTGCGCGAACGCGATCACCTGCTGGCGCGGGCCCATCCGACAGTGCCAAAAGCGCCTTAAATCCCTCGGGCCCCTTTTGTACACTCGGCTGGGATTTCCCTGCTGGAGAGAGCAATGAAGCGAGTAGCACTGGGCGTGCTGGCCCTGTCGGTGTCGGGCGCGCTGATGGCGGCCACGCCGAAATTCGATGGCGCGCGGATTTCCGCCGACGTGAAGGAACTGGCCTCGGACGCCTATGAGGGCCGTTCGCCGGCCACTGCGGGCGAAGCGAAGACCATCGCCTACCTGAGCAAGCAGTTTGCCGACGCCGGCCTGCAGCCGGGTGGCGACCTGAAGGATGGCAAGCGCCTGTGGACCCAGGCCGTGCCGCTGCGCAAGGGCGACATCGTGGGTACGCCGCAGCTGGCCCTGCATCAGGGCGACAGGACCATCGCGCTGGAGCAGGGCAAGCAGATCGCCGTGCGCGCGGCGATGAACGGCGCCAGCACGGTGGACATCAGCAAGGCGCCGCTGGTCTTCCTCGGCTACGGCGTGAAGGCACCGGAGCGCAACTGGGACGACTTCAAGGGCGTGGACCTGAAGGGCAAGATCGCGGTCGTGCTGATCAACGACCCGGACTTCGAGACCGGCAAGGGCGACTTCGACGGCAAGGGCATGACCTGGTACGGCCGCTGGCCCTACAAGTACGAGGAAGGCGCACGCCAGGGCGCGCTGGGCGTGCTGATCGTGCATGAGACCGCACCGGCCTCGTACGGCTGGGCAACGGTCGCCGGCTCCAACACCAACACCATGTTCGATGTGGTGCGCGACAACCCGGCCGACAGTCACCCCCTGCTGGAAGGCTGGATCCAGCGCGACCTGGCCGTGGACCTGTTCCGCGCGGCCGGCCAGGATTTCGAGGCACTGAAGAAAAAGGCGCAGCAGCGCGACTTCACGCCGGTCACGCTGACCGGCGCCAGCCTGGACGCGAAGTATGCGGTGAAGACCGAGGTGATCACCTCGCACAACGTGGCGGCGCGGCTGGAAGGCAGCAGCCACCCGGACGAGACCGTGATCTACAGCGCCCACTGGGACCACATCGGCGTGGGCGAGCCCGATGCCCGCGGCGACCGCATCTTCAACGGTGCGCTGGACAATGCCAGTGGCACCGCTTCGCTGATCGAACTGGCCCGTGGCTTCGCCAAGGGCAAGCAGCCGCAGCGCTCGCTGCTGTTCCTGGCGGTCACCGCCGAAGAAAAGGGCCTGCTGGGTTCGGAGTACTACGCGACCCATCCGTTGTATCCGCTGGAGAAGACCGTGGCGGTGATCAACATGGATGGCATGGCGCCGTTCGGCCCCTCGCGCGACTTCGGCATCTACGGTGCCGCGCGCTTCGAGCTGCTGGACCAGCTGAAAGAGGTGGCCAAGGGCTGGGACATCCGCTATACGCCCGATCCGAAGCCGGAAGCGGGCCTGTTCTTCCGCTCTGACCATTTCCCGTTCGCCAAGCGCGGCGTGCCGGCGCTGTCCTGGTCGGCCGGACAGGACTGGGTGGACGGGGGCGTGGCTGCTGGCAGGAAGGCCTCGGAGGACTACACCGCCAAGCGCTACCACCAGCAGGGCGACGAGTGGCAGCCGGACTGGGTGTTCGCCGGCGCCGCCCGCGACCTGGAGGTGCTTTACACCCTGGGCAACCAGCTGGCGAACTCGCGCAGCTGGCCGAACTGGAGCAAGGACGAGTCGTTCCGCGCCGTGCGTGACGAAAGCGCGGGGCAGCGGAAGTAAGGGAAGGCGGGGCGCTGCCCCGCCCCCCCCGGTAGCGCCGGGCCACGCCCGGCGTTTCCGTGAGGGGTTCCATCGCGGCTTTCCCGCACTTCGTCGCAGGCCGCTTGTCTGCCCGGCAGGCCGCCCTATGCTCGGCTTACCCCTTTCACCAAGGCGCCGCCGTGTTCGCCAGCCTCACTCTCATTTTCCGTCATCTGTTGGCCTGGGCCGCGGCGCTGGTCGTGGCCGGCATGGTCTGGAGCGGTATCTTCAGCGGCATGAACGATGGCCCGGGCTGGATCTTCGGCCTGCTGGCGATGTTCCTGATGATTACCGCGCTGGGCAGTGCGATCAGCCATGTGCGCCGGGTCTGGCTGGTGGCCGGGCGCCTGGACGCGAGCACGCTGTCCGGGCGCCAGCGTCGGCAGGTGGAACTGCCGATGGATGCCGGCCAGGCCTTTGCCGTGGTCGAGGCGGCCGTGGCCGAGCTGCCCCGGGTGGAGGACGTGGAAAGCGCGGCCGGCAGCCTGCAGGTGCGCGCCTACGTGCGCCGCGTCGACCCCTGGAACGGCCGCCAGCCCTCGCGCTGGAACCTGCCCGCGCGGCTGGCGATCAAGCGCAACGGCGTGCTGGCCACGGTCACGCCCGGGCAGGGCACCAGTACCGTCACCCTGCTGTTCGAGCCCGATGCGGGCTGGTGGGCCGATCTGCTGGCGCTGGACGAAGGCAGCAACTACGAGAATGCCGAAGCGGTCACCCGTGCGATCAGCCGTCGGGTGGCCGACCAGCGCCGCACCGAGCAGGCCGCCGCGGAGCAGACCCAGGTGGAAAAGGAGCTGTCGGTGGCGCGCCTGAACCTGCTGCACGCGCAGGTCGAGCCGCACTTCCTGTACAACACGCTGGCCAATGCCCAGGTGCTGACCCGTACCGATCCGGCGCGGGCCGAGCAGATGCTGGGACACCTGATCCAATACCTGCGCAGTTCGTTGCCACAGGTGGACGAATCGATGTCGACCCTCGGCGTGGAGCTGGAGCGTACCCGCGCGTACCTGGAGATCCTGCGGATCCGCATGGGCGCAAGGCTCGCGGTGGAGGTGCAGGTGCCGCCGGAACTGCATGCGGTGAAGCTGCCGGCGATGGCGCTGCAGACGCTGGTCGAGAACGCGATCAAGCACGGCCTGGAGCCCAAGCCCGGAGGTGGAACGATCTGGATCCTGGCGCGCGGCTTCGACGACCACGTGACGGTGACCGTGGCCGATGATGGGCTCGGCTTCAGCCAAGGCACCACCAGTGGCACCGGCATCGGCCTGAAGAACCTGCGCGAGCGGCTGCGCCTGACCTGCGGCGAGCAGTCCGGCGTAGCGATCGTCGCCAATTTCCCCAGCGGCGTTGCTGCGACCATGACATTGCCGCCATCCAGCAAGGAGCGCAGCCATGCCGCTTGAAGCCCTGATTGCCGAGGACGAGGAACTGCTGCGGCAGTCGCTGGTGGACCAGCTGCGCCGGCTGTGGCCGGAGCTGAAGCTGGTGGCCGAGTGCGAAGACGGCGCCAGTGCACTGGAGCAGCTGGCCGAGAAGCAGCCGGACATCGCTTTCCTCGACATCCGCATGCCGGGCATCACCGGCATCGAGGTCGCGCGTGCACTGTCCGAGCTCAGCCCGCGCACGCAGGTGGTGTTCGTCACTGCCTACGACCAGTACGCCATCGATGCCTTCGAACAGGGTGCGATGGATTACCTGCTCAAGCCGGTCAGCGATGAGCGCCTGCTGGCCACGCGCGAGCGCATCCTCGCGCGGTTGCCCTCCACGCGCCACGATGATGCGGTGCTGGAACGCCTGCTCCAGCGTCTGGGACCGGGACAGAACGGTGACCGCCCGCCGCTGGCGTGGATCACCGCCAGCAATGGCCGCGAGACCCAGCTGATCATGCTGGAGGACGTGGTCTACTTCCGCGCGGACAACAAGTACACCACCGTGATCACCGCCGCCGGCGAGAGCCTGCTGCGCACCCCGCTGCGCGAACTGCTGGAAGTGCTCGATCCGCAGCACTTCCGCCAGATCCACCGCTCGACCATCGTCAACATGAAATCGGTCGCTGCGGTCAGCCGCGACGATACCGGGCGCGGTGTGCTGCGCCTGCGCCAGCGGCCGGAAACGCTGGTGGTCAGCCAGCCCTTCATGAGCCTGTTCCGCGGCATGTAGCCGCGACGTTGCATCTGCCCCGAGGAATGACCATGCCCCGTCTGCTGCTTGTGTGTGCTGTGCTGCTGGCACTGGCCGGCTGCGAAAAATCCAGTAATTCCTCGATTACCCGCGCGCGCGCCAACGGCGTGGACACGCTGTACAGCAAGGGCACCGTCGTCGATGGTCAGGCGCGGTTCCAATGCATCGCCAGCAGCAGTGGCAGGTGCCACTATCTCGTGCTGGATCCGGCCTGCAGCACCGAGGCCACCTGCGCCACGCCGCCCCTGCGGCGTTTTTCGGTGGCCGTAGGCCAAACCGAAACCATGCGAGGCCTGCCCGAGGGCTTCCACCAATGCGTCAGCCAGGACCCGATAGAACAATGCCACCGTGAGTGATCACGGTGGCATTGTGGACCCCCCCGTTTTCCGCAAGGGTCAGTAGGCAGGCTGCAGCGTCAGTTCGTGATGGTGTTCGGTTTCGCCTACATGGTTCAGCCGCCCGACCAGTTCGGAGTGCTGCTTCATCCGTCCGATCTCGGTCATGATGCGGATGTCCTCATGGCGCAGCTCGCGCCTGGCGGTGACCGCCTGCTTGTAGTCCAGCACTTCCGGGTAGTGCTCGGCCAGGTCCAGCGCCTCGGCCACATGCTCGACGCTGTCGGCCTTGGAACTGATGCGGGCCCGGCTGTTGAAGGCTTTCATCCAGCGCTCGAAGCCGGCCTGCTGGTCGAACATGTTGGCCATGAACCAGATCACGAACAGGATCGAGACCCATGAGCCGAACACGATCACCACGCGGGTGAAGGTGATATGGAAGTCGTCACGCCACAGGTAGTTGGCGATCAGGCCCAGAATCACCAGCGACGCCGCCTGCCAGCCGATGATGGAGGCGATCAGCCACTGGCACTTGGCCTGGGCCAGCACCGCCACTTCATCGCGGATCTGCTGCTCGCTGAGATTGCGCCAGTGCGCGACCTGTTTGTCGAACGGGCTGCTGTAGAGCTCGTTGTCGCGAAGCAGAATTCCCAAACCCTTGAACAAAGCAATCATGGCTGGCTCCTTGTGGAACGTGCGTCGATCAGCGTTGGACGGTGTGGCGGGTTCAGTTCTAGCACTTCCAGCGAGCGGTGCAATGGGCGGAACGCCAAGCGGCGTAAGGGTCTTGTCCGGCCGGGTGAAGTTTTGTGCGATGCAGCACAGTGCCCGCACCCTGCGACAGGATGTCGCAGGGTGAAACGTGCTGCGGGCGCACATGAAACCGGGGATGAGCAGGGATCCCGGCAATCGGCCTCGTCTTCGGCCTGAATCGGCACCGACCGCGCAGCCTGCCAGGCCCGGTGCGGATGAAAACGGGCGCCTCGCGGCGCCCGTTTCCCTCATCTCACCAGACTTTGACCCGCTTGTCGGGGGCCAGGTACAGCTTCTGGCCCTCCTTCACCTCGAACGCCGGGTACCAGGCGTCGATGTTGCGCACGGTGAGCGCGCGGAACTGGCCCGGCGCGTGCACGTCGGTCAGCAGCGAATTGCGCAGCGCCTGCTCGCGGCTCTTGCTGCGCCATGCCTGGGCGAAGCCGAGGAAGAAGCGCTGGTCCGGGGTGAAGCCTTCCAGGGTCTGGCCCGGCTTGCCCTGCAGCGACAGCTGGTAGGCGTCGTACGCCGTTCCCAGACCGGCGACGTCGGCGATGTTCTCGCCCAGCGTCAGCTTGCCGTTGACGTGCACGCCGGGGAACGGCTCGTAACTGCTGAACTGGGCCGCGAGCGCGTCGCCGGCGGCGTTGAACTGCTTCAGGTCCTCGGCGGTCCACCAGTTGTGCAGCTTGCCGGTCTCGTCGAACAGCGCGCCGGCATTGTCGAACCCGTGGCTGATCTCATGGCCGATCACCGCACCGATCGCACCGTAGTTCACCGCATCATCGGCGGCTCCATCGAAGAACGGCGGCTGCAGGATCGCGGCCGGGAACACCAGGCGGTTCTCCAGCGGCACGTTCATCGCGTTGATGGTCTGCGGCAGCATCGCCCACTCACCGTGGTCGACCGGCTTGCCCAGCTTGGCGATGTTGCGCTGGTACTCGAACAGCTCGGCGCGCTGTGCATTGCCCAGCGGGTCGTCGCGGCGGATTTCCAGACCGCTGTAATCGCGCCATTTTTCCGGATACCCCATGCCCACGGTCAGGCCGGCCACCTTTGCCTTGGCGCTGGCCTTGGTCTGCGGCGACATCCACGACAGCGCGTCGATGCGCCTGGCGAACGCGGCGATGATGTTCTTCGCCATTTCGTCCGCGCGCTCCTTGGTCCTGGCGTCGAAGTGCTTCTCGACATAGCGCTTGCCGATGGCCTCACCGACGGCGTGGTTGGCATCATCCACCGCGCGCTTCCAGCGATCGCTCTGCTGCGGCGTGCCGCTCAGCGCGGTGCCGTGGAAGGCGAAGCGGGCATCGGCGAACTTCTTCGGCAGGTACGCCGCGGCGCGATCCAGCGCATGGAAGGCCAGGTAATCCTTCCAGACCTCCAGCGGCTCGGTGGCCACCAGCCTGGACAGGCCGGCCACCGCCCTGGGCTGCCAGACGATGAAGTCCTGCTGCTTGCCCAGTGCCGCGGCATCGAGGAAGGCGGTCCAGTCCATGCCCGGGGCCTTGGCGTTGAAGTCAGCCTGGGTCCAGGGGTTGGCACCCTTGGTCACGTCGTTGGTTTCTTCCTGGGTGGCGTGCGCCTGCGCGATCTTCGTTTCCAGCGCAACGATGCGCTGCGCCTTGCCGGCCGGGTCGGCGCTGCCGGCCAGCTGCAGGAGCTGCGCGATATAGGCCTGGTACTGCTTGCGCAGTTCGGCCATGCGGCCGTCGCCCAGATAGAAGTCGCGGTCGGGCATGCCAAGTCCGCCCTGCACCAGATACGGCGCGGTGCGGTCCGGCTGCAGCAGATCGACCGAGACCCACAGGCCGAACAGGCGGTCGGTGTAGAAGTTGGTGGCATTGAGCAGGTCGACATCGGCGCGCATGTCGCCGCCCAGCGCGCGGGCCAGGCCGGCCTTGTCAGTGATCGCATCGATCGCCTTCAGCTGCGGCTGCACCGGCGCGATACCGCGCTGCTCGATGCCGGCCTCATCCATGAAGGCGGCGTAGTAATCGCCGATCAGCTTGTCCTCGCCGCTGGCCTGGGCATTGCCGGCAGCGCCTTCGAGGATGGCGCGGGTGTCGGCCTGGGTCTTCTCCGCGATGACGTTGAAGCTGCCGAAGCGCGAGCGGTCGGCGGGGATCTGGGTGTTCTTCACCCAGGTGCCATTGGCGAAGCCGAAGAAATCGTCGCCGGCGGCGATGCTGCGATCCATGCCGCTGGCATCGAAGCCGAAGCTGCCCAGCATCGGCTTGGCGGCTGCGGGGGCGGATGCGGCCGGCGCGGCGGTACTGGCCGCCGGATCGGCGGCGCGGTCGCAGGCGGCCAGGGACAGGCTGGCAGCAATGGCCAGTGCCAGGGTGGGACGGCGCAGCTTGGACATGGACTTCTCTTGCGGCGGGAAAACGCCAAGTCTAATCCGCTCCGATGCGATGGGTCGCACCGTTGTGGCGCAAGGCTGTGCACGATCTGGCTGAACGCGGTGCGGCGATCTTCACGCCGTCACCGCCGTGGTGCATGCTGCATGCCGGACCCCTGCGCGGACGCAGGGCGGTGATCCGGCGTGGCGGGCCCGGCGGTCAAGAATGGCAGTCGCCGGCCGCTGAGGTCGGGGATGTGGAGGAATCGTTCGCGCATGAAGCCAGCCGACTGGACAGGGAACACCCACCGATGCCCGCGCTGAAACGCGCGTTGGCCCGGCCACTGCGCGCCATCACCTGGGGCGGGGTGGTGCTGGGCGTGCTGCTGGTGGCCGGTCTGGCGATGATGCTGGTCAATGACCACCATCGGCGGTTGGAAGCGGCGCAGCGGCAGAGCCGGGCACTGGCGGTCGGCAGCGAGCGCCTGCTGGCATTGCAGCTGCGCAATCTGGAGCGGGCGATGGGCGGCATTTCCGCCGACGCCGCCGAGCTGTTCCGGAGCGTGCCGGCACAGGCACCGCGGCTGCTCGATGCGGCCGTGGCCGGCGTGCTGCAACGGCACGCCGAGCTGCACAGCATCGTGGTGCTAGACAGCTACGGACGTGCGCTGACCGCGGGCCAGGGCGACCTGCAGCTGCCCCTGTGGACCGATCCGCAACGGCGCGGCCCTGGCAGTGCGCTGTACATCGGGCCGCCGCAGCGGGGCAGCGACGATGGCTGGGTGGTGCCGCTGGCGCTGCCGCTGGACGACGACCGCTGGCTGCTGGCGCGCCTGCGCTGCGGCGAACTGCAGCGCATCATCGGCGGGCTGGACGTGGGCCCGAACGGCCTGGTGTCGATCAGTGATGCCGAAGGCTACATGTTGGCGCGCGTGCCCGATCCGCATGGCACGGTCGGACACCGCTACGAGCTGCCCGGGCGCGATCTGCTCGGCAGGCAGGCGGTGATCGAACTGGGGAACGTGCCCGGCGTGGTTGACGGCGTGCCGCGCATCACCACCATCAGTACGCTGGAACGCAACCCGCTGGCGGTGCAGGTCGGCCTGGCCGAAAAGGACGTGCTGGCGCCGTGGTGGCCCTACCTGCAGGCATCGGTGGCCATCGTGCTGGTCTATGTGGCCGTGCTGCTGGTGCTGTTGTTCGCCGTCCGGCGAACGATCCGCCGGCAGCAATCGATGGCCGAGGAACTGCAGGCCGGCAATGCGGAACTGCGGCTGGCCCACCAGGTCGGGCGGGTCTGCACCTGGTATGTCGATGAGGACGCTGCACTGCTGCGCTGGTCACCGCTGGCACGCGAGATCTTCGGCGTACAGACCGACGCGCTGCCGGTGGCCGATTTCTTTGCCCGGGTGCACCGCGATGATGCCGCACGGCTGCAGAAGGCGTTTGACCAGGCATTTGCCGGCAACGCGGTGATGGATGAGGTATTCCGCCTGGTGCTGCCGGGGGGGGCGGTGCGCTGGGTCGGCGCGCGGGGCCAGCGCGTGCCGGTGGCCGATCGCCAGCGGCGCATGATCGGCGCGCTCACCGATCTCAGCGAGCGGTATCAGGCCCGTGAACAGATGAACCAGGTCGAACGGCGCTTCCGCCTGCTGTTCGACCGCAATCCTGCGCCGTTCTGGGTGTTCGATCCGGACACGCTGCGCTTCATCGAGGTCAACGATGCGGCCGTGCGGCAGTACGGCTACAGCCGTGAGGAATTCCTCACCATGAGCATCCTCGACATCCGGCCGCGGGAAGGGTGGGACGAGGTCAAGGGAGCCATCGCGCGGGCGCGCGTGGGCGACCTTCCCGATGCTGCCGTGCGCCTGCACCGGCGCAAGGATGGCAGTGTGTTCGAAGTGCGCGCGCATTTGTCCCGGCTGGATTTCGATGGCCAGCCGGCCTGCCTGGTACTGGCCGAGGATGTCAGCGAGCGGATGGCCTATGAGCGCGACCTGGCTTACCAGGCGCGGCACAACCCGGCGACCGGGCTGCTCAACGTGCGCGCGCTGACCGAGCAGCTGGATGCCCAGGCGGAGGGCTATACCATCGCCTTCGTGCAGCTGCGTGGCCTGCAGCTGGTGGCCGACACGCTGGGCCGGGAGATCGGCGATGCGGTGCTGCAGTCGATGGCCTCGCGCCTGGCTGTGCTGGCGGCACGTTACGGCGCGCTGGCCTTCCAGCCGGCGGAAGATTTCGTGTTCGCCATCGGCGCCGCGCATGACACCCGGCGCGTACTCGACGATCTGCTGCAGATCGTGTCGGCACCGATGCGTGGCAAGGATTCGCTGCACCAGTTCGAGCCGCGCATCGGCGTGGCGGTGCACACGGCAGATGATGGCCACAGCGCCGAGCAGGTGATCGGCATGGCGGCACAGGCGGCGCACGCCGCGCGCGCCGAAGGGGATGTGGTGGCCTGGTTCGACGCTGCGGTGACCACGCGCCTGGCTGATCGCCTGCGCCTGGCCGGGCGCATCCATGCGGCGATCGACAGCGAATTCCAGCTGTACTTCCAGCCGATCCGGCACGCCAGCGACGGCAGTCCGGCGGCACTGGAGGCATTGCTGCGCTGGCCGCAGGCCGATGGCAGCTTCATTCCTCCCAACGAGTTCATCCAGCTGTGCGAGGACACCGGCCTGATCCTGGCCCTGGGGCGCTGGGTGATCCGTGCGGCGGCCCAGGCGCAGCGGCGCCTGGTGGAGGCGGGTTGGGGCGATCTGCCGATCGCGGTGAACGTGTCGGCCGTGCAGTTCTTCAACAGCGACCTGGTGGCCGAGTTCACCCGTGCCCAGCAGGACTTCGGCCTGGCCCGCGGCGCGCTGCATGTGGAGCTGACCGAGAGCAGCCTGATGCGCAAGCCGGCGCAGGCGATGCAGACCATGCAGCGCCTGCACGAGCAGGGCATCTGCGTTTCGCTGGATGATTTCGGTACCGGCTACTCCAGCATGTCCTACCTGCAGCACCTGCCGCTGGACATCCTCAAGATCGACCGCAGCTTCGTCGCCGACGTGGAGACCAATCCGCGCAACGCATCGATCTGCAGGGCGCTGCTGTCGCTGGGCCACAGCATGGGCCTGACCATCATTGCCGAAGGCGTGGAAACGCCGGGGCAGCTCGACTGGCTGGCCGCGCACGGCTGCGACCAGGTGCAGGGCTACCTGCTGGGACGTCCGGCCCCTCTGGAGCGGATCATCGGCATGCTGGACGAGGTCGCTGTCTAGCCCATGTTGCGGCTCGCCGGGCACGGCCTTGCGCCCGCGTGTCACGGGTGTTGTCCGGTGGTGCGGTCAGACCCCGGCCTCCACCAGGTAATCGATGAAGCTGCGTACCTTCGGCGCGAGGTGGCTGCGACTGGTGTAGACGGCGAAGATGCCGATCGGCGCCGCTTCCCAGTCCGGCAGGATGCGCACCAGGCGGCCGTCGGCCAGCGCCTCCTGGAGCAGGAAATCCGGTTGCAGGATCACGCCCATGCCAGCAATGGCCGCCTCGCGCAGCACGTCGCCGTTGTTGGCGCGCAGCACGCTGTTCACCGTGACCTGGACGTCGCCTCCGGGGCCGTGCAGTGGCCACTGGTCGCCGCCGGCCCAGTAGCTGTAGCCCAGGCATGCGTGATCCTGCAGTGCCTGCGGCGTGGCCGGCGTGCCGTGCGCAGCCAGGTAGGAGGGCGCCGCGCACAGACTGATCCGCGATTCGCCCAGGCGACGCGCGATCAACGTGGGCCCGGGCTCGCGGGTGATGCGGATGGCCACGTCGTAGCCTTCTTCGACCATGTCCACCAGGCGGTCGGACAGGGCCAGGTCCAGTTCCACCTGCGGGAACCGCTCGCGGAAGCCGGCCAGCAGCGGGCCGAGACGGGCGATGCCCCAGCTGACCGGCGCATTGATGCGCAGCAGGCCGGACGGTTCCAGTGCCTGTGCGCCGATGCTGGCCTCCAGTGCGTCGAACTCCGCCAGCAGGCGCACGCACTGCGCGTAGTAGGCGGCGCCGGCACTGGTCGGGCTGACCCGGCGGGTGGTGCGGTGGAGCAGCCGCGTCGACAGGCGCTTCTCCAGCGCCGCAACCTGCCGGGTGACGCCGGCGGTGGACATATCCAGTGCCTGGGCGGCCGCACTGAAGCCATTGCGCTCGACCACGGCCACGAACACACGCATGGCGTCCAGAGTGTCCATTGTTGCGCCTTATGAAATAAATACGGTCGAATCATCGTATTTATCGGCATCGGTCGGCGCAATAAGCTGTGCTTCTTCCCTTTCGAGGCCCCGCCATGACGACCTCTGCTGCTTCCGCTCCCCCACTGGCGCCCTATGGCGCGACGCTGCTACGCCTGGCCCTCGGCGTCCTGTTCCTGATCCATGGGCTGACCAAGCTGCTGGTGTTCACCCCGGCCGGCACCGCGGCGTTCTTCGAGTCGCTCGGTTTGCCGGGTGTGCTGGGTTACCTCACCCTCGCGGCAGAACTGGTGATTTCCGCAGCCCTGCTGCTCGGAATCTACGCGCGCTGGGTCGGGCTGGCCGGTGTGCCCCTGTTGCTGGGCACCATCGTCACCGTGCACGGCGCGAACGGCTTCGGCTTTGCCAATGCCGGCGGTGGCTGGGAGTACCCGGCCTTCTGGGCGCTGGCGCTGGTGGTGCTGTTCCTGGTCGGTGACGGCCGCTGGACCCTGCGTTCGCGTTGAGCGCTGGCTGATACTGCAAACGGAGAATTCCATGTCCCGCCTGCCTTCGCTGTACATCTCGCACGGTTCCCCGATGACTGCGCTGCAGCCGGGCGAGGTGGGCGTGCGCCTGGCCGAACTGGCCCGCGACCTGCCCACGCCGCGCGCCATCGTCATCGCCTCGGCCCACTGGCTGGGGCGGCAGCCGTTGGTCGGCGCCCACCCGCAACCGCCGACCGTCCATGACTTCGGCGGCTTCCCGCGCGCGCTGTTTGAACTGCAGTACCCGGCACCGGGCGATCCGGCGCTGGCCGAAGACGTAGCCGGGCGCATCGCCGCGGCAGGCCTGCCGGTGGCCATCGATACCCAGCGTGGTCTCGACCACGGCGCCTGGGTGCCGCTGCGCCTGCTGCGTCCGCAGGCCGACATTCCCGTGGTGCCGGTATCGATCCAGCCGTTGCTGGGGCCTGCGCACCAGTTTGCGCTGGGCCGCGCGCTGGCACCTCTGCGCGAACAGGGTGTGCTGCTGGTCGGCTCGGGCAGCATCACCCACAACCTGCACGACTGGGGCGACTACCAGGACGGCAAGGAAGCGCCCTATGTGCGGCCGTTCATCGAGTGGGTAGAGCAGCGGCTGGCGGCCGATGATCGCCCGGCGCTGTTGGACTACCGCCGGCAGGCACCGTTCGCCGAACGCGCCCATCCCACCGATGAACACCTGTTGCCGCTGTTCTTTGCGATGGGTGCGGCCGGTGAAGACCGCTTCGGCGCACGTCGCATCGATGCGGGCGTCGATGGCGGCTTCCTGGCGATGGACATCTACCGCTTCGACGGGGCATGAGCCTGTGCTGACGCAGCATCGCTGCGGTTGTCGCAGCCGCGGTCGCCTGTGGTAGTTTTTTCCGGGTTTCCGGCGCTGGCTTCATGCCCCCCGCGCGCCGCTTCCTGGAAGAAGCATGCATACCATTGAAGTCGTGCTGGCGATGCTGGTGGCGGTCGTCGCCAGCGGATACCTCGTCCGCGTCCTGCCGTTCTCACTACCGCTGCCACTGGTGCAGATCGGTCTGGGCGCGGTCATTGCCGGCGTGTTCAACCGCGGCCATGCGCTGGAGCCGGAAGTGTTCTTCCTGCTGTTCCTGCCGCCCCTGCTGTTCCTTGACGGCTGGCGCATCCCCAAGCAGGGCCTGTTCCGCGACAAGGGCGCGATTCTCGAGCTGGCGTTCGGCCTGGTGGTGTTCACCGTCATCGGCGCCGGCCTGCTGATCCACTGGATGATCCCGGTGATGCCGCTGGCGGTGTGCTTCGCGCTGGCGGCGATTGTTTCGCCGACCGATCCGGTGGCCGTTGGAGCGATCGCCTCCAAGGCTCCCATTCCCAAGCGGCTGATGCACATCCTCGAGGGCGAATCACTGCTCAACGACGCCTCCGGTCTGGTCTGCTTCCGCTTCGCGGTGGCGGCGGTGATGACCGGTACCTTCTCGCTGGCCACCGCTTCGCTGACCTTCCTGTGGGTGGCGGTGGCGGGCCTGGCGGTGGGCGTGGCGGTGACGCTGGGCGTGTCGACCTTCCAGCGTTGGTTGTGGCGCCGTTTCGGTGAAGAGCCGGGTGCGGCGATGCTGGTCAACCTGCTGATCCCGTTCGCGGCCTACCTGCTGGCCGAAGAGATCAATGCCTCGGGCATCCTCGCGGCGGTCGCGGCCGGCATCTCGATGAGCTACGTGGAAATGACCGGCCGTGTTTCCGGCAGCATGCGCGTGCAGCGCGCGGGCGTGTGGAACATGCTGCAGTTCAGCTTCAACGGCATCATGTTCGTGCTGCTGGGCGAGCAGTTGCCGGGCATCGTCGAGCGTGCAACCACCACGATGAACGAGACCGGTCACCAGAGCGCGTGGTGGCTGCTGGTGTACGTGCTGGTGATCAATGCCAGCCTGATCGCCCTGCGCCTGCTGTGGGTGTGGCTGTCACTGCGCTGGAACCTGCTGCGTGCGCGTCGGCGTGGCCTGGAGCGGGGCGAGGCGCCGAACTGGCGCATCGTGGTGGCCACCTCGGTGGCGGGCGTGCGCGGTGCGATCACCCTGGCCGGCGTGCTGACGCTGCCACTGTTCCTGCCCGATGGCAGCCCGTTCCCCGCACGCGACCTGGTGATCTTCCTGGCTGCAGCGGTGATCCTGTTCTCGCTGGTCGGCGCCAGCGTGGCGCTGCCGCAGCTGCTGAAGGGCCTGCAGTTGCCGGCCGACTCCGGTGAGCGCAAGGAAGAGGATCTGGCCCGCCGGTTGTCTTCGAAGGCGGCGCTGGCCGGGGTGGAGCGCAAGCGGCAGCAGCTGGTGCTGAACCAGAACACCGAGAACGTGCAGTTGTACAACGACGCGGCCTCGCGGGTCAGCCTGCTGTACCAGCGGCACCTGGATCGCGAGAACCCGGACGTGGATCCGGAGAAGGTGAAGCGGATGGAGGAGGGCTATCGCCAGTTGCGCAGCGCCGGCCTCACTGCCGAGCGCGAGGAACTGTTCCGCCTCACCCGGCGCGGAGTGATCTCCGACGAGATCTCGAGGCGCTTGATCCGCAACCTGGATCTGCTGGAGTCGCGCAAGCGCGAGTGACCGGCCCTGTGCATCGGGGTCGGATCCCTTTCCCGCGGAAAGGGATCTGACCCCGGGCTCCGTCAGGCCGGCTTCTGGTCGAGGAAGTAGGCCTCGACCTTGCCTTTGACCTTGATCGTCATCGGGTTGCCGCGACGGTCACGGGCCTTGCCGGCCTGCACGCGGATCCAGCCTTCGCTGACCGAGTATTCCTCGACGTTGTCGCGCTCGACGTCGTTGAAGCGCACGCCGACGCCGCGCTCCAGCGCCTGCGCATCATGGAAGGGGCTGGCCGGATTGATCGCCAGGTGGTCGGGAGGGGTATCGCTCATCGCATCATTCACAGTGACGGCCACCAAGGCCGGCTTCAGCGATACAGGATAAACCGTAGAATGCCGGCCTGCCCCGAGGAGTTCCCGCCATGCCCGACAACAGCGACTACTTCGACTTCGAGGAGGACGTCCATGATTTCGATGAGGATGGCTTCGAAGCGCGGGTCTGGAACCTGCTGGTACTGATCAACCCGGGCGACGATGAGCTGGCGCTGCAGCAGTTCAACCGCTGGCGCGAGCTGCTGGCCGAAGCCGGCGAACCGCTGGAGGCAGACGCCGATTGGCTGCCGCCACTGCTGTCCGCGATCGGTTGGCAATCCGGCTTCGAGGTGGAGCGGGATGACCTGGAAACGCTGATATCGGCGGTGAACGAGCTGTCCGCGCGCTTCAACCTGCAGCTTGACTGGGGCGGCGACCTGGACGATGAGGATTTCACCGAAGACCTGGATGGCGTGCAGCTGATGTCCACCGCCTTCGACCGCCTGCGCGAGCACAACTACACGCTGTGGAGCGTGGATGCCGGCAGCGCGGGTTTCACCGGCTGGATGGCACTGACCCGTGACGATGACGCCATGCTGGCGCTGTGCTCGCTGCTGAACGTGGAAATCCGCCTGGGCAGCGACCCGTTCTGAGCGTCATCCCGGTTCGCCGGGCCATGCCAGGTGGGGGGCACTGCGGCCTACGGCCGGTACTGCGCCCGCGCGTTGGCGATCACCGCTTTCACCTGTGCGCGGTCGGTGTGCCGTGAAATCGCCACGGCACCCAGTGCGATCGCCTGTGCGCGCAGCTCGGTGGTGACGTCGTAGTGCGCGCCGCTGGCCTTGTTCTGGAAGGCCCGGCGGGGGATGCCGAGCTGCGCCGCCATGGCGTGCAGCTCGGCCAGGGTGTCGGCCATCAGATGCGCCCAGCGCTGGTCGCGCCAGGCATGCACTGCGTCATCAACGTAGACCGTCACCGCCGCGGCCGGATCAGGCCTGCGGCTTGCCGTCGGCGTCGGCGGCCGGAGCAGCCTCGGCGTCAGCGGTACCTTCGGCAGCGCTGGCTTCTTCGGCCACATCGCCTTCAGCGGTCTCGCCCTCAGCTTCCACGCCTTCGAACTCGGCGACCAGCGCGTCCAGGTACTCGTCGGCGGTCTGGCCCGCTTCGGCGGCCAGGGTATCCAGCAGCTTCTGCAGCAGTTCGGAATACTCCAGGCTGACCTTGCGGCCTTCCTTCTCCTGCACGTTGGCCAGGTGCTTGAGCATGGCCAGCATCGGCACCGGGTTCTCGGCATTGCCCATGGTCTGACCGCCGATGGCCAGCAGCCACTCGCGACCCTGCAGGCCGATGGCGGCGACCACCTGGCCGTCCTCGCTGGTCAGCACGGCGTGGTTCTGCACCTGCTGCTGGGCGTTCAGACGGAGGAACGGGCGCTTGGCCTGCTGCTTCTTGCGCTGGTCGCGCTTGGCCTTGGAAGACTTGGACATCGGGGGTGTCACCTGAAAACGGAAAGACCCCCATTGTACCGGGTGCGCCGGGCCATGCCCCTGGTGGGTGCGGACCTTGGTCCGCATGCTTTCCCGGATGTGCGGACCAAGGTCCGCACCCACCGTCTACTTTGCCTCACCCTGCGCCGCCTGTACGTCCGCGTCGATGACCGGCGCCGACAGACCCACCTGTGGACCGGCGCCGGCCAGCGCGGCCTGCTCGGCGGCGCGGGTCATCACCACGATGCTGATGCGGCGGTTGATCGGGTTCTGCGGGTCGGCCCGGTCGAACAGCACCGAGGAGGACAGGCCGACCACGCGGGTGATCTTGCTGTCCTCCAGTCCGCCATCGATCAGGGCGCGGCGGGCCGCATTGGCGCGGTCGGCGCTCAGTTCCCAGTTGCCGTAGCCGCGGGCGGCGGTGTAGGCGGTGATGTCGGTGTGGCCGGTCAGGCTGATCCGGTTCGGCACGTGGTTCAGGTACTCGGCCAGCTCATGCAGGATCTGCTGCGTGTACGGCTTGAGCGTGGCACTGCCGAGGTCGAACATGGGCCGGTTGTGCTTGTCCACGATCTGGATGCGCAGGCCTTCCGGGGTCAGGTCCAGCAGCAGCTGGTCCTTGAACGGCTCCAGCGCCTGGCTGCGGCTGATCGCTTCCTGCAGTTCCTTCATCAGCTGTTCCAGCTGCTGCTTGTCGCGCTGCTGCTGGTCCACCGGGTGCGGCACGGCTTCCTGCTGGTTCTGGAAGGGATCGTTGCTGCTGCCACGCGAGATGTCGGTGGCGCCGCCGAGCTTGATCATCGACGTGCTGGCACCGCCCGGCCCGGCCATGCCAGGGGCCGGCGTGGCGCTCTGGCCACTGAGCGGGCTGGGGTTGCGGAAATATTCGGAAATGGCCGCACGATCGTTCTTGCTGGTGGTGGCCATCAGCCACAGCACCAGGAAGAAGGCCATCATCGCGGTCACGAAGTCGGCATAGGCCACCTTCCACGAGCCGCCATGGTGGGCGGCATGGCCGGCCTTCCTGACCTTGCGGACGATGACGGTGGGTTTGCTCTCGGCCATGGTTTACTTGACCGTCTTCAGGTGCTGCTCGAAATCGGAGAAGGCCGGGCGCACGTTCGACGGCAACGTCTTGCGGGCGAATTCCAGCGCGATCTTCGGGTTGTAACCGCGCAGGCAGGCCAGCAGTGCGGTCTTCACCGATTCGTAGATGCGGCTGTCCTGCTCGGCACGTGCTTCCATCGCCGCTGCCATCGGGCCGACGAACCCGTAACCCAGCAGGATGCCCAGGAAGGTGCCGACCAGCGCACCGGCGACATGGCCGCCGACCTCGACGATGTCGCCGCCGATCGAGCCCATGGTGATGACGATGCCCAGCACCGCCGCGACGATGCCGAAACCGGGCAATCCGTCGGCCACCTTGGTCAGCACCTGCGACGGGGCCATCGCTTCGGCGTGGTGCTTTTCCAGCTCCAGTTCGAGCAGCGGCTCCAGTTCATGCGGCTCGATGTTGCTGCCGATCATCAGGCGCAGGCAGTCGGTGATGAAATCGATCAGGTGATGGTCGGCCTGCACCTTCGGATAGTTGCCGAACACGGCGCTCTCGGCCGGGCGTTCGACGTGGTCCTCCAGCGCCATGAAGCCTTCCCGGCGCGCCTTGTTGAGCAGTTCGTAGAGCAGGCTGAGGACGTCGATGTAGTCCTGCTGCTTGTAGCGCGGGCCCTTGAACACGCCGACGATGGCCTGCAGCGTCTGCTTGACCGTCTTGGCCGGGGTGCCGACCAGGAACGCACCCAGCGCGGCACCGCCGATGATGACCAGTTCGTAGGGCTGCCAGAGAGCCCCCAGGCGGCCGTGGGCACCGAGGTAGCCCCCGATCACGCTGATGATGACGACCAGGAATCCAACGATGATGAGCATGGGGCAACGCAGGGAGGGGGGATATCTCCTTGTCGGCTCACCCTGCGGATTTCTGAAGAGGGAATTCTGTGAAACCGGTCGGCGGGGTTGTCTCAGCCCGCCACGCCGCTTTCCGCACCGCCACGCTGCAACGGGTTGGGCCAGGCCTCGCCGTTGCCGGCAAACGAAAGTGAGACGGAGTTCAGGCAGTGGCGCTCATGGGTGGGCGGCGGCCCGTCCGGGAACACGTGGCCGAGGTGGCTGCCACAGCGGGCGCAGGTGATCTCGGTGCGGATCATGCCGTGGCTGGTATCGCGGATCTCACGCACGTGTGCCGCGTCGTAGGGGGCGAAGAAGCTCGGCCAACCGGTGCCGGAATCGAACTTGGTGCTGGAGCGGAACAGGGGCAGCCCACACAGCCGGCAGCAGTAGACACCCTCACGCTTGTTGTCCAGGAACACGCCACAGAACGGTGCTTCGGTGCCGTGCTGCAGCAGCACGCGGCGTTCTTCGCTGCTGAGGCCGGCGACCAGGGTGTCGGTCTGGGAGGCGGCAGGGGGCGTCAGGTCGAAGGCACTCATGCTGGCTCTCCGTGGGGTCGATGGCCTGGGGATGCCTGCAGACGTGGGGGTGTGACCGCCGTCTTGCAAGTGTGAGCTGCGTTCATGGGCGGCACACGGGCGCGGGCGCATGGTGGGGAGGATTCCTGCTGGAGCGTGCCATGAAGACCCTTTCCGTCTGGGTGCTGTCGGCTCTGCTGCCCCTGTCGGCACAGGCCCAGGTGCCCACCACATCGCCGACCACCACCCGCAGCACCACCACCGTGGCGCCAGCGCCGGTGACGCCGCCCCCACAGCCGGCAAGACCGCAGCCGCAGGTCCTGCCGTCACCGCAGCCGACGCAGCCGATCAAGTCCACCGGCCCGGCGCAGGTAGTGCCGACGCCGGCGCCGAAGCTGCCGGACAAGGTCTATGACCGCAACGGGCGCATCGTTCCCGGCGTAAAGCCGGTCGGCCCGAACCGTGTGTTCGACTCCCGTACCGGCCGCTACTACGACAGTGTGCCGGCCGGCAGTGGCCAGCAGGTCAAGCCATAGGGCAGCCTGCCACCGCCCGCGGCGGGCGGTGACCGCGCCGGCTGAACGCCTGAAAACACACTGCTGCCGCTCACGGCTTTTTCGCCTGTGATTAACCGCCGCAGGACCATCGTGGCCCTGCGCCGGCATCCCGCCGTCGCATGTCCTTCGTCCTTTGGATCGCGATCATGAAGAACCCGCAGAACCGTCATCCCGGCAAGGAAGCGCAGAGCCATAAGCCGCAACAGCAGCAACAGCAGCAGATGGACCCGCAGCGGCCGCAGAAGGGCGGCAAACAGCAGGAGACAGGTCAGCAGCAGGGCTCGATGAAGCACCCGCAGCAGCGCTGACGCCCCCTGGAACAGGGCCGGAACCCGCAGCGCGGGCTCTGGCCCTTCATTCGGGAATCGGCAGGCTGAGCGTCTCCTTCACCTCTTCCATGACGATGTAGCTCTTCGATTCGCGCACGTGCGGCAGGGTCAGCAGGGTGCTGCCCAGCAGTTTGCGGTAGGAGGCCATCTCGCTGATCCGCGCCTTCAGCAGGTAGTCGAAGTCGCCCGACACCAGATGGCACTCGAGCACGTTGGGCAGCTTCAGCGCCGCACGCCGGAACTCCTCGAAGATGTCGCCGGACTTGTAGGCCAGGCTGATCTCCACGAACACCAGCAGGCTGGCTTTCAGCGCCGTGGGATCCAGGTGAGCGTGATAGCCGGTGATCACGCCCTCGCGCTCCAGCCGGCGCACGCGCTCGGTGCACGGGGTGGTCGACAGGCCCACGCGCTCGCCCAGTTCGGTAAAGGAAATGCGGCCTTCGGCCTGGAGGATGCGCAGGATCCTGCGGTCGATCTTGTCCAGTTCACGGGGGCGGGCGGCCATGGGCGTCAACCTGGGGAAGTGAATCACGGGGAAACATCTTGCCCGCAGCGTGAAAAACAGGCAAATCGCCTATGAATGGAAGAATATACTTCCCCGATTATGGCCCTGACGTGCTCAAACGCAGGGAATGATCGGGTTGGAGAATTTCCATGCGAGTCCTAGTTCTCGGCAGCGGCGTGATCGGCACCACCAGTGCCTGGTACCTGCGACAGGCCGGGTTTGATGTCACGGTCGTCGACCGCCAGCCCGGCCCCGCGCTGGAGACCAGTTTCGCCAATGCCGGCCAGCTGTCATTCGGCTACACCTCGCCCTGGGCCGCGCCCGGCGTGCCGAAGAAGGCGATCGGCTGGCTGTTCGAGAAGCATGCGCCGCTGGCGATCCGTCCCGGCATGGATCTGGCCCAGTACCGCTGGCTGTGGCAGATGCTGCGCAACTGCACCCACGAGCGCTATGCGATCAACAAGGCGCGCATGGTGCGCATGTCCGAGTACAGCCGCGATTGCCTGAACGAGCTGCGCGCGCAGATCGGCATCGAGTTCGAGGGGCGCGACCTGGGTACCACCCAGCTGTTCCGCACCCAGCAGCAGCTGGATGCCTCGGCACAGGACATCGAGATCCTGGCCCGCTATGACGTGCCGTACGAAGTGCTGGATCGCGCCGGCATCATCGCCGCGGAACCGGCGCTGGCGCACGTTGATGGCCTGGTCGGTGCGCTGCGCCTGCCGCGCGACCAGACCGGCGACTGCCAGCTGTTCACCCGCCGCCTGGCGCAGATGTGCACCGACGCCGGTGTCGAGTTCCGATTCGACCAGGACATCAGCGCCATCGAGTCGGATGGAGAGCGCATCACCGGCGTGCGCATCGCCGGCAAGCTGGAGACTGCCGACCGCTATGTGGTCGCGCTGGGCAGTTACTCGCCGGCGCTGGTCGCGCCGCTGGGCATGCGTCTGCCGGTGTACCCGTTGAAGGGGTATTCGTTGACCCTGCCGATCACCGATCCGGCCATGGCTCCGACCTCGACCATCCTCGATGAGAGCTACAAGGTTGCTGTAACCCGCTTCGACAACCGCATCCGTGTCGGTGGCATGGCCGAAGTGGCCGGTTTCGACCTGTCGCTGTCACCGCGTCGCCGCGAGACCCTGGAGCTGGTGGTTCGTGACCTTTACCCGAAGGGCGGGGACCTGTCGCGCGCGCAGTTCTGGACCGGCCTGCGCCCGGCCACGCCGGATGGCACGCCGGTGATCGGCGCCACGCCCTTCCGCAACCTGTATCTCAACACCGGTCACGGCACCCTGGGCTGGACCATGGCGTGTGGTTCAGGTCGCTACCTGGCCGACCTGATGAGTGCACGCCAGCCACAGATCAGCACTGAAGGCCTGGACATCTTCCGCTACGGCCAGTTCGGCCATGCCCCGCAACACGAGAGCCGCACATGCGTCCTGCCCGCGCGCTGATCGATCTGCACGCGCTGCGCAGCAACTACCGGCTCGCCCGCGAGCTGGGGGGCGGCAAGGCGCTGGCGATCATCAAGGCCGATGCCTATGGCCATGGCGCCGTGCGCTGCGCGCAGGCCCTGGAAGACGAGGCCGACGGCTTCGGGGTGGCGACCATCGAAGAAGCGCTGGAGCTGCGCAAGGCCGGTATCCGCGCGCCCATCCTGCTGTTGGAAGGCATTTTCGAAGCCAGCGAGATGGCGCTGGTGGCCGAGCATTCGCTGTGGTTCTCGGTCGGCTCGCCGTGGCAGCTGGAGGCGCTGGCTGCCTTCGACAGCCCGCATCCGTTGACGGTCTGGCTGAAGCTGGACAGCGGCATGCATCGCCTGGGCATGGACGTGGAGACCTTCCGCGCCGCACACGCGCGCCTGCAGGCGATGCCGCAGGTGGAGCGGATCGTGCTGATGACCCATCTGGCGCGTGCCGATGAACTGGACAGCGAACGTACCCACGAACAGGCCGCCACCTTCGCACGTGCAATCGAGGGCCTGCAGGGTGAGACCAGTGTGTGCAATTCGCCGGCCCTGCTGGGGTGGCCCGACGTGCGCAGCGACTGGGTGCGCCCGGGGCTCATGCTGTACGGCGCCAACCCGCTGCCGGACGACACGGATCTGACCGCGCGGCTGCGCCCGGTGATGACCATGCAGTCCAAGGTGATTGCCGAGCGCTGGATCGAAGCCGGTGAGCCGGTGGGATATGGCGCGCGCTTCGTGGCCAAGGCGCGTACACGCGTGGGCGTGGTGGCCCTGGGCTATGCCGACGGCTATCCCCAGTTCGCGCCGAACGGCACCCCGGTACTGATCGACGGCCAGCCTGGCGTGCTGATCGGCCGGGTTTCGATGGACATGCTGACGGTGGACCTGACCGCACATGCACAGGCCGGCGTTGGCAGTGTGGTGGAACTGTGGGGGCAGGCCCCGACGCTTTCGGAACTGGCGCCACGTTGCGGGGTGAGCGCCTACCAGCTGCCCTGCGCGGTCAAGCGGGTCGCCCGCGTCTACCGCGATTGATGCGCCGCCGGGCTTGGCCCGGCGCTACCGGATGTCCAAAGCGCCATGCCCGGCGGGTGTCGGAAATGCACAGGTAGCGCCGGGCAATGCCCGGCGGTTGTCGGAATGCAGAGGTAGCGCCGGGCCATGCCCGGCGGATGTCGGATGTGCAGCGGTAGCGCCGGGCCATGCCCGACGGGTGCCGGTCAACGCGCGGCGGTGGCCTGGGCGGTCAACTGCCGCTTCACCCAGTCATCGATCAGCCGCTTCTCGTAGCGCAGCGGATCGCTGTCGCTGCGCAGGCCGAGAGTGTGCAGGTAGCCGGTATCGGTCAGCTTGGCCTCGCCCTCGTCGACGATGCGGCCGCTGGCGTCCTTCAGCGTGTACTGCAGTGTGATGCGCGGCGGATAGATGTCGCGCATCACGCGGATGTCATTGGCGCGCGGGCCATGCCACGGCTCGTAGTCGCCGGCGCGCTTGATGTCGACCAGGGTGATGTCCAGCGTCTGCCCGGCCTGCAGCGGCTTGGCGGCGCTGGTCTGCAGGTAGCGCGCCAGCTGCTGCACCCAGTCGCCGCGTTCGGCCTCGAAGCGGTTGTGGCTCTGGCGGATCTCGGTGAATGTCGCCGGATCGTTCCACTGCACGTTGACCGGGCCGTCGGCCTGCAGCGTGCGCGGCGCATCCGGGCTGGTGACGGTGCGCGGCGCGGCGTTCGCAGCACCCGCGGCAAGGGCCGCGGCCAGCAGCAGGGTGGCGGACAGAGAGCGGTTCATGGCGGTCTCCTGCGTCCCCGGAATGGGGGCGGATGTTGATCTCGCATCGAGTGTGATCCTGCCGGCGGGGCCCAGCAATGGCCGAATGCGTCAACAGCGTCGGCGGTTGTCGCCAATTCATGGTCGTCAACCATGACTGACGGCGCTTGACGCTGTGAATACGTCCTTTGGAAGATGCTGTGCCTCCATCCGGTACGCCCCAGACGCCCTTGTCCACACTGCCGCCCCTCGCGGAGCGCCCGCCCTTGATGGTTCCGGCGCCCGAACCCGACCTGCATCGCGGTGTGCTTGAACGCATCAACGCCGGCTTTTGTGTGATCCAGGTCATGTTCGACGCCGATCGCGCAGTGGATTACCGCTTCCTTGAGGTGAATGACGCTTTCGAGCGCCACACCGGTCTCAAGGACGCCCGCGGCAAGTGCATGAGCGCGCTGGAACCGAACCACGAGAGCGACTGGTACCGCATCTACGGCGAGGTCGCGCGCAGCGGACGGCCGGCGCAGTTCGAAATGGAAGCCCGGGCGCTGGGGCGCTCGTTCGCGGTGGACGCGGTCCGCGTGGGCCGCCCCGGCGAGGACAAGGTCGGCATCCTGTTCTTCGACATCACCGCACGCAAGCAGATGGAGCTGGAGCTGGGCGAGAGCGAGGCCCGGTTCAGCGCGTTGGCCGATGGCCTGCCGATGCCGGTCTGGGTGCTGGATGAGCGCGGACATGCGCGCTTCGTCAACAGCGCCTTCAGCGAGTTCTTTGGTGGCGACGAGACGCGTGTGCCGGAGGATGTCTGGCGCGGCCTGGTGCATCCGGATGATGCGTCGGTGTTCGAGTACGAACTGCAGGAAGCGTTGAAGGCGCAACGTTCCATGCATGCCCTCGTCCGCGCACGGCGTGCGGACGGACAGTGGCGATGGCTGGAAATGAACGCGCGTCCGCGGTTCTCGCGGATGGGTCGATTCATCGGCCTGGCCGGCAGCAGCCCGGACGTGACCGAGCGCCGCGAGATCGAACTGGCCCGTGAAGAGCTGCTGCAGTCCGAGCGCGCCGCACGCAGTGCCGCCGAGAACATGGCGCGCCTGAAAGATGAATTCCTGGCGACCCTGTCGCACGAACTGCGCACGCCGCTGACCACCATCCTTGGCTGGAGCGAGCTGTTGCTGCAGCGTGTCGACAACACCAGCCCGCTGTACAAGGGGCTGGGCGTGATCGCCAACAGCGCCGGTGCACAGAAGCGGCTGATCTCGGACATGCTCGACCTCAGCAGCATGTTGCTGGGCAAGGTGCAGCTGGAAGTGGAGGTACTGGACCTGCGCGAACTGCTGGGCGAGGCGATCGGCGCGCAGGAGCTGGTGGCCGAGGGCAAGGCACTGGACGTGCAGTTGCGGCTGCCTGAGCAGCCCAGCCTGGTGCTCGGGGATGCGACGCGGTTGCAGCAGGTGTTCTGGAACCTGTTGTCGAACGCCATCAAGTTCACGCCGGCCGAGGGCCGCATCGAGATGCAGCTGCGGGCCGACGGCAAGCACTGGGAGATCACCGTGCGCGATACCGGTGATGGTATTGCTCCGGAGTTCCTCAATCATCTGTTCAGCCGCTTCCGGCAGGCCGACGGCACCACCACCCGCCGCCATGGTGGACTCGGCCTGGGCCTGGCGATCGTGCAGCAGCTGGTCGAGCTTCACGGCGGCACGGTCACTGCGGCCAGCGAAGGCCATGGCCACGGTGCCACGTTCACCGTACGCCTGCCGCAGCATCTGCCCGATGCCGAGCGGCGGCCGCTGCGCGAGGTGATCAGCGGGCCGATTCTGGAGCCGGTGGTCGTCGAGCCCTATCCGCTGCGGGGCATGCACGTACTGGCCGTGGAAGACCAGCCGGAAGTGCTGGAGTACCTGCGGCGCATGCTGGAAGAGCAGGGCGCGACGGTGTCAGCTGCCAGTTCGGCCGGCGAAGCGTTGGCGCTGCTGGCCGATGCCGGCCACCTGCAGTACCACGTGATGCTGACCGACATCGGCATGCCGGGTATGGATGGTTATGGGTTGGTGCGCACCCTGCGCGAAGACATGGGCGTGGATGCGGCGACCCTGCCGGCGGTGGCCGTGACCGCGCTGGCGCGTGCGGATGACCGTCGGCGCGCGCTGGCCTCGGGCTTCCAGGAGCATGTGGCCAAGCCGTACTCGGTGGCCCAGCTGGTGGCTGCGGTGCGCAAGGTGCAGGTGCCGCGCGCCGACAGCGCGCTGCACTGAGCATTCACGGTGGATCGGCGACCCTGCACGCAGGAGGTTCTCCGATGTCCCGTATTGCTCCACGCATCCATACCGACCCGTCCCAGATCGCGCGCCTGGAGGCCATGCTGTCGCAGCTCGACGGCGAAACGCAGGTCGAACTGACCCTGCTTGATGGCCGCCGCCTGCTGGGCACGGTCGCCGTGCGCCCAACGGTGCAGCAGTACCGCAACGACGCCGGCGATGAAGGCAGCAACGGCCAGCTGCGCCTGGACGACTACGACACGCCGGTGCAGCAGCATCACGTCTGGCTCGACGAGATCGCCAGCATCCGCCAGCTGCCACCCAGAACGACGTGATCCGGCAGGGGGCCGGGCTCACGCCCGGCTGCGGTCCGCACGCCCGGGCCTGGGCTCGGGCGCGACAGGCACGTCAGTGCTCGAACACCGTCGGCGTTGCCTCGAACCGCCGGGCATAGGCGCGCTCCTCCGCCACCCGCGCCACCTCGTCGTCGGCCAGGTCCGGTGCGCCGTATACCGCGTATGCCACGCTGCCATCGGCGCCGTGGCCGACCTGGTGCAGCCGGTAGCGTGAATGTCCACCGCCGGTGTCCTCGGGGTAGTGCACGGGAGGATGGCTGCCTTCCAGGTCCATTTCGCTGTTGTCGACCACGCCACCGACGAACAAGGCACGCATGCGGATTCTCCTGCTGGAAGTCTCGGGGGACCTCTACCCTGAAGGGTCCGATGTTGCTGGGGCATCAATGCCCCGTTGAAGTTTCGCAAAGTGGCCTGCCGGGCCGGACCGCGCGAGCCGGTACAATGGACGGCCCTCACGCTTCAAGTAACCGCGCCGATGGCCGCCAGCGACGACGCCCCCCTGCAGACCCTGTTCCTGCCGTTCTCCCAGGGCGCGCTGCGCTGGCCGGACGGGCCGGTTGCGTTCCTGCGTGCCCGCGACGGCTGGCCACTGCGTGAGCAGGCCGGCGGGCGTGAGGTGCACTGCGAGCAGAGTTTTGCGCCGTTCGCGCAGCCCCTGCAGCAGGCCGCCGGCTGGACCGTCAGCGGCCAGCTTGACGATGTCGCGGGCCGGGGCCGCTACCCGCTGGTGCTGGTGCTGCCGCCGCGCCAGCGCGAGGAGGCCCGCGCGCTGTTCGCCCGTGCCCTGGCATTGGCCGCAGAAGGGGGCCGCATCGTCGCCTGCCAGTCCAACAACGAGGGCGCGCGCTCCGGCGAAGGTGACCTCAAGCAGCTGGCCGGCCTCGGCGGCAGCCTGACCAAGAACCATTGCCGGGTGTACTGGACCGCGCCACTGCAGGGCCAGCACGATGCTGACCTGGCCAAGCGCTGGAGCGCGCTGGATGCGGTGCGGCCGATCGTGGGTGGCCGCTTCCTCAGCCGCCCGGGCGTGTTCGCCTGGGACCGCATCGACCCGGCTTCGGCGCTGCTGGCCGAGCACCTGCCGGCCGATCTGGCCGGACGCGCGGCCGACCTCGGGGCCGGCTACGGCTACCTGTCGCGAGAGCTGCTGGAGCGTTGCCCGAAGATCACCGCGCTGGATCTGTACGAAGCCGAGCAGCGGGCCCTGGCACTGGCCGAGCTGAATCTTGCACCACCGCCGCGCCCGCTGCCGCTGCGCTTCCTGTGGCGGGACGTCACCGCTGGCATCGAGCCGGGGTACGACGTCATCATCAGCAATCCGCCGTTCCATACCCCGTCGCGCGCGGACCGGCCGGATATCGGCCAGCGCTTCATCGCCGTGGCGGCGCAGGCGCTGCGCCCGGGTGGTCGCCTGTATGTGGTGGCCAACCGCCACCTGCCGTACGAACACACGCTCAACGACAGCTTCGGCGCGGTGCGCGTGGTCGCCGAGCGTGACGGGTTCAAGCTGGTCGAAGCGGTAAAGGGGAAGGGCCGATGAAGCTGGTCAAGCACATCGCCAACCTGGGCTATGGCAGCCGCAAGCAGGTGCAGTGGATGTTCCGCGAAGGCCGTATCACCGACGCCGACG
This sequence comes from Stenotrophomonas sp. STEN225, assembly GCF_056756445.1. NCBI lineage: Bacteria > Pseudomonadati > Pseudomonadota > Gammaproteobacteria > Lysobacterales > Lysobacteraceae > Stenotrophomonas > Stenotrophomonas sp. STEN225. Next base: position 28,286 of record NZ_JBRRBV010000009.1, on the reverse strand, counting down.
GCGAGGTGCTGTATGCCGACGACCAGGTGCCGCACGAGGCCGTGCGGGTCGACGGCGAGCCGCTGGATCCGCCGCCGGGGTTGTCGATCGCGCTGCACAAGCCGGCCGGCTACACCTGCTCGACCAAGGACATCGGCCGCCTGATCTACGATCTGCTGCCGCCGCGCTTCCGCGACCGCGACCCGGTGCTGTCCACGGTCGGCCGGCTGGACCGCGACACCAGCGGCCTGCTGCTGCTGACCGACGATGGCGGCCTGCTGCACCGGATCATCTCGCCGAAGTCGAAACTGCCCAAGGTCTACGAGGTGGAGCTGGCCCAAGACCTGCGCGGCGACGAAGTGGCTCTGTTCGCCAGCGGCACGCTGATGCTGGAGTCGGAGAAGACCGCCCTGCTGCCGGCTGAACTGGAGGTGCGGGGTCCACGCAAGGCGCGCCTGGTACTGCATGAAGGCCGCTACCATCAGGTGCGCCGCATGTTCGCCGCTACCGGCAACCATGTGCAGGCACTGCACCGCAGCCGCGTCGGTGGCCTGGACCTGGAGGGGCTGGCCGAGGGGCAATGGCGGCTGCTGACCTCCACCGACCTGGATACGCTGTTCGCTCCATGACTGTCATCGCTGCGCTGCCGTTTCTTCCCGACGCCGTCATCTTCGACATGGACGGCCTGATGATCGACAGCGAGCGGGTGTCCATCGCCTGCTGGAGTGAGGCTGCCGAAGCGTTCGGCCTGCCGCTGGATGCATCCTTCTTCGTGCGCATGGTCGGCCTTGGCGATCGCGACAGCCAATCGCTGCTGCGCCAGCAGGGCGTGGAGGACAGTGTGATCGAGGCGATGGCGCTGCGCTGCCATGATCTGTATGAGCAACGCACGCAGACCGGCCTGCCTCTGCGGCCGGGCATCCTGGAGCTGCTGGAACTGCTGAAGGCGCATGCGATTCCGCGTGCGGTGGCGACCACCACGCGTCAGCCGCGGGCCAACCGCAAGCTGGGCGCTGCCGGCCTGCTGCCGTACTTCGATGCAGTGATCACCAGTGGCGACGTGGCGCGGCCGAAGCCGGCGCCGGACATCTACCTGCTGGCCGCACAGCGGCTGGGGCAGGCGCCGGAGCGCTGCCTGGCGCTGGAGGACTCACCTGCGGGGACCCGTGCGGCGTTGGCCGCAGGCATGACCGTGATCCAGGTGCCGGACCTGGTGCATCCCGATGAGGAACTGCGCGCGCTCGGTCATCGCATCGTCGGCTCGCTGCGCGACGCGCACGCCCTGCTGCTGCCGCTGCTGCCGCGCCCGGCGTAGGCGCTACCAGAGGCGGTGCTGCCGACTACGCGGTAGCGCCGGGCCATGCCCGGCGACCGTGCAGGCCAATGGCGGGCGATCAGACCCGGCCGAACACCAGGGCCGCATTGGTGCCGCCGAAGCCGAAACTGTTGGACATCACCGTGTCCAGCACCTGTGCGCGGCTTTCGCGCAGGATCGGGAAGCCTTCCACCGCCGGGTCCAGCTCGCTGATGTTGGCCGAGCCGGCAACAAAGCCATCGCGCATCATCAGCAGGCAGTAGATGGCTTCGTGCACGCTGGCCGCGCCCAGCGAATGGCCGGACAGCGCCTTGGTCGAGGACAGCGGCGGCACGGCCTCGCCGAACACCTCGCGGATCGCGTTGAGTTCGGTGACATCGCCCAGCGGGGTCGAGGTACCGTGCGTGTTGAGGTAGTCCAGCGGGCGGTCCACGTTCTGCAGTGCCATCTTCATGCAGCGCACCGCGCCCTCGCCGGACGGTGCCACCATGTCCGCACCATCGGATGTCACGCCATAACCGATCAGCTCGGCATAAATGCGTGCGCCGCGCGCAACCGCATGATCGTAGTCTTCCAGCACCAGCATGCCGCCACCACCGGCGATGACGAAGCCGTCGCGGTCCTTGTCGTAGGGGCGCGACGCGCTGGCCGGGGTGTCGTTGAAACTGGTCGACAGCGCGCCCATCGCATCGAACATCACGCTCATCGACCAGTGCAGGTCTTCACCACCGCCGGCGAACATGATGTCCTGCGCGCCGTGCCGGATCATGTCCGCGGCGGCGCCGATGCAGTGCGCCGACGTCGCGCAGGCCGCCGACAGCGAGTAGCTCACGCCCTTGATCTGGAACGCGGTGGCCAGGCACGCCGACACGGTGGAGCACATCGTGCGCGGCACCATGTACGGGCCGACCTTGCGCACGCCACGTGCACGCAGCAGATCGACCGCGCCGATCTGCCACTCGCTGGAGCCGCCGCCGGAGCCGGCGATCAGGCCGGTGCGCAGGCCACTGACCTGCGCCTCGTCCAGCCCGGCATCCGCGATGGCATTGCGCATGGCGATGTAGGCGAACGCTGCTGCATCGCTCATGAAGCGCTTCTGCTTGCGGTCGATCAGGGCGTCCAGGTCGAGGTCGACACGACCGCCGATCTGGCTGCGCAGGCCCGCTTCGGCGTGGTCGGCCAATGCGGTGATGCCGGCACGCCCCTCGCGCAGTGCGGAAGAGACGGTATCCAGATCATTGCCGAGGCAGGACGTGATGCCCATGCCGGTGATGACGACACGACGCATCAGAAGCTCCCGGTTTCGGTGAACAGGCCCACGCGCAGGTCGCGAGCGTTGTAGATCTCGCGATCGTCCACATACATGCGGGCGTCGGACTGGGCCATCACCAGCTTGCGGTTGATGACGCGCGTGATGTCGATCTCGTAGCGCACGCGCTTGGCGTCCGGCAGTACCTGGCCGGTGAACTTGACCTCGCCGCAGCCCAGGGCGCGGCCCTTGCCGGGAGCACCCAGCCAGGTCAGGTAGAAGCCGGTCAGCTGCCACATCGCATCCAGGCCCAGGCAGCCGGGCATCACCGGGTCGCCGATGAAGTGGCAGCCGAAGAACCACAGGTCCGGGCGGATATCCAGTTCGGCGCGTACCATGCCCTTGCCATGCGGGCCGCCGTCCTCGCGGATGTCGGTGATGCGGTCGAACATCAGCATCGGGTCGTTGGGCAGACGGCCGGCGGCGGCGCCGAACAGTTCACCGCGTGCGCTGGCCAGCAGCTGGTCGCGGTTGAACGCGTGGAGACGAGTCATGAAACGCAATCCTGGAAGCGACGAACAGGGATACAAGCGCTCGAGAATGCCCTTGGAAGCGCTGCCGATCAAACATTTCAACCGTACGCAACCGTAGTGTTTTCAATGGAATACGCGCATCCTGTTGATGTGCAACGACCATACCTCGGCGTGTGGCCCACCCACGCCGAACCCGCCCCGTACACCTGACATGACCCGACTGCGCAAGATCATCCACGTCGACATGGACGCCTTCTACGCGTCGGTGGAGCAGCGCGACGATCCCTCACTGCGCGGCAGGCCGGTGGTGGTGGCGTGGCGCGGTGCGCGCTCGGTGGTATGCGCGGCGTCCTACGAAGCGCGCGTGTTCGGCGTGCGTTCGGCGATGCCGGCGATGCGTGCCGAGCGCCTGTGCCCGGACGCGATCTTCGTGCCGCCGGACTTCGCGCGTTACAAGGCCGTGTCGCGCCAGGTGCGCGAGATTTTCCTGCGCCATACCGACCTGGTCGAGCCGCTGTCGCTGGATGAGGCCTATCTGGACGTGACCGAGCCGAAAAGTGGCATCGAGCTGGCAACCGAGATCGCACGCACGATCCGCGCACAGATCCGCGACGAGACCCAGCTGACCGCTTCAGCGGGCATCGCGCCGAACAAGTTCCTGGCCAAGATCGCCTCGGACTGGCGCAAGCCCGACGGCCAGTTCGTTATTCCACCGCAACGGGTGGACGCATTCCTGGCGCCGCTGCCGGTCAACCGCGTGCCCGGCGTGGGCAAGGTGATGGAAGGCAAACTGACGGCGCGCGGCATCATCACCTGCGGTGACCTGCGGCAATGGGCGCTGGCGGATCTGGAGGACGCGTTCGGCAGCTTTGGCCGCAGCCTCTACAACCGTGCACGCGGCGTCGATGAACGGCCGGTGGAGCCGGACCAGCCGGTGCAGTCGATCTCTTCCGAGGACACCTTTGCCGAGGACCTGCTGCTTGAAGACCTGGGCGAGGCCATTGTGCAGCTGGCAGAGAAAACCTGGAACGCCACGCGCCGGACGGAACGCGTGGGCCACACCGTGGTGCTGAAGCTGAAGACGGCGCAGTTCCGCATCCTTACCCGCAGCTTCACCCCGGACCGCCCGCCGGAATCGATGGAGGAGCTGCGCGATGCCGCGCTGGCGCTGCGCGCGCGCGTGGACCTGCCGGCCGACACGCGCTATCGCCTGGTGGGCGTCGGCCTGGGCGGTTTCCGCGACAAGGAACCGGTGGTGCAGGGGGAGCTGTTCGAGCAGGCGTCGAACGATCCGCACCGGCCCTGACCGCGGTCCTGCCTCACGGCCACTGCATTTCGCCCTTGGCCACCTTCGCGCTCAGCTGCAGCGACTCCACGCCCTCCAGCCGCGGGTAACGCGCCTGCATCGCCTTCACCAGCGCCTGGCTGTCCTTCGCTTTGGCCGCTTCCGCATCGAACGCACGGATGTACCCGGCGGTGAAGCGCAGCGCACTGGCGTCCAGCGCCGCCCCTTGCGCGTAATGGCCCGGTACCACCACCTGCGGCTTCAGTGCCTGCAATCGCTGCAGGGTCTGCAGCCAGTCGGCATGCGACTTCGGGGTCTGCGTGTCGGCCATCCACACATGCTCGCCGGCGACCACGGGGATGCCACCGACGATCGCGCGCAGTGAAGGCACCCACAGCACGCTGCGGTCCGGCGTAGGGCCATCGAGTCCGATCAAGGGCAGGCGCTGCCCTTCCAGCAGCAGCGCGTCGCCCTCCAGCACCTGCGGCACAACGATGCGCGCCGGTGCGTCGGCCCCCATCTTCGGGCCCCAGTAGGCACGCTTGCCGGCGTGGGTCTGCTGGATGTGGGCCACGGTCTGCGCAGTGGCGACGATGCGTGCGTGCGGGAAGGCGTCCTGCAGCGTGGCCAGGCCGAAGTAGTAATCCGGATCGCCATGACTGATGTAGATCGTGGTCAGTTGCTTGCCGCTGGCACGGACCAGCTCGACCAGCCTGCGCGCGTCGCTGGCCGCGAACTGTGCGTCGATCAGGATCGCATCGTGGCGGCCTTCGATCAGCACCGATGACACGGAGAACATCGCCTGCGGGCCAGGATGGAAGTACTGCAGGTGCAGCTGTGATTTCGCCGCCGTGGCCGGCGCCGGGGCAGCCGGTGCGGCCAGCAGCGGGGCGCTGGCGAAGCTGGTGACCAGTGCAAGCGGAAGCAGCAGGGCAACGGAACGCATGCGGAACTCCTTGTGCAGCGCCGGGCCATGCCCGGCATGTAGGTCGATCAGTACGCCGCAGTGATGATCTGCTTCGGGTAGGCATGCGCCTCCAGCTCCGCCACGAAGGCAGCGCCATAGTCGGCGTAGCTGATGCGGCTGTGGCCGCTGGCGTCGGCGAGGAAGGCCTTGGCCTGCACGCGGTACTGGCCACGCTCTTCGCCCGGTCCGATTTCCGCGGCCGGCGAGAAGAACGTCCAGTCGAGGTCGTCTACCGCCTGCAGGCGCTTGAGTGCTTCGCGGTGGGCCAGGGCATAAGGCTTGTACGCCTCCGGGAAATCCGGCGTATCGACCAGCTGGACACCCGGTGCCACTTCCAGGCTGCCGGCACCGCCGACCACGACCAGGCGCGGCACCCCGGCCTTGCGTGCCGCGGCTGCCAGCTGTCCGGCCACTTCGCCGACGCGGCTGATGTCATCGCCCGGACGTGGCCCGTAGGCGCTGGCCAGCACGTCGTGGCCGGCGATGGCCGCGGCCAGCGCGTCGGGATCATCCAGCGCGGCGATCACCGGATGGGCACCGGCCAGCTCCGCCGGCAGGTCCTGCGTGCTGCGCACGATCAGGGTCAATTCGTGGCCGGCGGCCAGCGCGTGGCGCGCGATCTGGCGGCCGATGTTGCCGGTGGCACCGACGAGGGCGATTTTCATGGCGAACTCCGTAAGCAAGGGGAGGGGAAGACGACGGGGCCACTGTAGAACGCTGCAATTGTCCGAAAAACAGCGTATAACGTGCTTGTTTGTTGCATGAATCGAGCAGATGGATCGACTGACCGCCATGACCGTGTTCATCGAGGTGGCCGAGCGCGGCAGCCTCACGGCCGCCGCTGAGGTGCTGGACATGTCGCGGGCGATGGTCACCCGTTACCTCGCCGAGGTGGAGGCGTGGCTGGGGGCGCGCCTGCTGCACCGGACCACGCGCCGGGTCAGCCTGACCGGCCCGGGGGAGGCGGCGCTGGCGCGCTTCCGGCAGATGCTGGAGATCGGCGAGGCGCTGCAGGGCGAACTGGCCAGCGACGATCCCGAACCGCATGGCACGCTGCGGGTGACCGCCAGCGTCTCGTTCGGGCAGAGCCATCTGGCGCGCGCCGTGGCCGACTTCGTCAAGCGCCATCCGGCGGCGCGCATCGAACTGCTGCTGGTCGATCGCACGGTGAATCTGGTCGAGGAGCGGGTGGATCTGGCGGTACGCATCGCCCGGCAGATCGATCCCAGCCTGATCGCGCGACGGCTGGCCACGTGCCGCTCGGTGCTGTGCGCCACGCCCGGTTACCTGGAGGTGCGCGGCACGCCGACCGCCCCGGAACATCTGGCCGCACACAACTGCCTGACCCATCACTACGTGGGCAAGAGCCTGTGGCACCTGCACCGCGACGGACGTTCGCAGTCGGTGGCGGTGGGCGGCAACATCAGCGCCAACGAAGCGTCATTGCTGCTGGAAGCCGTTCGCGCCAGCGCGGGCATCGCGATGCTGCCCACCTACCAGGTGGCGCCGTTGCTGCGCAGTGGCGAGCTGGTGGAACTGCTGCCGGCGTATACCCTGGACGAGCTGGGCATTCATGCGGTGTACGCATCGCGTCGCCAGCAGTCGGCGATCATGCGGCGGTTCCTCGACTTCCTGGGCGAGTGCTTCGCCAGCCCGGCCTTCCAGGACCTGGACTGGCGACCGGCGCGTGTGGAACCTGCATGACATCCCGGTGCGATGCGCACACGGCATACAATGAGCAGCCCCACGTCGTACAGGTGCGTTGCGTGTCGTATCCCTATCCGCTGGTCGTGTTCGACCTCGATGGCACGCTGGTCGACAGCGCCGCCGATATCGCCGAAGCCCTGAACCGCACGCTGGAGGACATCGGCCTGGCCCGTGTGCCGGAAGCCACCGTGCTGGGCTGGATTGGCGACGGTGTCCGCCGGTTGGTCGAGCAGGCCGTGCACGCCGCAGGGCGGCAGGTCGATCTGGCCGAGGTCATGCCGGTGTTCATGGTGCATTACCGTGAGTGCCTGCTGCGCAGCCCACGCCTGTTCGACGGTGTGGCCGAAGCACTGGCGCAGCTGCGGGAACGCGCTGTGCCGCTGGCCATCTGCACCAACAAGCCTGCAGCGCTGGTGCCGCCGCTGCTGCAGCATCTGGGCATCGGCGATGCGTTCGCGCTGGTGCTGGGCGGCGATTCGCTGCCGCAGCGCAAGCCCAGCGGCGAACCACTGCGGCACATCGCGGCACACTTCGGCGTGCCGGTGGATGCATGCCTGATGGTGGGTGATTCGGTGACCGATTACCGCGCGGCGGAAGACGCGGGAATGCCGATCGTGCTGGTGCGCTACGGTTATCCGCGTGGCCTGGACCTGGCCACCGCAGCTGCGGTGGCGGTGATCGACGATCTGCGCGAACTGCCGGGCCTGGCCGCGCGCATCCCGGTATAGCGCCGGGCCTGCGCCCGGCGCGCCTGCTCATTTCGGCTGGTAGCGCACGCTCAGCTGATACTCGCGGCCCGGCTGGTTGAACCACGCCACGGTCTCGTACCTGCGGTCGAACACATTGGTTGCCCGGGCCAGCAGCGACCACGATGGCGTGAGCGCGTACTCGGCGCGCAGATCCAACGTGCCATAGCCGCCGACTTTCACCGTGTTGGCGGCATCGTCATAGCGCTTGCCCGCACCCTGTACGGTCAGGCCGGCACGGAATGCGCCGAAGCGGCGATCCACATCCAGCCGTGCCGTCTGCTGTGCACGGCGCGGCAGCCAGTTGTCGAACTGGCTGCTGCCGTTCGTGCGGTTGCGCGGGTCGGTGTAGCTCAGCTGTGCAGCGATGTCGAAGCCGGCCAGCACGACGCCGCCGGTCAGTTCGGCACCGCGGATGCGCGCCTTCTCCACCTGCTGCATCCTGAAGGTGGCTGCATCGTAGGTGATCAGGTCATCGATGCGGGTCTCGTACACATCCAGGCCCCAGCGCCAGCCCTGGCCCTGCTGCGAAATGCCCAGGTTGGCGCTCTTCGACTTCTCAGGATCCAGTGTCGGCACGCCGCTCCACGGGTCATACAGGTCGCTGAAGGTGGGTGCCTTGAAGGCCGTGCCGTAGCTGGCGTTGATGCGCAGGCCGTGATCCAGCTCCATCGCCCAGCCGATGCTGCCGGTGGCATGGTTGCCGAACTGCTGGTTGTCGTCGTTGCGCGCGCTGGCCTGCAACTGGTGCCGGCCGAAGCGCCCCTGGTACTGCACGAACACACCGGTGTTGCGACGGCTGTCGACACGATAGCCGGCACTGCTGCCGTCCAGGTTGTCCTCACTCCAGTCCACACCGGCACTCAGCAGCTGGCCTTCGGCCACGCCGAAGTCGCCCTGCAGCGACGCGCTGTCACGATGCGTCTGCGCGCTGCCATGCACGCCGTCCGCGCCGACGTTGTCCGATTCGTTGTCACTGCGACCGACGCTGGCGGTCAGCACCAACCGTTCGGCCGGCGTGTAGCGGACCTTGCCGGACAGTACCTGCTGGCGCGTCTCGGAGTAGTTGTAGTAGCCGTCGTAGTGGTTCTGGCCGTCGGCGCGCAGCGCGGTGCCCTCCACCGTCCACTGCTCGTTGAAGTTGTAGCCGCCGCGCAGGCTCTTGGAGAGGTTGCGGTAGCCGTCGCGGTCGGGTTCGTCGGCGAAGCAGCCGGTGAACAGCGTGGCCGAGCCCCGGCAGGCATCGATGCCATCGGAATGCTGGTAGGCGATGTCGGCGCCGAACCAGCCGCGTTCGCTGCTGCCACCGATGCCGCCGCTGGCCTCACGCAGGCCATTGCTGCCACCGCCCAGCTGCAGATGTGGCGCGAAGTCGCCCTGGTTGCGGCGGGTGAAGATCTGGATCACACCGCCGATGGCGTCGGCGCCATACAGGCTGGACTGCGGGCCGCGCACGATCTCCACGCGTTCGATCTGCGCCAGCGGCAGGTCCTGGATCATCGCCAGGCCGAGATCGGCGCTGTTGATGCGCACGCCGTCGACCAGCACCACCGTGTGGCCGGAGTTGGTGCCGCGCAGGAACAGCGAGCTCTGCTTGCCCAGGCCGCCGGCGTTGGTGAGGTTGATGCCGGCGCGGCCACGCAGCAGGTCCTGCAGCGAAGTGGCCTGGCTGGACTCGATCTGCGTCCGGTCGATCACCTGCGCAGGCGCGATGCTGTCCTGCAGGGCGATGGGGGTGCGGGTGGCCGTGACCAGGATGGGATCGAGCGCGCGGGCGCCATCATCGGCCTGGGCCAACGCGGGCAGGGCGGCCAACACGGCCAGGGAAAGCAATCGGGACTGCAGCTTCATCGGGGGACTCCAGGTGCCACGCACGCCCGCGTGGCGAAGGGGAGGAGCCGCGGAGGCAGGCAAGCGCCGATGCCGCAGGCAGTGCTGCGGACATCCAGCGCCATGCCCACCGCATCGCGACCTGAGGCTTCCGGGCCGGTCTCCGGGCTTGCCGCCAGGCGGCGCGAGGCCACCGTCCAGGCGCCTTCCCATGCTGTTGGCACAGTGGCGGTCTTGCCTGGAACTGACGTGCTTACCGTTGCGGGGGCAGCGCCGGCATGGCGTGGGTTCACGCGTCACCGGCTTCCCGTTTCAACCTGCCGGCCATGCCGCAGGTCACCTGGAAGTGCGCGCAGTCTACGGCATCGGCATGCCCGGTGCGGCGCATATGCGGCAATGTCTGTGGAGCTGATGATCCCCAGCCACTAGAATTGCTGCTTGATCCCGTGGTGCCGTTGCCGATGTCCGCCCGTTTTCCGCTGTCCCCGCGTTGCCTGCACAGGACGCATGCATGATCCTCGACCTGGTCCGCCACGCCGGCAACGGTCGCGACGAGTACCTCGATGGCCGCAGCGATCCACCGCAGCTGGCCCGCCTGCCACAGGAACTGGTGGAGGCCTACGCCACGCAGCCCTGGGAGCGGGTGATCAGCTCGCCCCGCCTGCGGTCACTGCACACAGCGATGGCGCTGGCCACCCCGCGCGGGCTGGACGTGGATGCAGACGAGGAGTGGGAAGAACTCGACTTCGGCGACTGGGACGGGCAGGCACTGTTCGACCTGCCGGAGCAGGCGCTGGCGGCATTCCATGCTGATCCGCATGCGTATCCGCCGCCCAACGGCGAAAGCTGGGGGCACTTCGAGCGGCGCATCGCGCGTGCGCTCGACCGCCTGCTCGACGATGACGACCCGCTGCCGACCGTCGTGGTCAGCCACGGTGGCCCGCTGCGCATGGTGCTGTCACAGGTCTGCGGCCTGCCGATGTCGCTGTGCTGGGCGCTGCGCATCGACCACGGTACGCGCCTGCGGGTCAGGCTGGAGCGTGGCGAGGCAGGCCTGGTGGGCGAGCTGCTGGAGTTGCAGCAGCCCTGATCCGGCCGGCGCCGATCAGTCCTCGTCGGCGCTTCCGGCCACGTTTTCTTCTGCGTCGTCGTCTGCGTCGAATCGCTGCTCGTGCACCGGCCCCGAGGCCGGGCCAGCCGCCTTCAGCGGGTGCGCGGCGATGCGCGCTTCGTAGTCCTGCACCAGCGCCTCGCGCTGCGGCTCGCTCAGTTCCTGCCAATGGCAGTCCAGCAGGGCGCCTTCCAGCGAGTAGAGCAGGTTCAGGCTGGGCTTGAAGCCGGCGCGCTTGACCTTGACGAAGGCACCCACCGCGCCGACGGCGGCCAGATCGTCACGGCTGCGCAGACCGACCTGGCGCAGCCACGCCGCACTTTTCGGACCGATGTTGCGCAGCTTCGGCGCACTCATCCCAACGCCTCGACGAAGACGCGCGCGATGGCTTCCAGTCCGGCCTGGTCATCTGCATCGAAGCGACCGGTCTTCGGGCTGTCGATGTCGAAGACTCCGATCAGTTCATCGCCGCGCAGCAGCGGAACGACCAGTTCCGAGCGGGAGGCCGAGTCGCAGGCGATGTGGCCCGGAAAGGCATCGACATCGTCGACGCGCTGGGTCACGCGCTGGCGGGCCGCGGCACCACACACGCCCTTGTCCAGCGGGATGCGCACGCAGGCCGGCAGCCCCTGGAACGGGCCGACCACCAGCTCCTGGCCATCGTAGAGATAGAAGCCCACCCAGTTCAGGTCGGGCAGGGCGTGGAAGACCAGCGCCGAGAGATTGGCCGCGTTGGCGATGCGGTCGGACTCTCCATGGACCAGGCCACGGGCCTGTTCAAGCAGCTGGGCGTATTGTTCCGGCTTGCTGCCGGTAAGCGAGGCATTGGCGAACATGACCGCAGTCTAGCAAGCGTGCCGGGCCAGCGATAATGCACGCTCTGTTGCCCCGCTGGAGCCTTTGATGCCGTTGCCCGCTGCCCTGCCATCCGCGCTGTTCGTCACCGGCACCGATACCGAGATCGGCAAGACGGCGGCCAGCACCGCGCTGCTGCACGCCCTGCGCCGGCGTGGCCTGCGAGCGGTCGGAATGAAGCCTGTGGCCAGTGGCAGCCAGGATCTGGGGCAGGGCCTGCGCAACGAGGATGCGCTGGCGCTGCAGGCGGCCAGTCGGCCGGTGCCGGACTACGTCGACGTGAATCCCTATGCCCTGCGGCAGCCGATCGCTCCCGAACTGGCGGCGGCCGAGGACGGGGTGGACATCGCCCTGGCACCGATCGTCGCCGCGCTCGAGCGCCTGCGTGCCACCGCCGACGTGGTGGTGGTGGAAGGCGTAGGGGGATGGCTGGCGCCGGTCTCCGTCCACCTGGATCAGCTCGACATCGTGCGGGCACTGCGTCTGCCGGTCGTGCTGGTGGTCGGCCTGCGGCTGGGCTGCGTCAATCACGCGAGGTTGACCGCGCACTCCTTGCAGGCCAGCGGCGTGGAGTGCCTGGGCTGGATCGGCAATCACATCGATCCGGCCATGCAGCGCCAGGACGAGAACGTGGCCACGCTGGTGCAGCGGTTGCCGATGCCATGCTGGGGACGGCTGCCGCACCTGCCGGGCGCCGATGCTCAGGCGCTGGCGATGCACCTGCATGAGGGCTGAGTTCCCGTAGAGCGGAGCCTGCGACCCGCTGCGATCAACCGGCCGCGAGCTCCCGCGCGAGGGCGCCCAGGCGCTCCACGGCAGCGATGAAACGTGCGTCGAAGGTCTGGCAGCACGACAGCCGCAGGCAGTGCCGGTAGCGCGGACCGCGCGAATACACCTGGCCGGGCATGAACACGATGCCCTCTTCCAGCGCCCGCTCGAACAGTGCGCGGGTGTCCACGCCCGGCAGTTCCAGCCACAGCAGGAAGCCACCCTGTGGTTCCGTGGCGCGTGTGCCAGGCGGGAAATGCTCGGCCACGAGCTGGCGCAGCCGTCCCACCTGCTCGCGATACAGGCGCCGCATGCGGTGCAGGTGATGTTCGTATCCGCTCCCTTCCAGGTACGCGGCCACGGCATCACCCAGCAGCTGCGGCTCGCCGCCCGTGGACTGGAACTTCAGCAGGGCGATACGTTCAGCGAAGCGCCCGCCGTCGAGCCAGCCGATGCGATAGTCCGGGGCCAGCGTCTTCGAGAAACCGCCGACCACCATCACCCAGCCGTCGCGGTCAAAGGCCTTCAGCAGCGGCGCAGGTGGCTCGCAGAACTGCAGTTCCGCGTACACGGCATCCTCGATCAGCGGCAGCTGCCGCGCGTTGACCAGCTCGGCAAGACGCTGCTTGGCCGCCACCGGCATGGTGCAGCCCAATGGATTGTGCACGGTCGGCATCAGCACCAGCGCGGCCAGCGGTGTGTGCTCCAGCATCGCCTCCAACGCATCGACGTCCAGGCCCTGTTGCGGATGCGTCGGCAGTTCGATGGCCTGCAGGCCCAGGTTGGCCAGCAGCGGATACAGGTTGAAGTACGACGGTGCTTCGATACCCACTGAATCGCCGGGCTGGGTCACCGCACGCAGTGCCAGCTGCAGCGCCTCCATCGCACCGTGGGTCAGCAGCAGGCGATCGCTGTGCGTGTGCAGGCCCATGCGCGGGCCGCGCCGCACGATCTGCGCCAGCAGCCGCGGCGAGCCATTGGGGCGTGCGTAGGTTTCGACCGTCTGCTGGCCGTGGCGCAATACCTGGGCGGTGTGCCGGGCCAGCTGGGCGCCAGGATAGAACTGGCGCCCGCGTGGCCCGGCGAAGGCGAGGTCGATCACCCCGGAACGGCGTTGCGCCTCCAGCACGCGTGCCATCAGCACCTGCTGCAACGGCGCGGTGGGGGCCGACGGCGCATCGCGCAGCGACCGTTGCGGCACTGACAGTCGCGGCGCCACTTCGAAACCTGCCTTTGGCCGCGGAACCACCAGGCCGGCGTCTTCCAGCTGGCGGTAGGCGGCGATCACCGTATTGAGGCTGAGCTGACGCTGTGCTGCCATCTGCCGCAGCGATGGCAGGCGGCTGCCGACCGGCAGGCGCCCTCCCTGGATGGCCTCGGCCAGCTCATCGGACAGCCGCTGGTAGCGAGGAGCGGACGCGCTGCTGCATTGATCTGTATCCATCGGTTCCGGTCGCATCTGGTGCTGTACCCATGAGGATTCCGAGCCTAGCATGTCCTCGTCGGCAGGGCCTGATCGGTGCCCGCCGATATTTCAAGGGCGCGCGGCTGGATGGCCGCGCGCCCCTTTTTTTGCATGGGCTGGCGCACCATGCAGTCAACGCATCGGCACCAGCACCGGATCCCGGCGATACAGGGCAGGGAATTGCCTGCCCAGTGCCGCCAGCTTCGGAGCATCGTAGTAGCGGATGTAGGCCGCCTGCGGATAGTTGCTCATGTAGTTCTGGTGGTAGCTCTCGGCCGGATAGAAGCGCTGGCCGCTCCCCACCTGGGTGACGATGGGCGCGCGATAGCTTCCGGCCTGGCCCAGCTGGGTGATGTAGGCACGGCTGGCCGCCTGCTGGCGCGGGTCATCGACGAAGATCGCCGAGCGGTACTGGCTGCCATGGTCCGGGCCTTGCCGGTCGAGCTGGGTCGGGTCATGCACCACCGAGAAGAACACCTGCATCAGCTGGCCGTAGCTCACCTGGCGCGGGTCGTAGTCGACCTTCACCGCCTCGGCGTGGCCGGTGCGTCCGCTGCTGACACGCTCATAGCGCGCATCCGCCGCGCTGCCGCCGACGTAGCCCGAGACTGCGTTGCTCACGCCCTTGACGTGCTGGAACACCCCCTGCACGCCCCAGAAGCAGCCGCCGGCAAACACTACGCTGGCGTGCGTGCCGTCATCGCGGAATGCGGCTTCACCGGTGGGCGCAGGCAACACCTGCACCTGTGCGCTGCGCTCGAGCGGCGCGGCGATGGCACCGTGATCAACCAGCAGTACCCCGGCAATCAGTGCGGTAGCGACCAGCCCGGCAATGCCGGCGGCGATCCCCTGTTCGAACGAAATCTTCATCGTGTCCTCCCGGATCAACCGAAGGTGAAGGCGTAGGCCTGGGCGCCGGCATCGAGGAATTCGATCTCGAAGCGGTGTGGCGCGACGGCGCCGCGCTGGCGCACCAGCTGGTACAGACGGTGTTCGTCGATCACGCCGCTGCCATCGCTGCCAACGTCGCTGCCGGCGTCGGCCGCGGGCAACGGCCGACCATCCAGCCAGACGCGGAAGCGCACCGGCGTGCCGTCCTGGCGTGGCGCGAGCACCAGATGCAGATCGCGGGCATGGAACTGGAAGGCGATGCGTCCTCCAGGCTGCTGCAGCCGTGCCGCCTCGTCGTCGATGATCCAGCGGCCGGACAGGCCCCACTGGTTCAGCGCCAGCGCGGGTGGCAGCGCGTAGTCGAATGCCGTGTCCGCACGTTGCCCGCCTGGCGAGGCGAACTGCTCGGCGCGCGCATGCCCCAGGTAGGTCTCCGGCGAGCGCAGGTTGCCCATGTCCGCCTGCGCGGCCACGCCCTTCAGGTCCGCTGCGGCCGGATCGGCCGGCGGTGGCAGCCGGGTCTGGCCGGCTTCGGCCAGCAGGCGGCGGATCACCTGCTCCGAACGCGCATAGTTGCCCTCGCCGAACTGATGGCCGCGGATGTTGCCCTGCGCATCGACGAAGTAGTGGGCGGGCCAGTAGCGGTTGTTGAACGCACGCCAGATCGCGTACTGGTTGTCCAGCGCGACGGGATAGTCGACCTTCAACTGCTGCACGGCCTTCATGACGTTGCGCGGGTCGCGTTCGAAGGCGAACTCGGGGGTGTGCACACCGATCACCACCAGGCCGTGATCGCGGTAGCGCCGCTGCCACTCGTGCACGAACGGCATCGCACGCAGGCAGTTGATGCAGGAATAGGTCCAGAAGTCGATCAGAACCACCTTGCCGCGCAGCTGGGCGGCGTCCAGCGGTGGGCTGTTGAGCCAGCCGGTGGCGCCGTCCAGGGCGGGCAGTGTGCCTTCCACCGGCAGCGGTGCCTCGCTGCCTGCAGTGGCCGGGCCCATCATCATCGGTGGAGCGGAAGGCTGCGCGCCGGGTACCGCATCGAGCAGGCCCTGCTCGATACGCGCGGTGCTGACGGTGGACAGCCGGGTCAGCAGGCCGGTGTCCCAGCCCAGGGCAATGGCCACGACCGCCAGCAGCGCAGCGACGCCGAGCACGCGGCGGAGCAGATTGCCCAGCCCCAGCCGTGCCTGCAGGGCGCGGAACACCCGGCCGCCGATCCAGACCGCCAATGCCAGCGCGGTGATCGCTCCCAGCGCGTAGGCAAGCAGCAGCGTACTGGTGCTGGCGCTGGCGCCATGCAGCGCAGCCCCGGTCAGTACCAGGCCAAGGATCGGGCCCGCGCACGGGGCCCACAGCAGGCCGGTGGCGATGCCGATCAGCAGCGATGTCCAGGCACCGCCGCGCCCGGCGGCATCGGCAGCGTCCGCGCGTGCGCTCAACCGCGCGCCGACACGCTGCAACGGCGCCAGCAGATGGTCTGCCAGTGCGGGCCACAGCAACGCCACCGCGAACAGCGCCATCAGCAGCAGGGCGATCCAGCGACCGATCTGGTTGGCCTGCGCCACCCACTGGCTGCCGACCGCCGCCAGGCTGGCGACGAGGGTGAAGGTCAGCGCCATGCCCAGCAGCAGCGGCAGGGTGCTGCGCAGGAACGGGCGGTCAGCACGCGCGAATACGAACGGCAGCACCGGCAGGATGCAGGGGCTGAGCAGGGTCAGCACACCGCCAAGATAGGCAAGCAGCAACAGCAGCATCATCGGGCTCCAGAAGCAGGGGACGATCCCACCGGCACGCGCCAGCCCGCATCGCTGTCATGCGCGGCAGGTCCGGGCTGGAAGGCCAGCGCCGCGCCGTTCATGCAGTAGCGCAGGCCGGTAGGGCGTGGGCCGTCGTTGAAGACATGGCCCAGATGGCCGCCGCAGCGGCGGCAATGCACTTCCACCCGCAGCATGCCAAAGGTGACGTCGCGGTCCTCACCGATAGCGTTGTGCAACGGTGCCCAGAAGCTGGGCCAGCCAGTACCGCTCTCGAACTTGGTGGACGAAGAGAACAGCGGCAGCGCACAGCCGGCACAGGTGAACGTGCCTTGCCGATGTTCCTTGTTGAGCGGGCTGCTCCAAGGGCGTTCGGTCGCCTGCTGGCGCAGCACTGCGTACTGGGCCGGGGTCAGCCGCTGGCGCCAGTCAGCATCACTGCGCATGATCTCGAACTGTCGCGCAGGGCGCGTTTCTGCTGCCGCTGGCGCGGCGCGGCTGCAGGCCCCGAGACCGAGCAGGCCGGCGGTGGTGGCGATACCGCCCAGACCCAGCAGATGGCGGCGGGTGAGGGGCATGGCGGACTCCGGGAAGGGGCGACGGGGCCATGCTGCGCCTGCTCCGGTCAACGAATCCTCACGCAGGATTCAATTTTTCGTGAGGTATCGGCGGCGATCCCGCGCCACAATGCGCTCAGCCTCCCCCCTGGCCCGAGCTGCCGATGTCCCCGAAACGTGTCCTGATCGTTGAAGACGATGCCCACATCGCCGACCTGCTGCGCATGCACCTGGGCGATGAGGGGTATGAGGTCGCCCACGCCGACAGCGGTGATGGCGGGCTGCGCCTGCTCGAACAGGAAGGCCCGTGGGACGCGCTGGTGCTGGACGTGATGCTGCCCGGTGTCGATGGCCTGCAGGTCTGCCAGCGCGCACGGGCGATGGCGCGCTATGTCCCGATCATCATCATCAGTGCACGCGGCAGCGAAACCCAGCGCATCGTCGGCCTGGAACTCGGCGCCGACGATTATCTGGCCAAGCCATTCTCCATGCCGGAGCTGGTGGCGCGCGTGCGTGCCCTGCTGCGTCGCGCCGAGGCCATGGCGCAGAACGCCCGCATCGATGCCGGTGCCATCGAGCTGGGAGGACTGCAGCTGGATCCGGTCGCGCGTACTGCCGACGTGGATGGCAGGCCGCTGGAACTGACGCCGCGCGAGTTCGACCTGCTGCTGTTCTTCGCACGCCATCCCGGCCAGGTGTTCGCGCGGATGGAACTGCTCAACCAGGTCTGGGGCTACCAGCACGATGGCTATGAGCATACGGTCAATACCCACATCAACCGCCTGCGCAGCAAGATCGAAACCGATCCGGCCAACCCGCGGCGGCTGCTGACGGTCTGGGGCCGGGGCTACAAGCTGGTGGACCCGGCCGGGGCGGCGGCATGATCCGGCCGAACCTGTGGCAGAAGCTGGCCGCGGTGATCGCGGCGCTGATGCTGATGTGCTGCATGGCCCTGCTGGCGCTGCAGATGCGCTCGAACACACGGCACGAGCAGGAAGTCGTGCAGCGGCTGTCGCTGGGGCTGGCCGAGCACATCGCGCAGCGCAGTGAGCTGATGGATACCAGCGGCATGCGCGATGCGGCGGTGCGTGCGCTGTTCGGGCAACTGATGGCGGTCAATCCCAGCGTCGAGGTGTACCTGCTGGACGACCAGGGCCGCATTCTCGGCCACGACGCACCCAGCGGGCACCTGATGCGCAACCGCGTGGACGTGGCACCGCTGCGCCGGCTGCTGGCGGGCGCGCCGCTGCCGATCCTGGGCGACGATCCGCGCAGTAGGGAGGGTCGCAAGGTGTTCAGCGTGGCGCCGCTGGTGGTGCAGGGGCGGCAGGCCGGCTACGTCTACGTGGTGCTGGTGGGCGAGCACCGGCAGATGCTCGCCGACGACCTCGCCGCCAGCAACCAGTGGAACACGACCTTGTGGTCGGTGATGCTGGTGGGCAGCCTGGGCCTGCTGGCCGGGCTGGTGGCGTTCTACTGGGTGACCCGGCCGCTGCGCCGCCTGACACGTCGCATCCAGGCATTCGACATCGATGCGCCGACGCCGCTGCCGCCGCCCGGCCCGCTGCGGCCGGGTGAGCGCGATGAACTGGTCATCCTCGAACATGCACATGCGCAGATGGCGCAGCGGTTGGGGGAGCAGTGGCAGCAGCTGCGCCAGCAGGACCTGCAGCGGCGCGAGCTGGTGGCCAACATTTCGCATGATCTGCGCACGCCGTTGTCTTCACTGCATGGCTACCTTGAGACGATGGCGTTGAAGGACGCGACGCTGTCGCCGGAGGAGCGCCGGCGCTATCTCGGCATTGCCCT
Organism: Stenotrophomonas sp. STEN225; assembly: GCF_056756445.1. NCBI lineage: Bacteria > Pseudomonadati > Pseudomonadota > Gammaproteobacteria > Lysobacterales > Lysobacteraceae > Stenotrophomonas > Stenotrophomonas sp. STEN225. Next base: position 9,459 of record NZ_JBRRBV010000009.1, on the reverse strand, counting down.
GGCGCAGAGTGCGAAGGTCGGGCGATTGGCGCGCGCGCTGTTCGAGCTGGCACGCCTGGAACACGGCGAGGTGCGGCTGGAGTGGGAGGTGTTCGCGCTGCCCGAGCTGCTGCAGGACGTGCTGCAGAAGTTCGAGCTGGCGGCGCAGGCGCGCGGCCAGCAGTTGCACGCGGATTTCCCGCAGGGGTTGCCGCTGGTACGTGCGGACCTGGGTCTGGTGGAGCGGGTGCTGACCAACCTGCTCGACAACGCCCTGCGCCATGCGCCGGAGGGAGGGCGGATCGAGGTGCGGCTGCGCGCGGTGGCTGACAGCGTGGAGGTGATCGTCTCTGATGACGGTCCCGGCGTTGCTGCTGCGGTGCGTGCGCAGCTGTTCCAGGCGCCTGCTGCGTTGGGGGCGCGACGGGGCGAGAACGGTGGCCTGGGGCTGCTGATCGTGCAGCGTATCGTGCAGCTGCATGGCCGCAGCATCGCGCTGCGCGACAGTGAGGCAGGGGCGACGTTCGTGTTCGAGCTGCCGCGGGCGGAGTCGGCGGCGGTGGCCTAGGCGCAGCTGGTTTCCGGGTGGCGGTGTTTGCCCCTTCGCGCAGGTATGTGCGTTTTTCCGTGTGGTGCCGGGTGGATGCCCTTGCGTGCGAATGTCCCCCGGCGCCGGCCGGTGGCCGTCACCTCCTCCTTTACTTCGCACGCAAGGGCATCCACCCGGCGTGCAGGGGTTATCGGTGCGCAGAGGTGCGAAAATGCGCCGGGGACATTTGCCCACACGTTGCGGGCCGGCGCGAGGCCTTTGCGCTCGCGATCTGCTCGGGCGAAGACGCGCATCTGCACGCAGGCGAGGAATAAAAAAAGACCCGGCAGAGGGAGGGATCTGCCGGGTCCGGATTGCATGGGGGGAGGGACCCATGCAATGAGCGAAAGCGTCGCGTCAGGGCGTGTGGCCGGTCGCGTCCGCTGTTGATTCGTTGTAGCCCTGCACCAGCTCGGACCAGGAGCGTCCAGCCTGCAGGCCAAGACCGACCACGTCCTGCTGGGCCTGCCCAAACCGCTGCAGGTTGTCCTGCCAAAGCTGAGCGCCCTGCGACAGCAATCCGGCCGGATCTTCGCTTCGTGCCAGCTCGCCGAGCCAGCCACCGGTCGCGGTCAGGTTGCGTTCCAGTGCCTTCAGCTGCACGCCGAACATGCTTTCAGCGTTCTCCAGCGCCAACCGGTTCGCGCGCGTTGCGGCGGCGGCCAGCTGGCGGGTGGCATCACTGAAGCGATCGCTGAAGGCGGCGGTCATGGGCGTCAGGAAAGGACTTGATGCATTGCAGCATACGCCGATGATGCCGCATTGCAACAAAAATCATAAAGGCGCCCAAGGCGCCTTTAGAAATCTTTGGATATCAATGAGTTGTTCAGGTGCTGGGGCCCCGGTACCGGCAGCCGGAGGTGCAGGTCTCGTGGACCGTGATCTCGCTCAGCGCCGGCAGCGCGGGCTTGAGTTCGTTCCAGATCCACACCGCCAGGTTCTCGCTGGTCGGGTTTTCCAGGCCGGGGATGTCATTCAGGTAGTGGTGGTCCAGGCGTTCGTAGATCGGCTGGAAGGCCGCCTTCACGTCCCCGAAATCCATGATCCAGCCGGTCTGCGCGCCGGGTTCGCCCTCGACCTTCAGTTCCACCCGGAAGGAGTGGCCATGCAGGCGCGCGCACTTGTGCCCGGGCGGTACGTTCGGGAGGCGGTGGGCCGCCTCAAGCATGAAGACTTTGAAGATTTCCATGAGCGGATTGTACGCCGCTGCTGTCGCATCCGACCGGGATCGCGTCGGCCTCGAAGTGGGGTGACTATTTCCATCCGGATGAAGAGATGTTAGCTTCTCTTATATCCGTATGAAGAGATGTTATTGGTCGGGCCCCGGCCAGTCATGGATTACTGCGGAACTTCGTCGCCCTACCACCACCCCACACATCGTCATGCCCCAGCACACCCTGCTCGTGGCGGCCCTGGCCGCCGCTCTGGCCGCGCCATTGTCCGCCGCCGCCGAAACCACCGCTGCCGCCAGTGGCGAAGCCAGTACCCTGGCCGCCGTCCGCGTCACCGGTTCCAACATCAAGCGCGCCGATACCGAGGCGTCCAACCCGGTGCAGGTGATCGGCCGCCAGCAGCTGGAACAGACCGGCAAGGCCACCGTCGCCGATGTGCTGCGCTCGATCTCCGCCAACACCGGCAATGCCAACAACGAGACCACCAACAACGGCTGGGCCTCCGGCTCGGCCAGCATCGGCCTGCGCGGCCTGTCTCCGAAGAACACACTGGTGCTGCTCAACGGCCGTCGCGTGGCGAACTACGGCTTCCCGGCCGGTGGCCTGTCCGATACCTTCGTCGACCTCAATACCCTGCCGCTGGTCGCGGTCGAGCGCATCGAAGTGCTCAAGGATGGTGCTTCGGCGGTGTACGGCTCCGATGCCGTGGCCGGCGTGGTCAACATCATCACCCGCCAGAACTTCGAAGGTGCCGAGATCGGTGGCAGCTTCGGAGGCGCCGACCAAGGGGGCCTGCGCGAGCAGAACCTGAAGTTCGTCGGTGGCCTCGGTGATCTGGACAGCGATGGCTACAACATCCTGTTCAGTCTGCAGGGCTACAACCGCGATCGCCTGGACCAGGACGAGCGCGATCTGACCAAGAGCGGCATCTACACCGACCTGCCGGGCGGGCGCTGGAACGGCTGGTCAGCCAAGGGGGCGCGCTATCTGATCAATGGCGTGTCCGTGCCGATGCTCGACGCCAATGGCAACTGCCCCACCGGGACCACGCGCGTTGCGAGCGCTCCGATCGACGGCCTGGCTGGCGACACCTGCGGCTTCAACCAGGCGCCGTACACCACGCTGATTCCATCCACGAAGCGCTACCAGGCCTATGCCAACGGCACCTTCCGCCTGGGCGACAACGTCGAAGCGTTCGGTGAAGTGCTGTACAGCCAGATCAAGAGCGCGGCCTGGTTCGGCAGCAGCCCGTTCTTCACCCTGGAAAGCGGCCGCTTCGCCCTGAATGCCGAGACCGGCCTGGCCGAGCCGGTGTCGTCGCAGCTGCCGGCGGGCAATCCGTACAATCCGTACGGGCGTGCCGTGCCGATCGAGTACACGTTCTTCGATCTCGGCGGCACCATCAAGACCAACCGCTCCACCGCCTATCGCGGCGTGTTCGGCCTGCGCGGCACCACCGCCAACTGGGACTGGGAAGTGGCGGCGTTCGGTGCGCGCAGCAGCGAGCGTGAGACCGTCTCGGGCGGCTTCGCCAACCGCTGGGCGCTGGCCGATGCGCTGGCCAGCGGCAGCTACAATCTGCTCGACCCAGCGGCCACCCCGCAGTCGGTGCGTGATGCGATCAACATCGCTACGCTGCGTCCGGCCGAATCGAAGCTGCAGGGTGTCGATGCGAAGATCTCGGGCAGCCTGGGCCGCACCTGGGCCGGTGACATCGGCTTTGCCGCCGGCGCCGAGTGGCGCCGCGAGAAGCTCGATTCGAACAACCCCTGGCAGATCGATGCCGGCCTGCAGGTGCGTCCGGCCATCGCCGAGGTGCACGGCGAGCGCCAGGTCAGCGCTGCGTACGCGGAAGTGAACGTGCCGCTGGCCTCGACCCTGGAACTGTCCGCCGCTGCGCGCGCCGATCACTACGATGACTTCGGCGATGCGTTCTCGCCGAAGCTCGGACTGCGCTGGCAACCGCTGGACTTCCTGCTGGTGCGCGCGTCGGCCTCGAAGGGCTTCCGTGCGCCCTCGCTGTCGGAGAACTCCAACAGCACCAGCATCTCCTACGGCAGCGTGGTCGATCCGCGTGACCCGGATGTGCCGGGCTCGCGGCAGAGCCCGACGTTCTTCACCGTGGGCAACAGTGACCTGAAGCCGGAGCGCACCCGGAGCGTGAACTTCGGCGTGGTGCTGTCACCGTGGGCGAACACCAATCTGAGTGTCGATTACTACCGTATCCAGCTCGACAACCTGGTCGGCACCAACAACACCCAGACGCTGATCAACGACAACGTTGCCGGTGCCGTGCAGCGCGATGAGCGCGGCAAGCTGCAGGCCGTCTACAACCGCTACCAGAACCTGAGCGAGCTGAAGACATCGGGCATCGACGTGGAACTGCGCCAGCGCATCCCGACGGCGCGCCTCGGAGATTTCACCCTGTCTTCGGCCTACACCCACGTCCGTGACTACCGCCGTCCGACCGTGGTCGGTGGGCCCCTGGTCGACTACGCCGGCAGCAACCTCGGCGCCACCCTGCCCAAGGACAAGGCCACCACCACGCTGGACTGGAAGTACGGCGACTTCAACGCGGCGGTGACCTGGTACTACACCAGCAGCTATCGGCAGGAAGCCAGTACCGCCGCCAAGGCCGTGCAGCAGCGTGTCGGCAGCTACAGCCAGTACGACCTGTACCTGGGGTACACCGGCATCGACAGCCTGACCCTGTACGCCAAGGTGCAGAACCTGGGTGACAAGACGCCGCCCTACGATGCGTCGTTCCCGGGCATCCGTGCGCCGTATGACTTCACCCAGTATGACCTGCGGGGTCGCTACTTCACGCTGGGCTTCGACTACCGCTTCTGATCCAACGCCGTGGCCGGTCACCTGCCGTGACCGGCCACGTTGCCCTCTGCCGTCCTGTTTCCGGGGAGTCACCGTGTCCTTCCACCGCCGTGCCGTTCTTCCGTTGCTGATCGCCGCTGCCAGCGCAGTGTTCCCCGCGTTGTCCGCGCAGGCGCAGAGCGCCTATTTCTTCCCGCAGGCCAGCAAGGCCGGCGCGTTCGACAGCGCCATTCCCACGCCGGAGCAGTTCCTCGGCTATCCGATCGGCAGCCGCTACACCCGCCACGACCAGTTGGTCGCCTATTTCGAGGAACTGGCCAGGCATTCGGACAGGATCCGCGTCCAGCACATTGGACGCAGCTATGAAGGCCGCCCCCTGCTGATTGCCACCATCACCGCGGCCAGCAACCAGGCGCGGTTGGAACAGATCCGCCAGCAGCACGCGACCCTGGTCGATCCGGCACAACCGCGCAGCGCAGCCGGTGACAGCCCGGTGGTGGTCTGGCTGGGCTACAGTGTGCACGGCAATGAAACCTCCAGCGGCGAAGCGGCGATGCTCACCGCGTATTACCTGGTGGCCAATCGCAGCAGTGAAACCCAGCAATGGCTGCAGCAGGCGGTGGTGCTGTTCGACCCGGCGCAGAATCCGGACGGACGCGACCGTGCCGCCAACTGGCACAACGCCTGGGCATCGGACCCGGCCTCGGCCGATCCGGCTGACAAGGAGCATGTCGAGCCGTTCCCGCAGGGCCGCACCAACCATTACTTCACCGATCTCAACCGCGACTGGCTGGCGCTGACCCAGCAGGATTCGCGGCCGAAGGTGGCCGCCTTCCACCAGTGGTACCCGAACGTGCAGATCGACTTCCACGAGATGGGCAAGGACAGCACGTACTACTTCGAGCCTTCGCCGAAGAGCATGCACAGCCCGTTGATCCCGGCTGCCTCCTACGAGTTCAACAGGACGCTGGCCACGTACCACGCACAGGCGCTGGACGCACTGGGGTCGCTGTACTACACGGGGGAGAACTTCGACAACTTCTCGCCGGTGTATGGCTCGACCTATCCGGACTTCCATGGCGCGGTCGGTGTCACCGTCGAGCAGGCCAGTTCGCGGGGACGGGTGCAGGAGTCGGTGAACGGGCTGCTGACCTTCCCGTTCACCATCCGCAACCAGGTCGCCACCGGCCTGGGCACGGTGCGCGGTGCGGTGGCCGAGCGCAGTGGCCTGTTCGATCTGCAGAAGACCTTCTTCCAGAGCGCATTGAAGCAGGCCGCGCAGCAGCCGCAGAAGACCTTCGTGTTCGGCGACGCGCATGATCCGGCGTTGACCCGGCGCCTGCTTGAACTGCTGCTCCTGCACCGGATCGAGGTACGCGCGCTGGATCGCGATGTCACCGTCGAGGGGAAGCGCTTCCAGGCAGGCAGTGCCTATGTCGTGCCCGTGCAGCAGGCGCAGTTCCGCCTGGTGCACTCGATCTTCGCCGAGACGCCGCCGATCAAGGGCGACGTGTTCTATGGCAGCACCAGCTACGCCATTGCGCCAGCCTACGGCGTGGCCTTCGCCGGCAGCCGCAGCCGCATCGACGGCGGTGCACAGGTGAGCGAGCTGCCACCACTGCAGGGCGCGGTCGTCGGCGGCCAGGCGGGGTTCGCCTATGCCATCGACTGGCGTGACTACAACGCCAGCCGTGCGTTGGCCGAGCTGCAGGGCAGGGGATTGGCCGCGCGCGCTGCATTCCAGCCGTTCACCGCCGGAACCGCACAGGGCGACGTGGATTTCGCGGCCGGCAGCATCGTCATTCCCGTTGCCGGCCAGCCACTGCAGGGAGCGGCCCTGCTCGACGCGGTGGCCGCGGCGGCACGTGCTTCGGGCGTACAGGTGCATGCGTTGTCGAGTGGCCGCAGCCGCGAGGGCATCGATCTCGGCAGCGATGGCGTGAAGGCACTGCGCAAGCCGGCCGTGGCACTGGTGATGGGCGAAGGCGTGGCGGCCACCGAGATCGGATCGGCCTGGTTCCTGCTGGACCAGCACCTGCACCTGCCGGCCAGCAAGCTGGATCCGCAGCAGCTGGGCAAGGTTCCGCTGGATCGCTACACCACCCTCGTGTTGTCCGGTGGCACCTACAACAGTGTCGATGCGACTGCCGTGGCCGCACTGAAGCGCTGGGTGCAGGCCGGCGGCTCGCTGGTGACCTATGGCAGCGCGTCGAAGTGGGCGATCGAACAGAAGCTCGCCGATGGCGAGAAGACCGGCAAGGACGAAGAGGCCGGCGACGAAAACCGTCGCGCCTTCGGTGACCAGCGCGATATCGCCGCGATCGAGCGGGTGAGCGGCAACATCCTCAGCGCCGATGTCGATACCAGCCATCCCCTGGCGTTCGGCGTGCCGGGCCGGCAGCTGGCGGTGAACAAGGAAAACAGCGTGACGCTGCAGCCGAGTGCGAATCCGTTCTCGACGGTGGTGCGCATCGACGCGTCACCACGGGTCAACGGTTACCTGTCCGAGCGCAATCGTGCGCGGGTGGCAGGCAGTGCGTGGCTGCTGGTGTCGGCCCAGGGAAAGGGCAACGTGGTGCTGTTCGCCGATGATCCGGCACACCGCAAGTACTGGCATGGCACGGATCGACTGCTGATCAATGCGATCTTCTTCGGGAATCTGGCGAATCCGGCGAAAGCACGCGGATGAGGCGTCTGGCGCCTTGATTGATGCGCGGGCAACAAAAAGGGACGGCGCGCGAGCGCCGTCCCCGATGTAAGGCCTCCCGCGCAGCGGGACGCCCTCATTCCTGTCAGTCAGGATCAGCCGGCGCGACCGCCGCCGCCCTGGCCGCGGCCACGACCACCGCCGTTGCCGCCTCCGCCACGACGCTGGCCCTGACCAGCGCCGGCACGCTGCTGGCCGTTGCTACCGCCCTCACGACGGCCACCACCGGCCTTCTTCGGGCCGGCGTGGGCATGGCGCGGCGCATCGCCGTGCGGACGTCGCGCGTGGCTCTTGCGCGGGGCGCGCTCGCCGGTGTCGTGCTCGGCCTTGCCCGGTGCACTGTTGCCCCAGCGGATCGGCACCTGCAGCTCGAAGCCCGGCACATCGCGGATGTCCATGTCGCGTCCGAGCAGGCGCACGATTGCGCGCAGCAGCTTGACCTCGTCCTGCGCCACCAGCGAGATCGCCTGGCCGGTGGAGCCGTTGCGGCCGGTGCGGCCGATGCGGTGCACGTAATCCTCGGCGACCATCGGCAGGTCGAAGTTGATCACCTTCGGCAGCTCGTTGATGTCGATGCCTCGCGCCGCGATGTCGGTGGCCACCAGCACGGTCACGCGACCGGCCTTGAAGTCACCCAGCGCACGCAGGCGCTGGCCCTGGCTCTTGTTGCCATGGATCGCCGCGGTCTTGATGCCCGACTTCTCCAGGAACGCGGCCAGCTTGTCGCTGCCGTGCTTGGTCCGGGCGAACACCAGGGTCTGCTCACGGCTGTCCTGTGCCAGCAGGTGCAGCAGCAGGTCGCGCTTGCGGCCGGCGTCGACCGGATGCACGCGATGGGTGATGGTCTCGGCCACGGTGTTCTTCGGCGTCACCTGGATCTGTTCCGGGTTGCGCATGAACTCCAGCGCCAGCTGGCGGATGTTGTCCTCGAACGTGGCCGAGAACAGCAGGGTCTGACGGTTCTGCTTGGGCAGCTTGGCCAGGATGCGCTTGATCGACGGCAGGAAGCCCATGTCCAGCATGCGATCCGCTTCGTCCAGCACCAGCAGTTCGATGCCGGACAGGTCGATGCTGCGACGCTCCAGGTGATCGATCAGGCGGCCCGGGCAGGCCACCAGCAGGTCCACGCCACGGCGCAGGATGTCCAGCTGGTTGCCCATGCCGACGCCGCCGTAGATGCAGGCGCTGGGGATGCGCAGATACTTGCTGTAGCCGCGCAGGCTGTCATGCACCTGGGTGGCCAGCTCGCGGGTCGGGGCCAGGATCAGTGCGCGCGGCTTGCGCGGGCCACCGCCACGCACTTCCTGCGGCGCGGTGCCCAGATGCTGCAGCAGCGGCAGGCCGAAGGCTGCGGTCTTGCCGGTACCGGTCTGTGCGCCGGCCAGCAGGTCGCGACCGGCCAGCGCCAGCGGGATCGCCTGCTGCTGGATCGGGGTCGGGTTTTCGTAGCCCTGCTCGGCCAGCGCACGCAGCAGGAAGGGCGCCAGGCCCAGCGATTCAAAAGACATCGAGTGTGCTCCAAGTACAAGAAACGCCTGTCCGAATGGACAGACGGGGGCAGATCAAACTGATCGGCTGACTCGGAGCGTTCCCGTGAACCGCGCTGCGAGAATTGGGTGCAGCCGGCACGAAGCGCAGGCTGGAATGCGTGACGAACGGCGTCGGAGTGGGGGCGGGCGAAGAGGGCGGACCCTGGTCGCCGGCGATCCCGGAGGGAAACGGACGGCCGCTGCAGACTCCGCAAGTCTAAACGATGTTTGAGACTTCACGCAAAAAGGCCTGTTCAGGTAAGGGTTCTCTCTGCAGGGCTGCGCCCTGCACCCGCAGAGGCCGAAGCCACGTCAACGTCAACGTCAAAAGCGGGCTTCCTGAAGGTAGGCGGGGTGGGTCCGGTTGCGGGAGACGCCGTAAACCCGTCCCTTGGGGCTTGGCCGCGGCATCCATGCCGCGGACACTCCCGCAACCGGACCCACCCCGCCTTCGACAGTTTCCTGCGAACTGGCGGAACGGATCTGACCCCCGTTTGGATTTCGATATCCGGAAGATTTCATCCACGCGTGGGGTGGAACTACTTCCCTTCCCGGGTAAATGTTCATTGGTGGGGGGGTTTGGGGTGGCAGGACCGTTGGCGCCATGGATGGCGCCATCGAGCCCCCATGGATGGGTTTACGGCGTGTCCTGCA